>CALKWO010000222.1 GCA_938003875.1 uncultured bacterium
GAACCACAGATAGACACAGATAAACACAAATAAAAAAAATTTACCACGAAGAACATGAAGAACACGAAGTTTAAAAATTATCTGCGTTCATCTGTGTTCATCTGTGGTTTAAATCGTATATTATTTGACTCTGTATGCAACGCAAGTGAGAAGTGCTGTAATCATAAAATGCTTGTTATTTTATAAAAAATTTTGATTTGCAGCTTTGCTGCCCTATGTTAATATTCATTAGGAGATTGGAAAGTTATTGAGCTTGCACAAACAATTTCTTTGCGACCATTGTTATCTAGGTCTATGATAACAGGAGTGCTGGAAATACATTTGAACATATCGTTTTGCCATCGGATTTTTCCATCGTCTGCATGGATGGCGTAAAAGATATTATCGGATGATGCAATTATCGTTTGGGTATCGCTATTGTCAATATCATCACAAGCACGAACCGTAACCGCTAAATCTTTTTGCCATTGGGTTTTGCCAGCAGAGTCCAGCATCCATATCTTGGAGTTTCCTGTGAGCAATACGCCTGCTCTCCTGAATATAGACAAAAGTAGACATCTAAAATTATCTTTTCAGGTTTACCTATGCTGTAAACAGCATAGCTCATCAGAAGTTTGCTGAGACTTTATTTAGTAGAGACTTCGCTCTTCTCAGTTGCTTCCGCCGGCCGGAGCACGGCAAGGGGTTGTTTGAGGGACAATTTCAAAATATTAACTGATCTTTTATAGATATTGATAGCACTATTTTGGTCCCTATCTAACTGAAAACCACATTTATCACAAGAATATATACGATTTGCTAAAGCCATCTTTTTGATAGAACCACAGGAAGAACACAATTTCGTAGTATTATGTTCTGAGATTGTAAAAAATTGTTTACCATACAACTTTGCTTTATAAGAAAGCATAGAAATAAACTCATGGATTGCCCAACGATTCTGAGTTTCACGATTGAGTTTATTATTATTTTCATCCAACATTTCCCTGACCTTAAAATCACCGACGACAATAGCATTTTCAGCTTCCTTTGTCATGATCCATTTGGTCACATGGTGAAAATGATTGGAGCGTTTATTAGAAATAGTATGGCAAGCTCTTCTTATAGCTTTAGTATAAGAACGATAACGTCGAGAGCCTTTTTTACATTTAGATCTTTTGGATTTAAGAGAATCTACGATTTTATCAAAATAACGAATCTGTTTTAAAGAATGAAACTCTTTAAAAGATTCTCCGTTGAAGCCAACAGCAAGACTTTTAATGCCTAAATCAAAGGCTAAAATACTTTGGCATTCCTTGGGCTGTGCTGTTTCCACTTCACTCACAATTGTGATGTACCAGCTTTGATTCTGTTTTTTGATAACTATAGTACCTATTTTGTCAGGCAATTTTTCTTTTACTTTTAAGACAATTCCTTGTGGCAATCGTAGAGTAAAATCATTAATCCTATTGCAATAGTCTCCTGGAGACTCTAACGAAAAAAATCTTTTTTTGCTTTTAAATCTAGGAAATCCAGGTTTTTCTTCATTGCCAATTCTTCTAAAAAAAGCTTTGAAAGCAGCCTCCAATCGAAATAGGACTGCTGACAAATATTTATTGTATACCGTGTCAAATTCTGGAAATTCTTGCTTTAGCCCTGGTAATTCTTTCTTTTGATCATAAATATTTATTGTTATTTTTCGCAATTTCCACGCCATAATCCTTTGTTCCAGTGCAAGATTCCATAGTTGGCGGCATAATTCTGCCTGACACTCAAGATTTTTTTTATCCTTTCTCTTTAACTTTATTTTGTATTTCTTTACTAATTTCATTTTTATATTTCCTTAGTCCATAAACACGACAACTAAAAACATGTAAAATAGTAAGAATATCCTTTGTTATTTCTTGTTCTAGAGATAAAGTTTCATTACCCATTGTAATTATTTCTGTTCCATGCTTCTTGCAAAAGCTCCTATGCCTGTAAATAATAACCATTATGATTGACAGACACAACGCGCTTAATGATGCTACCATTTTATTGCGTGAAAATAGCTTAGAGGTCTTATACAGGAAACTCGCGGGTCGGGCCTGGATGACTTCGCCTTTCAGGTAGCGATCCAGATCTGCTAGCAGAGCCTTGCCATTGGGATAGCGTCTCTGGGGATTTTTTTCGAGACATTTCAGGCAAATGGTTTCCAGTTCTATATCAAGCCCTTTGACTAATTTGCGTGGTGCTATGGGATCTTGCTCTGTAATCGCTGCGATGCTTTGCGCAAGCGTGGCTCCTGTCAAAGGAGGCCGACCTACTAACAATTCATAAAGAACTGCTCCAAAAGAATATATATCACTTCGCTTATCTACTGCTTTCAAGTTACCAATGGCTTGCTCTGGAGGCATGTAAGCGGGAGTGCCGATGATTGCACCGCTCAGCGTCAATTGCTTTTCTCCTTTGAGTTCGCGAGCCAACCCAAAGTCTCCAAGATGAGCTACACCATGTGTATCTACAAGAATATTACCTGGCTTTAAATCGCGATGTATGACATTTTTAGAATGTGCCAGAGACAAAGCACTGGCGATATCGCGCATCATCGTGACGATTTCTTCTATGTTTGGCTTGATGTTCTGGACATAGTCGCTAATAGCGATACCATCCACATAATCCATGGTGAAATAATGGATATTTTGCCATACTCCCGTATCATAGACTGTGATGATATTAGGATGTCGCAGCGAAGCAGCCAGACGTGCCTCTCGCTGAAACCGTTCGATATCCACCTCACTTTCGTTGTGGAACAAAGTCTTTAGAGCGACTATCCGATCTAGTTCTTTATCCTGCACAGCATACACGATTCCCATACCGCCCCTACCAATTTCCCGTATTATCTCATATTTGGCGATCTTTTGTAAATTTTTGGTTTGTTGTAGCTGTGGCAACCCTTTGGAATATATGATTTTTAGCTCGATTCCAGGAAGGGGGCTATCGAGTGATTCATTAGAGCTTAGATCTTTGCGAATCTTGATAAAATCATCCATATCGATCAGGCGTTTGCGAAGTAAATATTGTGAAAGGGACAGTGCTTTCCCTTCCTCTGTGGAGTATTTTTCGGCAAGCTGGTGATTGATAACTTCGATATTGAGCATGCCTCGGAAAACAATCTCACGCGCAAACAAGTAATCTTCCTTGCTAATATCCGCTACGGACTGCTGATGAACTTGAGTTGTCTGGTTTGCTGGAGCCTGGCACTGCCTTGTGCTATCGGCGGCCAAAGAAGCTTTAATCACAGCTTGCAATTGCTCTTGTGTCCATCGCAAAGATTGAGCAAGTAGTGCAAAAAAATTGCACTCCCCTTGTTTTTGCAGCTCCTGGTACCTGGTAAGCAAAGCATGTAAAGTAGATTGTGTCAAATAGCCTTTAGCAAGGCAAAATTTGATGACAGCTTGTGTTTCCTGATCCATGGATAATCCTTATAGATGGGCTAGATTTTTCATATTGTCTATCATTACCGTCATGCGTTAAGCCATAATTGCCTTTATTGTGATAATTTGTAGCCGCAGAGTTGGGCCGTATTGTCGAAGACGCAGGGATTGCGCTGGCGGAAGTCTATTTGGCATACATAGACTTTTTCGGCGCAACCCTGCGGCTACAATGCAACACTGAGGCTACAATACCAGCCCTTTTTTTCATTCTTGCTTATTTTCGCCAGGAACGGCAAGGAACCATATTGCTCCTATGATAGAAAAAATCATGGGGATATAGATGAAAAAATACATTCTCTCTACAGCCCAGACAACGCTCAGGCCTGTTCCTAGCCAGAAAAAGACCAACGCCCAGAAATTAGGAATATAGGGTCTGGACCATTCCAGAAGAAAAAGGCCGAAAAATACAATAGTCCCCATCGCAATCCGAATGCGAATCAGAAAGCCTAGGGCAAAGACTATCAGGCATAGGCCTAAAATAAAAAGGAAACGAGCAAAAAAGAAAGTGCTGCTGGAGGAGGCACTTTGCAGGTCTTTCCTGAGGTTTGAAAGGTTAGAATAGCGTTTGCTCTGACTTGCCAGCATTCTGGCAACCACTTTGTCCAGGAGAGGTGGGCAATCAGGGATAAAATGGCTGGGAGGCTCTAAACCTGTGGGCATATTGCCAGTGATTGCTCTGTATAGTATAACCCCAAGGGAATAAATGTCGCTGGCAGGTTTCAGTTTTCCTGTTTTTTTCTCAGGGGCGTTGTATGCTGTATTGCATATAGAGCTGCCCAGGCAGAAATCTGTGATTTTGATGCCATCATGGCATAGAAAAATATTCGATGGCTTGAGATTGCCATGAAGGACTTTATTGGCATGGGCTTCTTCCAGTGGTTCGAGAATCTGGAGGCATAGGGACAATGCCTGTTTCCAGGGTAGCTTTCCATCCATCTGAAGCTTATCTTCCAGAGTAATCCCTTCGATGTATTCCATCCGCAGATAAGGACTATCTCCCCTTGTGTTCATATCTGTAATCTTTACAATACTAGTGTTTGAAAGGTTCTGGAGTACTGAAGCCTCTTCCCGAAGGACATCCAGAGAATCAGGATCTAAAGCGAACTTGATGGCTTCTATTTTGCCAGGCAATTCTGTATGCTCAGCTTTCCATACTTCTCCAAAAGTGCCTGTACCTAAATACGAAACCAACCGAAATTTATCTATGATTTCACCTGGCTTATGCTGTGTTTTCATGATTTTACCTCTTTAGTTATTTTTTACTAGATGCTTCTTTCCATGGGTACACTGTTAATTCCCTGCGCTTTGGAAAATTCCCGATGGTTTTTCCTCCCAATATTGTGCAAAGCCTGGAGTTTCATAAAGCAGGTATTTGTCCTTATCCTGAACAATAATCAGTGCTTCCAGATGAAGCTTCTGTGCCAGACTGAGAGATTCTTGTGGATTCAGGATGCAGAACACTGTAGAGTAGGCATCGGCTTCCATCGCGGTCGAAGCAATTACGCTGACGGAAACAATTCCCATCATGGGCACAGGATAGCCTGTGCGGGCATCCAGGATATGCGAAAATCGCTCTCCTTTGATTTCGTAATAGCGTCGATAGTGTCCAGAGGTGGCGATGCCTTTGTTTTGAAGAGCGATAGTGCCAATGATTTCTTCGGGAGCGTCTGGCTCTGTGATTCTTGGATCCTGGATTCCAATGAGCCATTTTTTATTGCCATAGCAGTAAATATTTCCAGACATGTTTACCATTCCTACGGGAATTTTTTGATCCTGGAGAAAACTGGCTATTCTATCTACGGCATAGCCTTTCACGAAAGCACCTAAAGACAGGGACAGGCCAGGAGATGTGATGCTGAGTTCTTTTTTTTCTATGTCCAGTTTTATGTGCCTGGATCCTGTGACTTTCTGGATACTCTGGATTTCTTCTTTTGTAGGCATGCGATCTTCCTGGGTGCATTTTTTCCAAAGATTGAGATAAGGTGCCACGGTTATATCGAAAGCTCCCTTACTATGCCTTGAGACGAGCAGAGCGTATTGTACCAGGGAGAAAAGTTCCGCAGAAAGAGCAAACCTGGCATCTTTCTCGCCTTTTTCCATAAAAAGACGAAGCTGCCCTGCTTCGCTTTTGGGATTGTGTTCATTGATAAGCAAGTCCAGCCTGTCTATTTGCTTATAGGCAGTGTTTGCAATCTGTTGCATTTGCGCATTTTTTTTTTGAGCATGGAGAATGATTTGCATATTGCCAGAATTCCATTGCTCCAGGGACCATACTCTCGATACGGTCTGCCAGGGAGGCTTCCACCAAAAAAGAGAGCTGAGAAAAAAAATCAAGAGACAGGAGCATATTGCAATGCGCAAGAAGGATTTCCAACTTTTTTCTTCCATGACTATTGCCTTTCCAAAAGTCTTTTGAGCTGTGGATTCATTTTCTTTTGTAACTCCAGGATCTGTTCTAAATCCCTGATTACTTCTGTAAAATCTTCCCATTCGCTCAAAAGAGTGATGAGCTTATTCAAATCGTTTATGATTTGGTCTTGCAGGGAGATTGCCTCTGCAATCCCGTTCTTTCCTTCTTGTGGCTCATTACGAATTTTCTGGTACACATCCATCAAAAGCTTTTCTATCTGCGCAGAAATGCCAGTGTATTGTCCATTCTTTTCTTCATCGGCCATATTTTGTAAGCTTTTTTGGACGGTTTCCAGTTTTTCCCGCGCAAACAGCTCCCAAATCTGGTTGTTTTCAATTGTCCATAGAATATGATTTACATCTTCACACTGGCTCGCTATATCGCGAGAAATCGAATTTTGTGCAAATCTCAGTTGCAAGATTTTCGCTATATCTCCTGCTTCCAGTTTTCCTTCCAGAAAGAGAAATTCCCCTAAGGTATTTTTGCGTTCTTTTTGGTGATCTGCTATCCTGCGCAGTTGTCTTTTTATCTCTTTAAGCTTTTCATTTAAAAGATTGGCTAGTTCTCCCTTGTCAAAAATATCGATTTGGATTGTCTGGCTTTCTTTGCTGCCTCCCATCCCTGATGTATTGTTGTCTTTAGCATAAATTCTTACGGAAATATTGTCTCCCTTTCCCAATGCTCTTTCTTCCTGAGTGATCTCTCCTGATGGCAATGTTTTTTTAGCTTTGATTTTGCTCATTTCCAGAAGATACTGAGATTGGATTTCCTTCATTCCATATTCCACATCATTGTGGATTTTTTCCAGGGGAATCTCTTCCCATTCCTGGCGATTGATTTTATATTGCACAGCCAGCTTTGTGATGCCAAAATCGTCTGTTGCCTTGCTTTTTAGCAAGAGCGAACCAGTGGGGATCATGTCAACATCTTTTCTTTTGGGAGAAATCAGTTGTATATAGGGTGCCTGATCGCGTAAAACTCGGATATAAAAGCCTGCTGGATTGGCATCTTTCAAACCATTCTCGGCAACAAGATCGCAGCGATAGCGGCTATCATAGAGTACAGGAATTTTGCCATACCAGTACAAGGGGGATTCTACAAGAGAAGCATCTGGTGGGGTTTGTGTCAGAAAAATATCTTTCATGACAGCTTCCTGCTTTCCTGGAAAAACGATCCGTGCTTCCTTCAGGGGGATGTTTGTCTTGATTCTAACAATGCTGTTCGTGCCTGCCAGGGCGGTAATATTTCCCTGCATCTGTGGGGAATCCCAGGGAGTGTTTGCCATTTTGGTATATTCAGGATATTGATACCATACTGCAACAGACTCTGTAGTAGGAGGGTGAAGGATTTTCACATGGTATAAAGGCAATTCATCCTGGTCATCTCCCCCCTGCAAAGAAAAAGTAAAATTTTCTGTCAGGCTGGAAAAATCGTATTTGAAAAACCCTTTTCCCTGGTTTACCAAAGGCAGACGATAGGATTTTTGCCCAAACGCATAGGAAATAAAAGCAGCTCTGGGAACGCTTCCTCTTGTAGCCACTCTCAGGAACAAACTTTCTCCCCTGGCTTTTGTGATGGAATAGTCAGGAAAAGTAAGGGAAATTTCTTGCAAGGTCTTTTCATTCTTTTCTTCTCCAGGGATAATTTTATACATGCTGGAGAATGCACTGCCGAGCTGGAGATAGAAATACATGGGATGCAAAAGAGGGTCTATATTTGTGGAAAAAACGTTTTCTTCTCTCTGCAAGCGTTTTTCTCTCCAGATGTGAATTCCTGGGCTATCCATGAGATACCATAAGGAAATTTTTTCTGTCGCCAGGCTGCTGGTGATTTTTAAGGGGATTTTTTCTCGTGCAGGGACAATAAAATGGTCTTGGAGCAAAAAGATATAGGTCTTTCTTGGCCAGGGAGTATCTTCCAGAAAGAAATTTCGCTTAAACCAGATTTCTGTGAGGTTCTCCATGCCAGGAAAGAGAGAAAAACACATACTAAAGCAAAAAAGAATCGCTAGAGGCAGAAGGCTTTTTCGTACTACAGAGCGAATATTCAGAATTCTATTCCAGGAAATGTCTTTTAGGAATTCTTCTGCTTCTTCAATGACTTTCATGGTCATTGCTTTAGAATCTTTATAAGAAGGATCCTGGAGCAGGCGATGGAATTGGATGGCAGAGATAAGGCGGTCTTGTAAGAAAGGATGAGACTTTTCTATGGCAAGAACTATGTCTTCTTGTGAAATAGGAATTCTAAGCGGGATAAAGCAATATTTCATGATAGAATAACCATGAAAAACCAAAAATGCAATCAGGAAAACAATGCGTAGGGTTAAAGGCAAGTGTAAAAAATAGTCCAAGATAAACGTCGCAGCACAAAGCACGAGAAACAACAGAAAGACTTTCAAAACGCCTTGAATTCCAATAAGCCAATAAATTTTCTTACGCAAAGAAAGCACTCGAACGCTCAATATTTCTAAAGCCATGCAATTTTCTCCCTATCTATTTTTTTGGCGGAAAGTTGCGATAAAAAATTGTATTGAAGGCAACTTCCTCTTTTTTACCATATCTCTGGTAGTTTATCTTTAAGTCTACCCAAACAGCATCGTTTCCTATATCTTGAAAAAGAATATCATAGGTATAGTCGGGAAAGTTTTTACTTTTCTTATTCTGTATATTCTTTATTTCTACCCCATAGAGTATATCTACACCTTTTAATTCTGATAAAATAGATTGTGCCATATAGGATATTTTTTGATCTTCTATCGCACTTTTATGCAAATCTACGGAAAGAACGAAAAGTGATAAAAGGCTTACACTGCCTAGCAAAAAAATCACCATAGCCAGAAGAATTTCCAGCAGGGTAAAACCTTTTGTAGCAGGATATTTTAGCATAGTATCCTCGTAAACCTCATACGTGTCCATTTAGAGGGTATTGACCGAAGGCGCAGGAATTGCGCTGGCGTTCGGCTTTTGAGCAGAGACGACTTTTTTTGGCGCAACCCAGCGGCCACAATTTATACACGAAAAGAAGCCTGTGCAGGCTAAGCAGTGCTATGCAATAGCACTGCTTCAGCCTGAGGCAAAAAACTAACTTTTTTTATTGCACTTATTATCTTTATCATCTAAATGGATAAATTATTTAATCCTGATTCCTTAACAACGTTATCCTGTATTCTGTTAAGCTTCTTCCATGTGTGGGTAGCGATAGTTTGTTGGAGGCAGGAAATTTTCCTTGATGGTTCGTAAGCTTGTCCATCGAAGGAGATTGTACAGACTGCCTGCTTTATCGTTGGTACCACTGGCTCTGGCTCCACCAAAAGGTTGCTGTCCGACCACAGCCCCTGTTGGCTTGTCGTTGATATAAAAATTACCAGAAGCATTGACAAGCGCATCAGACATTTTCAAGATGGTTTGTCTGTTTTTGCTGAAGATCCCTCCTGTGAGGGAATATGGACTTGTGCTATCCACGAGCTTTAGCGTTTCTTCCAGCTTGTCATCGTCGAAAACATACACAGTCAATACAGGTCCGAATATTTCTTCTTCCATCAGCTTGAAATGTGGATTCTGGGTTTCTATCACTGTGGGAGCTATGAAATATCCTTTAACATCGCTATATGTTCCGCCCAGAATGATTTGGGCTTCCTGCGATTGCTTTGCGTATTCGATATAGCCTGTAATAGAATCGTAGCTTGCTTTATCTATCACTGCCCCTGTAAAATTACGGAAATCTTCTATATCTCCCTGGGTAGCATCGGCACCCATTTTGTTTAGTTCCGCTTTCACGGTAGGCCACAAAGATTTAGGAATATAAGCTCTGCTGGCAGCAGAACATTTTTGTCCCTGATATTCAAAGGCTCCGCGGAAAAGGGCAACAGCAAGTGCTATAGGATCAGCATCAGGAGCTGCGATAACGAAATCCTTTCCTCCTGTTTCACCGACCAGTCTGGGGTAACTACGATAGACATTTTTGGGTAAGTTTTCGCCTACTTTAGACCATATTTTCTGGAAAGTCACGGTTGAGCCTGTAAAATGGACTCCAGCCAGATCCTGGCTATCCAGGAGAGGATCTGCCATTTCCGATGCACTTCCTGGCAGGAACTGAAGCACGCCTTCAGGTAAACCAGCTTCTTGGAAAATTTTCATGATATAATAGGCACTCAGTATAGCAGTGCTTGCTGGCTTCCATATTACGACATTCCCCATAACAAGAGGACTGGCGGGCAGGTTGCCTGCGATTGAGGTAAAATTGAAAGGACTTATAGCAAATACAAAACCTTCGAGAGGCCTGTATTCTAAAGCATTCCATGTATAAGGAGCATGGATGGTAGGCTGCTCTTCATAAATTTTTTGCATATAGAATGAATTGAATCGCCAGAAATCGCATAGTTCACAAGCAGCATCAATCTCTGATTGAAACACATTCTTGCTTTGGCCTAGCATTGTGGCAGCGTTTAAAATAGGACGGTATGGGCCAGCGAGCAGATCCGCAGCTTTCAGGAAGATAGCTGCTCTGCTTTGCCAGGGCATTCTTGCCCAGGCTGCGGATGCTTCCCTACATGCCTGAATTGCCATTTGAGCATGCTCTTTTGTTGCTTTATGGAAGAATCCTAGCTTCAGAGAATGATTGTGCGGGGCTCGAATATCCTGTATCTTCCCCGTTTTGATTTCTTTTCCACCAATTACAAGAGGAACCTCGACAGGATTTTCTCTTTGTCTTTTGAGTTCTTCTTTGAGCAATCTTTTTTCTACAGAACCTGCCTTATACGATAGAACAGGCTCATTCGATGGGGGTTGTATTTTGTGAAACAAGGTTTAGCCTTTCTATAAAAAAATAATTTTTACTGATACAGTTCAAGATTCATGAAAAGATGAGGGTTTTCCTGAAGCTCTTTTTTCATGATACGCAAGGTTTTAACACGAGTTGTATGCTTCCCTGATTCTAGTAAAATTTCTCCCTCATCAGGGAAATTTAAAAGAATATCTTTTTGTATGAGCATAACGCGGATTTTGTGCATTTTTACACCACCTTCTTTTTCGTATGTCATACAGAAGGTGTACCATTTAGAATTGACTCCCAGTCCCATATCTCGACGAATCGTCCAGGTTGCAAACTGCTCTGCAATCTTATTGAGAACAGAATTGAGGATATACCAGGAATCTTCTTTTTCTAATCGCAATACAGGATTTTCTTCTGGCGTAGCATCAATGGCCTTTTCCACAAGACGCACCATTCTTTCATCTTGCAGAACATCATAGAGGTCTTTCTCGAATAAAGTACGCAGGGAAAGGCGATATTGATTGCCCTCTTTGTAAAGGGTATTCAGAGCGATCAAAATGCGGTTTTTAAACTCCTTTTTCTTCCAGATAATGATAGCTCTCCATTTTCCCCAACACCAACCAATTAAAAGAATTACAATAGCTGCAAATAGCTCTTTCCATACATCAAAAAGAAAAGCGAATGCAAATGACATAGTTATCTTCCTTTAAAAACAGAAAAGAAATCTGGCATTATCAAAATAGTTTTAAATAAAAATTTTATCCTAAGAAAGGAAAAAAAGCAAGAGTGTAATGTATTGTAAAAAACTGGATTCTGAAAATCCAGAAAATATATTTTTTGCTTTTTTATAAAATATTTGCTAGGATAAATTTTATAATTTTTATATATCTTTGTTTTTTGGAGGAAAAATTATGCATAAATGTAAAACTTTATTTCTTTTGCTGCTGATTGTCGCTTTCAATCTATATGCAGTGCCTTATGAAATTGATCTATCGGGAGGCACTGGTGGCGCATATCAATCCACAGTTTATACTGCTCCCAATGGAACTGTGGTAACGGCCTCATCAGGGGCTTATAGTAACGGTTACTATGAAATGAAACATATGTTCAACAATACTTTTGGGAATGGTATTGACCAATATTGGCTGCCGCTCACAGGCGCAACAACGACTCTTGTCATCAATCTTAACCAGATATACTACCTGACAGGCATCCGAGTCTTTGTAAACACAATGTATAGCCACCACCAGAGCAAATACCAAATGGAAATTTCTCCCGATGGCGTAAATTATACCAACATTACAGGAAGCTATATCAGTACAGGCATGTCTTACGACAATACCTGGGCAATCAATACCAATGTAGATTATATTCGATTTACATTAGTAAGTACGACCGATTGGCTGACTATCAATGAAATCGAACTTTTCGCAGAGAATGTTGTGCCAGAGCCTTCTACCTTTATTCTTGCCATCATGGCATTGGTTTTTTTCGTAAGGTATAGGAAAATATAGTTGAAAAAAACTATAAAACCCAGGGCAAAAACCTGGGTAAGTTTTTTTGAGAAAGAAAGTCATGGAAATAGAAAAATTGCAGAGATACCTGGTCTATGTTTTGCGCCATCATCCTGAAGAATTAGGGCTTTCTCTTGGTAAAGATGGGTTTGTGGAAATCCAGACATTGCTTGATGGTCTGGCAAAAAACAGAATGTATTCCTGGGCAACCCAAAAAGATATTTTAGATGCAGTAGAAAAACAAAAAGACAAGCAAAGACTGGAAGTGCAGGGAGACAGAATCCGAGCGAGATATGGGCATTCTACAAAAGCAAGCGAAGAGATTGTATATCCTCCTGTTGATCCGCCGGAGTTTCTTTATCATGGGACAGCATCGCAAAATGTGTCTTCCATCCTGGAAAAGGGCTTGATTCCTGTCACGAGAAAATACGTTCATCTGAGCGATACAATAGAAATCGCCCAGCGAGTCGCTCGTCGTCATAGTCAAAAGACCCAGTTGATTCTTGTACTCTGTCATGAAGCTAAAAAAGCGGGCATATCGTTCTATCACCCTGAGCCTCAAATATGGCTTGTGGAAAAAATGCCCCCAGAGTTCCTTAAAGTCTCCTCTTAACCTATAGCAAACAGATGAAGCCATTGCTCTATTTTTTTTTCTTTTTTTTCCTTAGTGGATGCTCTTTTTTATCATTATCGAACAACGGCGATGGGTATTGGATTCCAGATTCTATCGAAATCTCAATGCGTTGTATCGAATCCCACCAGTTTAAAGAGGCAAAAAAGATTCTTTCTGCTTTTTTAGAGAATTCTCCTTCTTATATACATGCCCTGGTTCTTTACCAGGATGCCTTGCTGGCAGAAGAGGGAGAGTCAGAAGAAAAAAAAGCATATAGTAAACAAATTGCCTTGCTGGATAAAACGATTCAGTCCTATCTTTTGGCTCGTCAGAAGACTATTTTATCGGAAAAAATTCAGGAAATGGAAGGTTTGCTCTTGCAACGGCCTTTCTTTTCTGCTTTTCTACAACTAGATCTGGCAAAAGCCTTTCTTCTAAAGAAGGACTATCCTAAAGCCCAGCAGCATATTCAGGCTCTTTTACAGGAAAAATCTTGCATCCCTCAGGCGCATCTGCTCTATGCCTGGTATTTTTTGCATACTTTCCAATGGAGTCAGGCACTATATCATGCAAGAAAAGCGAAAGAATACAATCCCTATCTTGTGAAGCCCTATTTCTTCGAGGCAGCTAGCGAAATGGTCGAGGGAAACTATTCTGATTCTTTGCAGTGCTTCAAAAAAATCAAGATATTGTTTCCTACCTATATCTGGAATACAGATGAAGAACTGGGATGGCAAAGTGCCTTTTGGCGCGAAATATCTGCCTTGAAACGAGCCAGACTTTGGAAAAAAGGCTTGTCGCTGTCTCAGGAAGCCCTGGAATTCTTCCCCAAGCAAGGACTATTCCTTACAGACCATGCAGAATTTTTGCTTGCTCTGGGACAAAAAGAAGAAGCCATAAAATATTTGGAAACATCGCTGCTCTATAATCCCTATCAATTGAATACAGTACAAGTGTATCGCAAGATTCTTCTGGAAAAGGATTCTTATCAAAAGGCCTTTGGATTATGGGAAAGAATCATTCCCCAAGAAATTCTCTATCATTCTGAAAATACCCTCGCTCCTCTTTACCAAAATCTGAAACATGCTTTCCAGAAAGCCAGGAAAGAAGACATTCCAAGCCTTGTTTTTCTAGCTGAAGCCCTGGAAAAAATCGGATGGGAAAAAGAAGCCAGAATTATCTATGAAAAAATCCCAGGATCAGAGAAAGAGCAAAAGCGTCTTGCCCAGAAGATAGCCTTTTTAGAAGATATGGAAACCCTGCTTTCTGCCTATTATGACACAGGCAAGCTCAATATAGTACAGCTCATCACCTATATCAATCGTATAGCAAAACGCAACCAAATTCCTCTATTGACCAGCCCTTCACAAGAATTTTCGTCCTATTTTGTCCTGGTGCGAGAGGCAGATCCTTTTAATCCAAGGCCTGGGAGTCTGGGCGAGTATCTTTCTAACTGTAATAAAGCACTGGATTTGGGCAATAACTATGGACATCTTGATGCTCGGCTCATGAATAAGATTTCCGTTCGCCAGCATAGAATCCCAGAAGAAAACCTCACGTATCAGGCTATTCTCGGCGATGAAACCATGATTGATACATACCTCGGCTACCAATCTGGCTCTTCTAAGGTCGCAGGCAGGGCTTTTCTATCTTCCAAAGGCTTTTACGTTGCCATAGATACGATTCGGCCATCTTTAGGGGCTATCAAATATCTTTACGCCAGGCTTAAATCGCTTCTTCCTGAAAAATCCTTGGAAAAAGATTCTTATTCTTCTCTGGCAGATGCCTTTCTTATAAAAGCGTTTAGCCATATTCCCATCCCTGATGGCGAAGAAAAATGGGATATTCTCTTTCAGCTATATCTTACCAGACATATAGAAACCGTCCACAAACACGAGCTTGGACACGTGAAGGATTTTCCCTGCTTTCTACCTTTATACAGCAATCTGGATAATCTCTTTATCATGCTGTGGCGTAATGGATTCTCTCCGCAAAAAATCCACACACGTTTTGAATCTGTGGCGGAAATTTTTGGATTGACCCACAGCGATTACCCTCACTATTATCTCTCTCAACTGGCAGATCGCCTGGATGTCAATTTCTCAGGCCTTTTTGAATTGGTCTACTGGGCATGGTATGGAACTACCCCCCAAAAAGATCCTTACTACCAGACAGCGCAGAGAATCTTTCAGGATATATCCAACATATCAGGAAACAAGCCCCTCTCCGAAATTCTCTCTTTACCAGAAACCGAATTGCACAAAATTCTACGAAAGCTTTATAGAAAATCGAAAGATATGAGGGTATGCGAATAAAAAAAACATTTTTTTATGGAACCCTATCTCTCACAGAATATTTGGTATTTATAGATATTTTATAAATAAGGCTGTGGCTACAGAAAACGTCAGAATAGGCGGAAACTATAAAGCATATTTTTGAGATTGAGTAATCATAATGAAAAAAATAGATGTTATCGTTGCCACTGAGCAACACTATATTTCTCCAGCAGCTTCGGACTGGAGAGGAATACAGGTCAAAAACGAAGACAACTGCGTTATTGATGCGTTGCAAAGCATAGGATTGAATACTATCCGTAAAGGATGGGATGATCCTGATTTTGATTGGTCTTTCTGCTCTGCTGTTTTAATCCGAACCACATGGAACTATTCTGAAAATTTTGAAAAATTTCAGACATGGCTAAGCCAGATAACAAAACAGGCACGACTTTTCAACTCTCTGCCTACCATACAATGGAATATAAACAAAAGGTATATTCAGGATATGGAAAACAAAGGAATCAACGTCGTGTCTACTCTTTATGTTTCTTCTCCTGTTGTATTGAGAGAAGTTATGAGAAAACAGGGATGGCCTGAGATCGTTATAAAACCTGTAGTGTCTGCGGGTGCTCTGGATACCTATCGTATATCTTTGGATAATGTAGAAAAATATCAGCCTGTCTTGGAAAAATTAGTAGCAGAAAAAGAGATGATGATACAGCCTTTGCAAAAAAATATTCTTATCTCAGGAGAAAAATCCTGCATTGTCCTGGCTAACCGCTTCAGCCACGCAATACGCAAAATCCCCAAACCAGGAGACTTTCGTGTTCAGGAAGTGTATGGCGGTTGCGTAGAGCCTTACAGTCCAACAGAAGAGGAAAAACGATTTGCAGAAGATGCGATAGCTGCTGCACCTTATCCTGTGCAGTATGCACGGGTGGATTTCACAGAAGATGAAAACAATAAGCCTGTTCTCATGGAACTAGAGCTGATAGAACCCGAACTTTTCTTTCGCTTCCATCCCCAGGCAGCTACAGCATTAGCAGAATGTATCTACGAAAATCTGGAAAGGTAGAATATGCGTCTTTTTGTATTCTTTTTGTTTGTTTTGCTTGTTTTTTCTTTTTCTGAAGACCGCTTTCCCAAACCGGAATTTGATAATGGGCATATCATCCCTACCCCTCAAACTCCTATGCCTCGTTCGGGGCTTTGGGAGTTTGGTGATGTTGCTGTCTTGTTTTTATGCTTAAACCTTGCAACCTATCTGGCCTTGAAAAAAAGAGATAGGAAAGGTCTCTTTCTTTTAGGGATTTTTTGCCTTTTCTATTTTGGCTTTTATAAAAAAGGCTGTGTTTGTTCTATTGGTGCAATACAAAATATTGTGCATGCTCTGTTTCATGCCAATACCTTTGTGCCCATGACAACCTTGCTGGTATTTTTTCTTCCCCTCTTGTATTCCTTGCTTTTTGGCAGGACTTTTTGTTCTTCTGTCTGTCCTCTGGGCATCATGCAAGATATTGTCATCTTCAAACCTTTAGAGCTTAAAAGATGGCTGGCAATACCGCTTCACTTTTTGGCCTATCTTTATTTAGGCCTGGCTGTCCTTTTGGCTGCAACAGGTAGCAGTTTTATTATATGCCAGTATGATCCCTTTGTCGCCTTTTTTCGCTTTTCGGGAAATATAGAGATGCTGATGGTGGGACTTATCTTTCTTGGTATAGGAATGTTTCTAGCCCGTCCTTATTGCCGCTTCTTTTGTCCTTATGGAGTTTTGCTTGGCTGGCTCTCTCGACTTTGCTTCTGGCATGTGACCATAACCCCAAAAGAATGTGTATCCTGCCGCTTATGTGAAAAATCTTGTCCTTTTGGTGCTATTCTGCCTCCCACAGAAGGATGGAAAGAAGAACGTAGCAAGGGGGTACGCCGTCTTTTCCTGTTGTTTTTGCTATTTCCAGCAGTTGTAGTCTTGAGTTCATGGTTTTTTGGTAAGCTCTATATTCCTCTTTCTCAGGTCAATAGAACAGTTTCTCTTGCAGAAAGAATCCAGGCAGAGGATGCAGGTAAGATAGAGAATATGACTTTAGAAAGCAAGGCCTTCCGAGCTTCAGGGCAAACCAATGAAGCTCTTTATCAGGAAGCCCTTGCCATTCGTCGAGAATTTTGGCTAGGATGCCATATTTTAGGAGCATTTCTGGGATCGTATCTGATGCTCCAGGCAATTCTTTTTTCTCTAAGTCGTATAAGAAAATACTATAGCATCCATAAAGGAAATTGCCTGAGCTGTGGACGATGTTTTTCCTTCTGTCCTAAGTCGGATAAACCGTAATCAAAAAGAAAAAAATTTACCGCAGAGACGCAGAGGTTGCAGAGAAAATTTTTTAATATTTTTTATTCCTCTCTGCGTTCTCAGCGTCTCTGCGGTGAAAAATCTTTACCAAAAAATTTCCTGAGGCAGGAGTGGGTTTTCGTTTCTTATTTCCTCGCTAATCCTCCCGCTTCTCATGAAAAGAACACGGTGGGCGATTTTGGCTATAGCAGTGTTGTGCGTGATGATAATGCAGGTTTTTTGGGTTTTCCTGTTGATTTCGACCAGGGTATTCAATACCCATTTTCCTGTTTCATAGTCCAGGGCACCTGTAGGCTCATCGCATAGAAGCATGTCTGGATTTTTGACAATGGCTCTGGCAATGGCTATGCGCTGCTGTTCCCCTCCCGAAAGCTGGAAGGGGAAATGATCCGATTTTTCCTGCATATTCACCCACTGCAATACCTGGCAAGAGTCCAGAGGCTCTTGGGAGATTTGCCTTGCAAGATCTATATTTTCCCTGGCTGTAAGGCTTGGCATAAGGTTATAAGACTGAAAAACAAAGCCGACTTTATTCCTTCTGTAAAGGGTCATCTGTTCAGGGCTATAAGAAGAAATTTCCTGCCCCTGGAAGAGAATCTTTCCTGTATCGGAGGAATTCATCCCTCCCAGAATATTCAGAAGAGTGCTTTTGCCTGAACCAGAAGGCCCAAGAATGCACAAAATTTCCCCTGCCTGGACATCCATATCTGTATTCAAAAGGGCATGAACCTGTATTTCACCCATTGGGTAAGTCTTAGAAATTCCTTCTGTCCAAAGAATCTTGCTTGTGTTCATATTTATTTTTTATTGTTTCCGAACATCAGAGTGAGTATTCCTAAGGCCATCAAAACAAGAGAACTGAACTCTGGGACACTGGCAACTCCGTTAAAAGAAACTTCCCGTATTTCTATTTGGTATGCTGAAGTCAGAATAACAAAGTCTACTTTTTTGACATTCTGTACTGCGCTAAAAGCATAGATTTGTTGATCAAGGATGCTAATGGCATTGAGGGTACTTGTCGAACTTAGCAACATGCCCACCTCATTAAAAAAATCCAGGCGGAATGTTCTTACACCTTGATCTCCGATGTTGACATCATTCCAAAGAACAAAGCTTGTCAGATTAAAGTTCTGATTGAAGGTCAGGTGTACTGTTCCTGATGTGCTGGTAGATACAAATCCACCATCAGGAAATACATAATCGTTCGTTACTCCATCAGCTATTTTATCGAGAGTCCAGCTTGACAAATGAACCAGGCTTGTTGTAGGGGTAATCGAAGTATAAGGAATCAACGTGGCACTGGCAATACTCCCAAAACACAGAGCTATTGCCAAGAGTAAAGTAAAGAATATCTTATTTGACATTGTATATTCCTTTTAATCCCCAAAAAACACACAATGATAGCAACATCAGAACGCCAGAAAATGGCTCAGGGACGGCCTGTGTATGTGTGCTATGAGCACTATAGCTAAAAAGGTTCAGTGCCAATTTTTGCCAGTCACCTGTATAGTGTATTCCACCGTAAGCAAAGTTATCTGTGTCTGCATAGAAAACAACAGAACCTGTACTAGCCGTTGGAGCTATAACAGAAACCATTCCGAATGTGTCTATCTTGGTGGATGTTCCAGGGGTTATTATTTGAGTCGTAGCATTAGAAGACCATCCTAAGGTACTGACTGTGCCAAAGGAGCCGTTGGTAAGCTCTGGAGCGATGGTAGTGTTGTTAATCGTAGTGGAACCGCCAGTGCTTCCTCCGCCAAATCCTACAGAGCCAAACAAAGATCCTAGAGTGTTTCCTGAGGCTACTGTACTACCATCTACAGAAACAATCAGACTCCCTCCTCTGTCCACAAAATCTTTTAAGGCCTGAGCTTGTGAAGTGGTTATATTGGCTCCGCCATAAGGAAACATAGCGACAAAAATATCTGCATCGGCCAAATTTTCAGCAGTGATGTCTGCTACATTGTTTATAGTGAACTGTACATCGTTCACTATTCCCGTAGGGCCAAAATAGGTAGGATCCAAAAGCTTTGATCTGTGCATTGTTGTATAGTCCCCAGATTCCAGGCTCCAGCCCGCTGGACCTGTATGATAGGACTTGATTTTATAAGTCGCTGCAGAAACTAAACCTGGGAAAAGTAGAAAGAGTAAGAAATAGAGTAAATTTATTTTAATTGGCATAGGTTTTTTCCTTTTATTTAGGTTTTTTAAAAAAAATAATAGCCATAGGCATTACTTCTATATAGTTTGGATATTAGAACTTATGATTTTTGTATCTTTTTTGCATCATAAAAGCATACAGCCCGAATAGCAGGAATACCCAGGTAGATGCTTCGGGAACGATTGTAATATCAGAGAGTACTCTTGCAGGATCGTCTGCTGCCGATAGTGTAGAAAGCCCCAGTACTCCATGATTGTTATTCCCGCTTAAATCCAATACAGTCTGGCTATCTAAAGCTTCATCGAAATTCCAATATCCAACCAATCCAGTGGTCGTTCCAGATATTGTTTTATTATAATTTTCAGCAATTTGTTGATCTGTCCTTGCGATATTCCATATACGGACTTCATCTATAAGACCAGAGTAAGAATTTCGTGGGATTTGGCCTACAGGATAACCACCATGATTGCTAAAACGATCTGTTCCAAGAAAAAGGTTCTCTGCACCTTGATAGAGTGCCTGGCTACCAATTGTTATAGTATTATCCAGCATACCATTGATATAAATACGCATCTGGTTTCCATCATATACGCCTGCTATGTGCATCCATTGTGTGGAGGTTGCTGAAACAGTAGACGTGACCGAATAATCTCTATCTCCTACGGCTTCTTCAATATGAAAATAGGGGGCAGAATTATTTCCCACGTTGAGAGTATAGTTGTCAGAATTCCCTGTTCTTGCAGCATTTTTATATACCACTCTTCCTACGCTTCCCCCTGGTGACGCTTTTACCCATGCTTCCACTGTCATGGCAGTGAGGCTTAAAGAATTGTTGTTATTCAAAATTTCTACAAAATCATCGTATCCATCAAAAGAGAGGGCATAGTTGACTGCAAAAGTTTGAGATACAAAAAGGCAAAAAAATATTCCAAAAAGTATAAATTTTCTCATAAAAGTCTCCTTTGCTGCGAGCTTTCTGAGTGGCAATTTAAAATTTTTCCAGCATAACTTTCATAACGCCACCGCACACATCCATCTCTCCATATCCTGGCTCTCCTAGCAGATCCACTTTGATAGTGGCAGGAGAAGATTCTTCGCACGATAGGATTTTTTGTGCTATTATCTTGACTCTTCCTTCTACGCATCCACCACCTACTGTACCTAAAAAACTGCCATCAGGCAAAAGAAGCATTTTGGCACTTTCTTTTCTGGGGGTTGCGCCCAGTGCTTCTACAACCGTTGCCAAAACGACATGCTGATCGTTTTGAGAATACTTTTGAATGGTCTGGTATATTTTCAAATCGTCCATCTTGATACCTTACTACTATAACTTTCTAAATTTTTTAAAGAAAAAGAAAAAAGCGATAGTAAAAAAATAGATTATATTGATTTCTGGAACAACTATAGCCTGTAGCTGGAATGTATAAACATTGCCTGCTGTCCCTAATGGCGCATCTTCATCTGTGGTAATGATAAGGGTAGCATTAGCCATACCGCTCATTCCAATATTATTAATAAATTGAAGCAGCAGAGGCAAAGAGCCTCCTTTATGGATTACCATACCTGGAGTAAAGCCTGAATAAGAAAAAAGAGAAGCATTTTCCCCTGTAATCTGTAAGCTCAATATAGTAAGGTCTGTCAGATCACTCAGGGCTATATCTGTTGTTATATTGCTTATATCCAGAGTTTGAGAGGCAGAGTCACCTGGTTGTAAAATTCCAAAATCCAGTGTAGAACCTTGTATAGCAGAAGTATATACTTCAGGGCCTACAGCCGAGCCTGTAAGTGTTTGGGATGAATTCCCTGCATTGCTGGTAATATCTACTGTTGCAGCAACCGTAGTACCTCTATTTTCAGGTGTATAAGTAAATGTACGAGATGAAATTCCCCCTGAGGTCAGGCTAAAAGCAGTATTGTCCATATTGGGAGTGACATAGGAATCATTTATAGCAGGGCCAATCGTTCCTGTCAATGTCCCTCCACCAGTATTGGTTACTGTAATATCAGCAGTTTTGCTGGTGCCGACACGTACATTTCCAAAATCTGTTTTGTTTACTCCTAAAGTTACAGGAATAGCCACCTGGTTATAGGTAAAGGAAAATGTCCAGGTACTAAAACCATCATAGCTGCTTTGTACACTGTCGTTAGCTCTAACAGCAAATCCATAATTGGGTTTTACCTGGTTGAGCCAGTCTTCTATCATTTTATTGAAACTGGCATTCGCACTACCTGAGGTGGGATAAGCATAGGTGCTAGTATTGATCCTTCCTCCTGCCTGGACTGCGCTGGCAAGATTGCCTTCAATGTTATTGTAAGTTGGGCTAACAGAACCAGATACCCAATTGGCAAGAATTGGATTGATAACACTGCTACCAGTGTAGTGTGTACCTTCCCCTTCTGACATACTGAAGGATGCTCCAGTAACGACAAACTGATAGCCTGGAGTATGAGAATTGATAATAGAACTAAGATCGAAATACAAAATTTTATGAACACGAACCCCATGCCCATAACCAAACGCTGTGTTGTTGAGGTATGCTGTAGTGGGACTAAAACTGCCATAAGGGCCGCTTCCTGTCCCTACGGCACCATGTTTGCTAGTGTTGGCCTGGGTAAAGCTTATCGTGGCAGCCTGGGCTGCCATACACGTCAATAGAACATACAGCCATAGTATTTTCATAATCCCCTCCTGCTAGCTAGAAAGCACTCTATAGTTTAGTTTTATTTCTACAGACAAAAATCCCAAGATATAGTATAGCAAACTTATTGCAGATAAAAAAGAAAAAAACTGATTTTAAAAAACAAATACAAATCCCTAAAATATAATAGACAAAATGAAATAAAGGCTATAAAATAGATAGCTTAACAGAATCTGTGATATGTATAGTTTATATAAAAAATAAGGCTGAATACCGCCTGCTGGAGCAGATGCTATTGTCATAGCACTGCTCATCTGGCACAGGAAAAATTGGCTAAGGGCAGGCTTTGTTATTGATGGCATTTTATAAATGAAGACTGGTAACACAGAAAACGTTAGAATAGCAAATAGATGGCTTAACATTTTTGGAAAAATTTTTAATCTCTTTGAAAAGGATTTAAAAAATGCAGTGGCTTCAATTTTTATACCAGTTTGGGATTGGGGGTATTATCTTTCTTTTGGGACTCATAGTTTGTATACGCTTTGAAAGAAAGTCGGGAAACAACGATCCTGATTTGAGCTATTATAGAAATTGGTTGATTGCAGGCTATGCGTATTATTTTCTTTTTTTCTTGCTATGGCAAATCCTTGCTACCACAACATAGGAAAGGCGAAGATACATGGGAACACCATTGGATTATTGTGTTATTTTGGTTTACTTTATAGCTATTCTAGGATTTGGGATGTTTTTTGGGAAATATGCACGCACAACAAAACAATTTTTTTTGGGTGGACAGCGTTTTTCCTGGTGGCTTATAGGATTTTCTACCATTGCATCTCTTGTCGGGTCTTATAGTTTCATAAAATACTCTGCTGTTGCCTATACTCACGGCTTATCCAGCTCTATGAGCTATCTCAATGACTGGTTTATCATGCCCCTTTTTCTTTTGGGCTGGCTTCCTATCATCTTTTTCTCCAGAATCATCAGCATCCCAGAATATTTTGAAAAACGCTTCAGTCCAGGCGTGCGATTGGCTGCAACGATCATATTGCTTGTATACATGATAGGATATATTGGCATCAATATCTATACTATGGGTATTGCGATCAAAGCAATGCTAGGATGGTCGCTTATCACGTCTTGTGTAGTGATTTCTATCATTACCTCCCTCTATGTAACAGCAGGAGGCCAGACATCCGTTATCATGACAGACCTGATACAAGGGATTTTGCTTCTTGTGGCAGGGCTTGTCCTTTTTATCGTGGGAATCTTTGCGGTCGGCGGTTTTGTGCCTTTCTGGAATAGCCTGCCTCCAGAACATCGGCTTCCCTTTGCTCCTTTTAATTCCCCTGCATCCTTTAATTTCGTAGGGATTTTCTGGCAAGATGCTATTGCAGGCAGCATTGCTTTTTACTTTATGAACCAGGGAATCCTGATGCGGTTTCTTTCCTCGAAAAGCGTAAACGATGCAAGAAAATCTATGATCTTTGTGGCGTTCCTTATGATGCCTCTGACCGCTTTAGCCGTTGCTAGTGCTGGCTGGATAGGCAGGTCCATGGTTTCTCAAGGTCTTCTCCCTGAAACCACAAAATCAAAAGACATCTTTGTCGTTGTATCTAACGTTCTCTGCTCTCCTGGAGTCTTTGGCCTTATCATGGCCGCTCTCACCGCTGCCCTTATGTCAACGATAGATACCCTCATCAATGCTGTCAGTGCTGTTTTCGTAAACGATATATGGAAGCCTTATGTCATTTCCACTAAAGAGGATAAATACTATCTGAACGTGGCACGAATTTCCTCCATAGCAACAGGAATTGTGGGTCTTGCCCTTGTCCCTGTATTTGCCTCTTTTGAGTCGATTTATGCTGCTCATGGAGCTTTTACCGCTGCCATTACACCCGCTATGATCGTCGCTATTCTCCTGAGCTTTCTCTGGAAGAGATACACGACATGGGCTGCCTTCTGGACACTCACAGCAGGAACGCTCATCACCGCTATTTCTATAGCCTATCCTTCTCTGGTTTATCCCTTTGCTCATGGTACACCTTCTGACGATGGTTATATTTTCATGAGAGCCTTTTTTGGAATCCTTGTTTCTCTGGCGATAGGGATTGGAGTTTCTCTTTTTACCAAGCCCAAAGCAGAAAAGGAAATTGCAGGTCTTGTGGTTGGTACGATTCAACATGCTATCAGAGCAATGAAAAACGGCTCTGATCCCAACTATGCTAAAGGCAAGCGAATCAAAGGAAATTTCCAGGAAATTCCAGGCGATGGGATTCGTGTCTCCCAAAAACAAATGGAAATTTTAGCAGCCAGGCCAGGGGATCTGGTTTTTGTATCCGACGCAAGATGGTGGCTAGGTGGTCTGAAGGCAAGCCAGGCATTTTTATTGCCGCCTCATAACCAGGACGACCGCATCGAAATCGGAAAAGATCTGGCTTACGAAGCCTCCCTTACTTCAGATAGATTGGTTACTGTAGAAAAAATATTGTAAACTTTTGCATTGCTCCCTGTTGGTTTAGCTGGTATAATACTTTTTTACTTTGGGATATTGCTTCCCAACTTGGTCAATACTATTTTCATGATGATTTTGTTTTCGCCTGGCACTTGGTTCAATGTGTACAGAAGATTGCATCTCATCATAGTTACTAAAATTTAGGAGGTTAAGTCATGAAGATTTTTTTGGGGATACTTGTTTTGCTTTGCACCTGGGTCAGTGCAGAGACATCCCTTATTTTCAGCTATAATGACTATAGCTGCGGATGGGAGATAGGCACTTCTGGTTATACAGAGCTGACTCATGAGAATTCTTTTCGCATGATTACCAATGTCGCTGTTTATGCTGCTCGTGGCCGTAGCCAGGTTACAATGGCGCAGGTTGTCCATAATGGTGATTGGAATTGCGATGGGGCAGTGATAGATATAGTCCAATCGCAGATCACTGCCCGTGTTTCTCAAATGACTACCATTTTATCGCCTGCTAAAAATCCTAACACCGACGATTTATCCAGCATAGACTTATTGGTTATTATGGGGCATGATAGCTTTTCTTTTACCCAGGCAGGGCTGAATAACATCAAAGCTTTCCTGGATCGTGGTGGAGTTTTGTTTGCTGATGATTGCAACCAACAACCAACAGGCCCTTTTGCTACTTCTTTAAAAAGCGTTGTCCAGACTCTATATGGTGTAGAATTTAGCAATTTAGACCCTTATAATCCTGTATATAAAACTTACTATAATTTTGATGGAAACAATTCAAGTTATACTCCAGAAGGATATGGAACGCAATGGGCGACCTATCAATTACAAGGACTTTCAGTGTATACTCCTAACTTACCTGAAAATGTAATTGACTGGCCCTCCACTCCTGAGCCTATGTCTATAGTGTTTTTAGCAATAGGTATTTTAGGCGTATTTTTCAAAAAATATTATAGTAGATAACAGCATGAGTACCGCAGGTAAGATAGTCTTACAAAACCCAAAACAAGCCTGCGGTACTCTTCTCATTTCTTAACTCTTTATAAACAATGGAATAATACTTATGAATGCTTTAACAAAACAACAATTGGTTCAATTGGTACAGGCTGTTTTTCCCAAGTTGGAAAACGACCATGCTCTTGGTATTCTCGTGGATATCCCACAACAGGCTTCCAAGGATAGTGAGCTTTGGAAAAAGCGACGGGAAATCGCTCTTGATTGGGCAAAGGGACTCAGGGATAGCATAAAGGAATTGGGTTTGGAAAGAGTAGAGCTGGTTGGATATTCTGATGTGGGATCTCACGGCGCAGAGCTTCCTCCTAAAGTTTATCTCATGGGAGATGTTTTGCCAGAGATTAGTGCTAATTTAGCGAGCCTGGGGAAAGAAATTCTTTTGAAAGATCTATATCCCCAAATACAGATATGGCTGGCACCTACGGAATATTCTACGACAGCACCCCTGAAAAACGCTGCATCGAACTATGGATTTAGAGCAGCAACGATGCCTGGGTTCTGTGAAAGCATGATTCCTGCGCTACAGCTCGACTATACAGAAGTGGGCAGAAGAGTAGATGTACTTACAAGCAAGCTGGATATTGCAAAAGCGGCAAAAGCACTTTTTATCGTAGACGAGAAAAAAAAGTGTGAAATGTTTTTTGATATACGCTTCAGAAAAGGTCATGCCAGTAGCGGACGCTTTCCCAATCCTGGGGTTGCAGGAAATTTGCCAAGCGGAGAATCCTATATCGTTCCTTACGAAGGCGAAAGGAAAGATAAAAGCCAGACGCAGGGGACTCTTCCTGTACAATTCGGAAGCGAGATGGTATTTTATAAGATAGAAGAAAACAAGGTTGTCTCTGTGGATGGAGAAGGTGAAGCTGCCAAAAAAGAAAAAGAACTTGTCTCCAGAGAACCAGCCTATGCCAATATTGCAGAACTGGGATTTGGAGTACTCAGCGATTTTGGTGTGAAGCCTATTGGCGAAGTCCTGCTGGACGAAAAGCTTGGCTTTCATGTAGCTTTTGGACGCAGCGATCATTTTGGTGGACAGGTAGGCCCTGCCCAGTTTTCTTCCCCCAGTGCCGTTGTCCATATAGACAGAATCTATATACCCGAAACACAACCCAGGGTGCATCTTAAATCTTTGGTTTTCCTATATGAAGATGGGACACAGGAAACCATCCTATCAGAAGGAAAGTATCTTTTGTTTTCCAACCCAACCTAAAGTGAGCAAAAGATGAGGCTAACATACTATTCCAAGGCAAAATATCTGTGTAAGTATCCACAAAAGACCTATAAAATCATGAAGTCTTTGCAAGAAGGGCTTCATCATGAACAATGTGTTCTGGATGGGAAAGTTTTGCAGGTTTCTTTGCTCCCTCTTCTACTCCATAGAAAAGAAATCAAAATTTTTCAATATACATCAGAAGTGATTTCCTCTGTCATAGAGAAAACGCTATCTGCCTTGTCTTCTTCTCCTAGAATAAAAGAATACATCAGCTATGAAAGCATACCACACAACTGGCTGGACATGGCTCATGGATACAAAAGGCAGGTACCTGTCGCACGTCTGGATGGAATATTCGATGGTAATACCATCAAGTATGTAGAATTTCATACAGATAGCCCTGGTGCTATATCCTGGAATGACACAATTCGCAAAATCTTTTTGGAGCATCCCTTCTATCGTAGCCTTGCCAGATTTATCAGGCAAGACATAGAGCCTTCTGCTATGGCTCAGATGAAACTCGCTATAGACTCGCTCTATAAAGAATTCCCTCATAAGCCTTCGGACAGGCTTAGCGTGGCCTTTGTTGATTATGAAGATTCTGCCTCATCTTCTGATACTCTGTTGTGTTGTAGCTATTTGGCTAAACATGGTATAGATGCTTTCATGGCTGACCCAAGGCAATTCACCCTGCGCGATGGAACTGCCTTTTGCAAAGGCAAAAAGGTAGATCTGGTTCGCAGGGTTATGAAAGCCCAGGAATTCCTTAGAGACCAGAGCAAAAATGAAAATTTCATCAAAGGCTATCTGGATCATGCCTTTTGCATGATAAACCCTTTCCGCTCTATCTATGGAGGCGAAAAGGCATTATTTGCCCTGATAACCAACCCTGAATTCCATCATCTCTATAGCAAGGAAGAATGCGAGGTTATCAAAAAACATATTCCGTGGACAAGAATGCTCTCAGAACAGGAAACAACAGGTTTGCAAGGAGAAAAAATCGTTCTGGAGGATTTTATCAAAAAGAACAAAGACAGGCTCGTGATGAAAACCACACGGGTTTTTCTAGGGAAGGATGCCTTTCTAGGCATAGAGACAGAAGAAAAAGAATGGGAAAAAACTTTCCTTTCTCAAAAAGGAAACAAAGATTGGATCGTCCAGGAATACGTTCCAGGAAAGTCCATTCCCATGCCTGCGATTGCAGGGAATAAAGTAAAAATACAAAAAAAATATTTTACCTTAGGCTCATTCGTTGTCAATGGCAAATTTTGCGGCATCTTAGGACGCTTTGCCGACATACCCCTGGTTCACCTGAGCAAAGCCAGCGGCTTTCTGCCTATTTTCCGATATTAGAGCGACAAAATAAATCTAGCGTATTTCCATTGCAATAATTGGCTGCGATGGTGCAACTCACCAGGAATCAGGCAAAACGAGCATCAGCCTTTTTGTCTATTACCTGGCCCTGGTTGTGTTCCAGCCAGCCTATTCTCTCTACCTGCGGATTGTCGAATTTAGGGACGTAGGGTTTTATGTCGAGCAAAGGGGTTTTGTTCAGTATATCCACGTTTTCAATATGGATAATATTCTGCTGGATTTTTAGTAGCTTGACAACAGAGAGGCCTATCTTGTTAGGGCGTGATGGGGATCGGGTTGCAAAAATTCCATGAGGCTGCGAATCCAGAAAAGGCGTTACAATAAGGTTGTTTTTGCTGCATTGGTGAAAATGATACAATAAAATGATGTGGGAAAATCCATCCAAATCTTTCAATCCTTCCTGAAACTCAGGAAAAATTTCGATACTTCCCTGAATGCCTGTAGCCCCAGAGGGCTGAATGGGCATTCCTAAAATGTCTTGAAAAGGGCTGTGAATCACTCCAATAGAGTTATAATGAATATCCATGATGATTTCCATAAGTTAAGTTTATCTGGTTTCTTAGAAGCTAAATTTAGTACCTGTTGAGCAGGTTCTGAAGCTGTTGGGAAAATGCTTATGCAAAAAAGATATTGCCATGAATCCAGTGCAATGAGCAGGAGCTAATATTGTAAAATTATAACGTGAGAGAGCTTCTGCTGTGGCTTTCAATCTTTCTGGGGATGCGTGAACAAGGTGCATTCCCCCTATGAGGGCGTAAAATTTTTGAGTGCAGGCAAGCCTTTCGATATATCGCAATGTATTTATAACGCCAGAATGCGCACATCCCAAAAGAACTACAATGCCTTTGCTGGTTTCTAGCCAGATAGATTGGTCATCGGCAATCGGATCAGGATGATTTCCTTGCTCGTCCAGGAAAAAATCGCCTCCTGTGTTTTCGTATTCTGTCTCTCTGGGAATGCTGCCTGTTGCATAAATCCCTTGCATTATCTGCTGTGGTTTCTCTGTCCATAAAATTCGATTCTCGATTGCTTTGAGCTTTTCTCTCGCCTGCTTCGATATGCCAATCTCTCTGGAGGCAGCGTCCTTAGGCTTATGATAGCATATTTTTAAAGCATCAGGATGCAAAAAAATGCGAGCATCGGTATTTTTTCCCAGCGTATACAACAAGGCACCTGTATGGTCATAGTGTCCATGGCTCAAAACAATAGCCTGGGCTTTTTCTAAAGGAATATGAAGCTCTTGGGCATTTGGGGGAAATGCCATGCCCTGTCCTGTATCGAATAGGATTCCCTTTCCCTCTGACTCAATCCAGAAGGAAAGACCATGTTCAGCAAGCAAGCCACGCTGATACACAGTGTTTTCTACAAGAACGGTAATGCTCAATTCTTTTGAAATAGAAGACATCTGGCTGTCCTTAAATATGGTAGAATTGGGAAATGGACATCATCTAGCAATGATTGTGTTCTGCAATTTTGTGTTATATTTTTCTATTTTGAATTTTTTTTCAAGCAAGTAATGTTCTATATCCTGGAAATGATTAGAAACGACTTCATGTTTCCTGCCTTCTGAAGCAAGTATATTGTCTATGACAAGAAAACCTTCTTCGCTAAAATCGCTTAAAACTATCTTTCCTGTAAGGCTTTTGATTCGTATCATTTCCTCTATCATTTGGAAAGGATGGAAAAAATGATGAAAGGCATTGATGCAGAATATAACATCAAAACTTCTATCCTGAAAGCTTAGAGAATCCCCATTTTGCAGTTGAAATGTCGCAAATCTTTCTAAACCAAAGTATTCGAGATTGAGCCTTGCTATATTTTGTTCCGTTTCTGATATATCTGTGCTTGTGAAAGATAGGCCTTGTCTGGCAATCTCCATTGCAAAATATCCTTTTCCCGTGCCTATTTCTAATATTTTACCTTCTACAGGACTGGCTTTTTCAAGAATAAAATTTCTTTCTTCTGGGATATTGTATCCAAATTTTTTATAAAGGTCGAGTCTTTCTAAATAAATACTATGGTTTTCTAAAACTTCTTTTCTCAACTGTTTTCCTTTCTTGATTTCTTTAGTGCTACAGATCGCCTATAAAATAATCCGCAGATTACTCAGATTACGCAGAGAAAAGTTTTGAAAATCTGTGTAATCTGTGAAATCTGTGGATAAATTTTTGGAATCCAATGTTATAGTTTGTATACAACGCAAGGGAGATTCGCTGTAGCAACCCTGTGAGAATACTATGTTTTAATCACCTACTTTTTCGTTCATGTCGGCTAGAATTGCCTCTAAATCCTCTTCATGTTTTACTTCATCTTTCAAAATTTCGAGAACGATGTGGTAAGTGATGGGGTCTTTGTCTTTGACAAATTCCAGAAGTTTTTTATAAGTTTCGATTGCGCATTGTTCGCCTTTGATATTTTGTTTCAAAAGCTGCTTCGTTTTGGGATCAGATGGGACATCATAGCCGCAATTGCTTTCTTTCAAAAGATCTTCTGGTTTCAGCAAAGGGCTTCCTCCCAGAGTGATGATCCTTTCTGTAAGCATTTCGGCGTGCTTGAGTTCTTCATTTGCATGTTCTTCAAGCTCTGAAGCAACAATGCCTCTCATTCTGCCTACTGCTACTTTAGAACCCACCCAATATTGATAGTATGCCAGCCATTCATCTGCGTAAGCCTTTTGTAGTAGTTCAATCAACTTATTTACATCTAATCCAACGATTTCTTTTCCTTTTGTACCCATGAAAAACTCCTTAAAATTTTCTAAAAATAAAATAATCTTTGACTACGAATGGCATTGTCCATCGCCTGCACCATGATGTGCGCATGCTGTCTGAGGCGTGACTTCACACAATTTAGAAGACTTGATGGCTTCAATATTTTCAGAAACAGTATCATATTGCGATAGATACACTTTGATATTGGCATTTCTTAGTTTATTGACAGCTCCCTGTCCGATGCCTCCAACGATCATAGCATCCAGATTTTCTCCCGAAATAGAAGCAAGGGGCTGGCACATTCCATGGGAATGATGAGCATTGAGGTTTTCTCTTACATGAAAGCTATTATCCTTTGTTTCTACGATCATAAAACAAGGGGATGATCCGAAATGGGCACAGACTAAACTATCTAAACCTTTATTCTCTTCAATAGGAATGCATATCTTCACTGTTATTACTCCTTTTTTTCTTACATTTTGGACAAATACATCTATTTTTTCTTCTAAAACATCTTTGAGGATTACAACATCCTGGCATCTGGTATTCTTTCTTCTGCAATGTTCCTGCCATATAGGCACTTAGTATCTCTTCGAGAGTGCCAGCAATAAAAGGGATGATATGAATCCCCGAAATTTCTATCAGGCAGGCTAAATGTTTCGATATAGCTCCGCATATCAGCGTTTCTATTTGTAATTTTTTTAGATTTTTTATTTTTTCCTGATATGGTAGATCAGGAAGCATTTCTTCTCTTGATTCATAATTTTTATGAACATCAATATCATAAATGACAATCCTGCGGGCACTATCAAACAGGGGAGAAATTCTGCCTTCCCAGATGGTAATCGCTACTTTCATGGCTGGCTCTCCTTAATTTGGCTGCTTTGATCTTTATAAAAGCAAAAACAATGCCCATTCTTATTGGAAAAAGAAAATTTCGATATAACTTATTTTAAAATAATAGATTATGAGATTAGAATGTAAATATCAAGATAGGGAATACAGGAGAGATAATCGCATAGATGCAACGGTATAGAAAAGCAGAGTAGCGTTTATGCTACTCTATTCGTTCTTGCTGCTTCGCCCGTCTTTTTTGGGTAGAGCCAGTCCTAGGGTTTTGATCTTTCTGAAAAGTGTACTTTTATGGATGCCTAGCTCCTTAGCTGCCTGGAGACGATTGTAGTGATTGCTCTCTAAGGCATCGAGAATCGTGTTTACTTTTGCAGATTTCATACGAGCATCCATGCTGGAACCCTGAAAAATGCTTTTTTCTTGCCTTGCCAATTCTTCTGGTAAATGCTTTACTTCGATATTGCCTTCCTGGCAGAGGATAAAGGCATACTCTATGATGTTTTTTAGTTCTCGAATATTTCCTGGATAGTCATGAAACATCAGAAGTGCCAGTGCGCTACTGGCAATCCCTGCAATCTTTTTGTCTTTGAGTTTATTAAAATGGGCGATGAAGCTTTCTACAAGTAAAGGAATATCGGCTTTCCGCTCTCTCAAAGGGGGCAAATCCAGCCTTACGACATTGATTCTATAGAACAGATCCTGTCGGAAAGCTCCTGTTTTTACCAGGGATGGGATATCTTTGTTTGTGGCAGCTAGAATCCTCACATCGGCGTTCACTGGTGCAGTGCAGCCCAATGGTTCGAAAGTTTTTTCCTGAAGCACCCTAAGCAGCCTGATTTGCAAAGAAACACTGATGTCGCCTATTTCATCCAAAAATATCGTTCCCCCTTGAGCCAATGCAAAACGGCCTGGCTTGTCTTTTTGCGCACCTGTAAACGCTCCAGCCTTATAACCAAACATCTCGGATTCTAACAGAGTATCAGGCAGAGCAGCACAATTCACCGCTACAAAAGGTTTTTTTCTTCGTTCGCTCATACTATGAATGGCCTTTGCCAGAAGCTCTTTGCCTGTACCCGTTTCTCCCTGAATGAGAACTATGCTGTCGCTCATAGCAACTTGCGGCAGTATTTCTAATATCTTTCTCATAGACGAACTGAGGCTGACGATGTCTCCGATATGGAATCTTCCCTCTAGCTCCTTACGCAATTCTTCTACAAGGCTTAAATCACGAAAGGTTTCCACGCCGCCGATGATGCTTCCGTCTATATCCTTCAAGAGAGCAGTAGAAACGCTAATAGGTATTCTCTGCCCCTGGCTATTCACAATGAAAGTCTTCCTGTTGATGACTGGTTTTCCTGATTCCATGGTATGACGTAAGGCACAATCCACTTCGCACATGCTGGATCGGAAGACCTCACAGCATTTTTTCCCAATGGCCTCTTCTCTCAACACACCCGTAATTTCTTCGGCTGCACGGTTGAACGATGTTATCTTCCAGTCATAGCCTACCGTAAAAACGCCATCTGATATACTTTCCAGAATAATCTCCGTTGTTTTGTTGTTGAGCATAGTATTGTTCACCTCTTTGGCTCACAGACAGGAATAGAAATTTTTGCTGTAATTTTAGAAATTCACTTTTAAATTAGCGAACGGCAATGATTTTAGTAGGCTAAAATTTCAGTGTTCTACTATGAACCATAGAAAAAAAAAAGAAAAAAAAATTTTTTTCTTGAAATTATCAAAAGAAATGCTATAATACAATTCGATTTGCCGGAATGGTGGAATTGGCAGACACGCAGGATTGAGGGTCTTGTGGCTACAATAACGGCTGTGTGGGTTCAAATCCCACTTCCGGCACCAAAAAAAAGCACCTGAAAAGATCGGGTGCTTTTTTTATTGGTTTGTGTTTTTTTCTGGTGGGACAAAATTGATGATATCAGGCGCGAAGAAAAAGAAAACATCTTTAGTCTTCTCTGATTCTATTTCCTGGAACCCAGAGACTATATAGCATTCACCCCTTTTTATAGGAATGTTTATCTGAAATCTTATGATATTGATCTCTGGGATGCTCAGGAAAGCTTTTTGACCTGATGAAATAGAAAAGGGAATCTTTCTCTCTCCTTTGATTTTAGAGAGAGATGTCTGGAGTTGTAGCATTCCTTCCTTTTCCGATGCGATAAGCGGACGAATATCTATCCTTATCCCTTCATGTACATCCAGCATGGATATTTGCAACGGATTGTCTTCCTGATATTTCAGATTGTCGATGTAAGAAACTATCTGGCAATTTTTGAGAGAAACTTTTTGTGTATTGCCAATGATTATGGAATTGAAAGTATACAAAATTTTTATATCCGAGAATTCTTTATATTTTTTTAGCACTTCAGAAAATGGTAGCTCTATTGCATACCATTGCAAACCTTCTGTTTGCTTTACTGGGATTTTCCAAGAATCTAAAATTTTTCGGAGAGTCTGTTTTTCACAGGAAACCAGATATAAGTCCATTCCCAAGAGCATCCTCTGTTTTATTCTGAGCTGGTCTAGCTTGTCTTTGATTTTTTGATGGATCGCAGATGGTGCAGTTACAATCAGAAAATTTTTAAATATATGAGCATTCCCTTGTTTTGGCGAATCTCCTTGTTCTTCCTTGAAATATTCTAAGATAAAGGAATCCCTATCCTCTTTCGAAAGAATATCCTGATCTTTCAAATTCCATTTTATATCATTTATTTTTTGCAAAAAATCTACATCATAATTTTGTGTGGATTCATCTTCTGACTTCTTTTCACTTTTTATTTCTCTGCCTAAAAAGCTGAGAATAGGGATCTTTTGAAAAGTGAATAACGCATATAGAGAAGAGCCTGTATTTTTCTTTATACCAGGTTCATAAAAATCCATGATCCCACCAACGATAAGATGTTTTTCCTGCTCTAAAACAATTTCTATCTCGCCTTGTTGGCTTAAAAAACAAGGTATATGCATTGGCCCAATATTGCTATTTACCAAAGGGATGGGTCTTTGGATTTTTTTTGATAGTATTTGCAAAAACATCTTTTTCTCTTGAGCTAGATCTTGCAGGATAAAATGAACTCCCTCTTTATAGATTTTACAAACCAAATTTTTTGCCTGATACCCTTGAACCAGAGGAGTAGAAAGAAAATATTTCCATTCTTGCTTTTGGTTGCTAAACAAAAAAATTTCCTGGCTGGAGTGAATAGGAGAAAGAGAAGGCTGCCATTTTTCTTTGATTTCACCTGGTAAGAAACTATAATAAATACCTCCTGTAGCAGGGATGAAGGTTATCTTGTCTTCCAGAAAGAATTCTTTCTCTTTAAAAAAAAGCATTCCTTTCATAAGGATAAGATGAGAATTTTCTCCTAATTGTTGCCATAGACTTTCCAGTTTTTTATGATTGGCGATAGTCTGGTTGATCGCAAATCCTTTATTTTGGTAATTTACATAGGTATTTTTTTTCCATTCCACATCCATGTTTTCCTTGAGGAATTTTAGCAAAGAATTACTCCACAAAGCTTCTTCAGGCAAATCTTCTTCTTTTATTTTCCACTGCTGAAACAGTATATTCACATCATATCTTTTTTCCACTAAAGAAGCCTCTTCTGATTTTTCTTCTGGAAATTCAGGCTTAATAATGATTGCGGATTCTGGGCTGCTATCCTCATTTTTTTTTATATCATTTACTATACTAAGCTCAATACTTTCTTTGCTGTAGCCTTTCTCTTCTTTCAATTTTTTTTCTTGTTCCTGGATGAGTATCTCTACTTTTTGCAAAAGTTCTTGCGATTCCTGATTTTTAGGATTGAATTCCAAAGATTTTTTTAGATTCTCTCTTGTGCTCCAAAGCAGCCCTTGCTGATAAAGATTCTTGCTTATTTTATAAAGATGCGAAGAAAGGGCATCGCTTATCCTCTCTTCTACTTTTAAGGAGTCTTTTTTATTTTCTTCCTGGTTTTTTATGATTTCTTTATTTTCTGGCTCTGGTGCAGTCTTCACAAGACTGCGAATGCGTTCTTGAAGTTTTTTAATTTCTTCCTCCAGGCGAATTTTTTCATCTGATTCCTGTAACTTCAAAAGCTTTTCTTTTAAGTTGCTGATTTCCTTTCGTCTTAAAATCTCTCTAAGCCTGGAGCTAACAGCTCTTATAATTTCTGTAAAATCAGAGTAATCTTTAAGCATATTTTCGTATATGCCCTGTGCTTGCATTATGTTGCCCGATTTTTCGTAGCACATTGCAAGTCGGAGATGAACCTTTGCTCTCATTTCTTGGGCTATATCTTGCTTGGATAAAATATTATGGTAAATTTCGATTGCTTTTGGCAGATTTCCTAAGCTTTTTTCCTCATATAGAGCAGATTGTATCATCAACTCTGAATTCCAGTCTTGCCCTTGCAAAGGGAAAAGAATGAAAAAGAATAAGATCAAAATTGTTTTTAGCAGCATAGTATGACTCATTCTGCTGTGGCCATTACAATCAGATATTTGTTACCTTGGGTAGGAACGACGGAAAGATGAAGAAGATCTTCAGGATGGACGAATTCTACCAACTCTTCTAATTTTTTAGGCAGCTTATTTTTTGCTATTTCATAAACATTGGTTGCAACCCTTGTAGGCATAACTTCTTCAAATGGATTGGATTGCTCTTGCATCGTTGCAATGAGGGTATTCACGTTAGCCAGTCTTATGGCAAAGCGGTCTTCTATCTCTTGTAAACTGAAGGAAGAGACATCGTCATCCTTATAGCGAATCAGCTCTTCTATCATAGATTCTAGCAAGCTTTCTTTCATTTTGAATAATACTTCCAACGCAGTTTGCATATCGTTTGGCTGCATAGTTACTCCTTGTAGACCCATATAAAAAAAATCGAAAAAGATTTCCATCAAAAACATCTTTATGTTATATTAACTGAAAAAGTTTTTCCAGAAATATTTTAGAATTAGCATTATTTTTAAGTTTTTTTATATCCAAGAAGGAAAAATAGTTTATGGATCGAATAAACGAAATGGTGAATTTACTTCAAAACGGAATTCCTTTTGTGTTAGTGAAAGTTTATGAAGTCCATCAGAAAGGCCTTTGTATCCAAAGCCCAATGCTTGTCACAAAAGACGAAATCTTAGGGGAATATTTCTCCTATACCCAAGACCTGGCTTTGGAGGCAAGAAAGTCATTAGAAAAATCAAAAAGCCATTCTTGTAAAAATTTTTCTCAAGCTTTTGATGTATGCTTTGAATTTTTTGGCCAGCAGAAAACCTTACTCATTGTTGGGGCAGGCCACATCGCTGTCCCTCTTTGCCAGATGGCGCATATTTTAGGATTTAGAATTATTGTGGTCGATGACAGAAAAGAATGCGCCCAAAGAGAAAGATTCCCTCATGCCAGCGAAATTCTCGTTACTGCCTATACAGAAGGATTAAAAAAATATCCTGTAGACCATAATACTTACGTTGTCTTGGTTACTCCGGGGCATGTCTATGATAAAGATTGTTTGAAAATTTTGCTTCAAAAGCAAGAGGCAGCCTATATTGGAATGATCTGCAGCCGAAGAAGAAAAGAAGCTACATGGAAACTTCTAAAAGATGAGGGGTATTCTCAAGATCAGTTGGACTATATCTACGCTCCTATAGGCCTGCCTACTGGAGGAGAAACACCAGAGGAAATCGCTCTTAGTATTATATCAGAAATTGTTGCTTTACGGAATAAAGGGGAAGAATGGGTGCGTAATATTAGGAAGAAATAGAGATTTCTGGCTCTAACAGAATCTGTGGCATTTATAGTCCATAAAAAAAATAAGACTGAATACCGCCTGCTGGAGCAGATGCTA
>CALKWO010000223.1 GCA_938003875.1 uncultured bacterium
TTCTATCCGCTTAAAATACTTTTTTTCTTCCTAGAAGCTGCGGAACGTAGGAAGAATTAAATAAGTTCCACATTTTCTCCCGCAGACTCAAGCAGATGCTATTAACATAGCACTGCTTAGCCTGCACAGGCTTTTTTAGTGTATACTGATGCTGTAACTCAAAGAGATATTATTTTTAATCCCAGGCCTTTTGCCTTTCCTTTGCCTTGGCATCCCATTGAGGAACGACTGTTTCCAGGAAAACTTTTTTCTCTTTCCTGAGGGTTTCCATATCCCATCCTATATATTTCTGGGCTTTTTCTTTTGTGGAAATATCGGGCATGGCTACTTCCTGAGTGATGCCTTTTTTGGCTAGAATACGACTCAGCTCTAATCTTGCCTGACCAGATTTTTCGATGGAAGTTCCCAATACACGGCTCATTTCCAGCGGTGCGTGGAAAGATGCACCATGAGAGGCAACGGCAAAGTCCCAACGCCACTGTGCATGACGGATAAGCTTGAGGGGGCTTGCCATTTCTTCCTGAGTTGCTCCTTTATCCCAGGCTTCTTTGGCTTCTACGTGTGCCTGAACCAGCGATTTTTCTGCCTTCATCCTCAATTCATACACTCTGTCCTGCCGATCATAGACATTCTTTCTCAGCTCTTCTTCGCTTTCTCTGTGGCATACCTGGCAAGAACGGTTGATATTGTTCAGAGGGCTTTGTACGTGATGGTCTGTGTATTTGATTCCGCCTTCTGTAACGTAAGGCATGTGGCAATCCGCACAGGCAACGCCTCTTTGTGCATGAATGCCGAACTGGAAGGTTTCATATTCTGGATGCTGTGCTTTAAGCATGGGGGCTTTGCTTAAACCATGTGTCCAATCGGTGAAATTCACTTCATCATAGTATTTTTCCATATCTTCTACGCTAAGGCCTTTATCCCAGGGGAATGTCAGATAGAATTCCTTGCCTTTGAAATAGTATTCCACGTGGCATTGGGCGCATACCAGGGTTCTTTTTTCCTGGTGTGTTGCTTTGGTAATATCTTTACCCATTCGCTCAAAGGCTTCTTTTAATGCAGGACGGGTGATTTGTAAGTCCATTGTCTTGGGATCGTGGCAGTCGGCGCATCCAATAGGATTTACCACTTCATGCCCTTTGGATCCCCATTTGGATTTGTAGAATTCTTTTATTCCTTCCTGGTTCATCATTCTTGGGACATCTGGGCTTTTACAAGCCCAGCAAGTCGCTGGCATAGGACCATCCTCTGTGCCTTTAGGTGCAGCAGTACGCAAAGTATTCCTTACGTCTGTAACAGCATAATAATGACCTCTAGGCTGGTTGTAGTCTTTAGAAAAAGCATATCCTGCCCATAAAACTACAAGATAGGGATCTTCCTTGAGCATATCGATAGCACTGCTGCTGTTGTATTTGCTACGAAAATTTGTTTGGGATGTTTGCAGATACGAAGTGTATTCTCTTGGGAAATTGGCTCCCCAGGCTTCATTTCTAGGCTCAAAATCGCGGATAGCTTTAGTGGGTTTATAGGCGATCAAGGCCTCTGCTCTTCTCTCCATAATGGAAGCAGCCAAAAGCCCTAATAAAAAAACGCCTATAGTGGTGAAAAAAAATACAATATACAAAATCCAATGTTTTTTCTCAGCGGACATGATTTTTTCTCCTTATTCCATACCCAGGGAACTTCCCTGGGCTGGTATCTTAAGGGCTTTCAGCCCAAAACGGCAGATCGTTTTTATCTTTCTTTTTTCATCAATTCGGTCAACCAACCAGGGACCATACTTTTTGTTGTGGGAACTTTAGCATAGGGGGCACTGGAAAGGCTTCTCACTTTACCGTGAGGAGTCTCTCGATGGCAATCCCAGCACAAACGGCCTTTTCCATGTTCTGAATTGAATGCATTGTTTGCCATAGAGGCAAAATTTCTTAGGGTTTCTGTGTGGCATCTTTTACAATTGCTCTGTACTGCATTCACGCCTGCTGGCTTGATAGTAATCGCCTGCTCTTCTCCTCGGATGGTAAAAATGGTGGCATGCCGTAAACCATCCATTGCCTTAAAAGCATAGCTATGGAATATATTGTCATGAGGAACATGGCAATCCACACAGGTCGCTCTCTCTCTGTGAGAGCTATGATGCCATGTAGCATACTGAGGCCCCATGATATGACAATTCATACAGGTGTCTGGACTATCCGAAAGGTAAGAAAAAAAATTGGAGATATGCACCAAAAATAGCACAAGGCCAGCTAGAATCCCCGCACTGAAAGCCAGAGCGATTTTCTGGTACGAGGAAAGGTTCAGGATATAAGATTTCAAGGCTTTCCAATTCATGGGGTACCCATCCTAAAAGGGCTTTTATTATATTCTAATAACAGTATATTTAAATCTTTCTTAGGAAATATATAGAAACAAAAAAAACACCATAAATGGTGTTTTAAAATCATCTTATCTCAGCCTAAAACTATTTTTTGCGTAAATAAGAAGTAAGAAGGAAAATTCCTAAGCCCAGAGCAAACAGACTAGCTGGTTCGGGAACGCTTGGTCCTTCGACTTCCAGATTGTCATAGGTGTAGGTGATGGTAGCACTGCCTATACCTTGCACTCCAGTACTTACTTGGAATTCTGATTGGCCAGTTCCTGTAGTACCTTGAACAGAAGCTGCTCCGTTAGCGGCAACCATTAAAGTAACATTCCCTGTTCCCTTATAAGGTGTCAAATTATCGAAAAGATAGCTTAAGCTTGCATTTCCAGAAGCAGATGCACTGGGGGTAAGAGTACGGCCAGATTGGCCTGCATAATCATTTACTCCATCCCATGCAGGAAGTCCATTTTCGCCTCCGTTTGTGCCAGGACCAACAGTAACAAGGTTAGTTCCACCCTGAGAAAGGCTTAAATTACCTGTCAGAGTCCATGTCATATCTACAGGCTGGTTTTCCAAATTTTCAAATTTAAGACTGCCTAGCAAGGTTCCGCTAAAAGAAATCTGTACGCCCAACAATGTGCCTTGTGCTGTATTAAATTGAGGCAGAACAAGCTGTTGCAAAGTAAACGGCGTAGTTACATAAGCAGGCATTGCTACTGGACCATGGGTTTCTTGAATGATGGCAGCAGATGCCCCTGTCATACATATTGCTATTGCTAGCACTAACATTGTATATTTCATCATGCTCAACTCCTTTCTGATTCGATTTGCCTTAATTTATTTTTTGTATAAGGGCAAAACAATCAATTCCACACGCTACACTTTGAAGAGATTTAAGATAAAAGTATAGCCAACGTACAATAAATTATGCTTTTATCTAAGGTATCTTTATTATAAAACAAAGTCAAGAAAAAAACTAAAAATGGGATATTTTTTTATATAGATATTTTTTAGTTCCTAATTTATTATGCAGAAATCGTTTGCGAACTATGAAGTGGTATAGAAATTTTTTCTTTTTCTGTCAAAGATTTCAGAGTATCCAGGGCGTATATGATCTGTTCTTTTTTATGCTCGCTGGTAACGCAAAATCTTAGTCTTGCCTTTCCCTTAGGTACAGCAGGATATACTGCAGGAGGGACGAACACTCCGAATTCCTGGAGCTTTTTGCTCAGGAAGAAAGCTGCGTCCTCTGGGCCGATCATAATAGGAATGATCGCTGTTCTTTGGGCCAGACAGGTATGAAAATTTCTTTTGTGGGCTTCTTGTAAGAAAATATCAATATTTTCATGCAATCTTTCTACCACAGAGTGATCTTTTTTTATCACCCTGACCGCTGCCAGAGCTGCGGCTGCTGTAGCAGGGGGAATAGCCACGCTGAAGACAAATCCAGGCAAGCTATAGCGAAAATATTCGATAAGGGATTTGCTGCCTGCCAGATAGCCACCACAACTGCCCAAGCCTTTTGATAAAGTCCCCATGCGAATGTCAATATCCTCGGTAGCAAGATGATAGTATTCATCCACTCCTTTTCCTGTATCGCCTAAAACACAAGCAGAATGGGCTTCGTCTACCATCAAAAATGCACCATAGCGTTTTTTCAATTCTACGAATTGGGGGATGGGAGCTATGTCTCCGTCCATACTGTATACGCCTTCTACAACGATCAGGACTTTTTCGTAGTATTGCCTGTTTTGCTCCAGGATTTCTTCTAAGGTTTTGACATCGTTATGAGGGAATGCCTTGCTCTCTGCTTTGGATAAACGGCATCCCTGGTCTATGGAATTGTGGGAAAGAGCGTCATAAAGAATCAGATCGTTTTCCGAGCAAAAATTTCCTACAAAAGTAACATTGGTAGCATGTCCTGAAACCAGTACGATAGCGTCTTCTGTCCCTTTCCATGATGCTATTTCCTGCTCCAACTCCCGATATAAAGATTTTTCGCCTGTCAAAAGCCTGCTTCCACTGGCAGATGTGCCATACTTGGCAACCGCTTCCTGGGCTGCTTTGACGACTTCTGGATGACCTGACATCCCGACATAGTTGTAAGAAGCAAGATTGATGACTTGCTTTTGGTTCACAAGGGATGTATCTCGTACAACAGAATCATGCTTCACGAAATAGGGATTCATATCCCCTGTTTCCTGCATTTTATGCATAAATGCCTTGCATTCACGGGAATCTTCAAACCTGGTGACAGGGGTTTTAGGCGTCTTGCTTTTGATAATTTTTGGCCCCTGGGACATATTCCCTTCATGCAATTGCCTTATGACAAAATTGCTGATTTCTTCTACATTGCTGCATTCCAGCAAGGCAGAATCCGAGAAGAAGATTTTGTATTTTTTTTCCAGGGTACTGGCCAGCTCGATTGCCTGCAAGCTATCCCCGCCCAATTCTTCTATAAAATGGGCATTGTCGTCAATGCTCTCTGCTGGTTTTCCTAATATTACAGCAAAAGTAGCACGAACATACTCTCGGATTTCTTGCTGGGAAGCTTTCTCCTGCTGTTGTTTTTTTTCTTCTGTCCCATTGCTCTGGATAGGAAGAACAACGTGAGGCCATTTGTTTTCTTCCAGCCTTTTTTTCAGCATTTGCCTTTGAGGCTTCATGCTGGTTGTTATGGGCAGGGGAGACAGAGAAAACAAAACTCTGTCCAACCGTTTATCAATAGGCAACCTTTTGTTGATTTGTGTAATTTTTTGTGCTATTTCTTTGCAAAAATCTTCAGATTGGTATCTTTGGGAAACATTCAAAACAAGAACAATTTCTTCTGTATGGTTTTTCTTTAAACCAAGTACACAAAATTCCTCCACGCCCTGGATATTACGGAAATAGTCTTCCAGTTCATCAGGCGATACATTTTCCCCAGATTCTTTGATGATGGTATCCTTACAACGTCCTTGCAGATAGAGAGTGCCATTTTCATATTTGCCTAAATCCCCTGTGGCAAACCATCCATCTTCTCTTTCAGGAGGTAGCAATTCGCCTTTTATCATCCTTCCTGAATGTAAGCTCTCTCCCTTAAGATAGACTTGCCCTAAGCCTTCTTTTTCCATTCCTGGCATAGGGACGATTTTCATTTGAACAGAAGGGAAAGCCTTACCTAGAGAGTTGTTCAATCTCCTTTTGAGATTGACTCCAACTTCAACACAAATGATTCCAGCCTCTGTCATACCATAGCCGCAAGCTATAGGAAATCCGAGGCTGACTAAAAATCGAAGTGTAGTAGGAGAAAGATGGGCTCCTCCAGACAAGGTTCCTCTGAGATGTGTGCCAAACAAATTTTTATGAATAGAACGGAATAGCACCTGATAGGCGAATTTGGAGCCATAGTAGGGGAAGAATCGCTGTATCAAAAGGCTAAACTCAGACATCCCCTTGAAGAGAATTTTTTTCCAGAAGGGTTCTTGTTGGATTTTGCTTTGTATCTTGGCTGCAACATTGTTCCAAAGCATAGGCACTGCATAAATATCCGTGATGTTGTGTTTGCGGCAGGTTTCTAAAAGAGTCGCAGGAGAACGATCTTTCAAATAGACCACAGTATCTCCACAAATGCAAGGCCATAGGACAAGGCCAAACAGTCCGAAAATATGGTACATGGGGAGAAATCCCAGGATTTTAGAATCGTCTCTCATCATGAACCTGGATTTATTGTACGCTTCCCACGCAAAAGAAAGATTGGTTACAAGAGTACGTTCATCATAGACGAACACCTTGGAAGTAGCTGTAGTACCTGAAGTACAAAATGCGATGCACTTTGCCCAGGGATATTCTTTTCCTTCAGGCAAACTTTCCAAGCCTTCCATGATTTCTTTTTTGTTCCACTGAAGAATATTGGGGCTGACCTTTTCTTTTTGGTTGCTCAAAATTGCTACCGCTCCTGATGTGTTCAAAAGATGTAGGAGATTTTCATGCGAGGAACGGAAGTCTAATAGAATAGGATTGTATCCTCCCTGTATAAGACCCCAGAACAGCAAAACCCACTCAGGACAATTGTCCATCTGGATGCCTACGAAATGATTATGGTATTTTTCTCCTAAGAGGGAATTCAGCTTGCCTGCAACTTTTTGGGAAAGCCTTTCTAATTCCGTATATGTTATTTTTTTTATTTGGTTTTCTTCTTCATATTCGGCGAAAATTCTATCTTTATTTTCACAAACAATCTGGAAAAGGTGTTTGAATGTTAAATTTTCTTGTAATCTGAGAAATTTTTCCGTACTTCTCTTCATAATTTTACCTCTATGCCATTTTTCCCCAGGAAATTGCCTTGGGTTGGTATATATAGGCCTTTTAGGCCAAAGATTAAAAACTTTTCCATCACAGCACTTCTCATTTGCGTTGCATACAGAGTCAAATAATATGCGATTTAAACCACAGATGAACACAAA
>CALKWO010000224.1 GCA_938003875.1 uncultured bacterium
TTATTCCTGGAAGGGTGCTTCACTGGAGCGAACCAGGCAATGATTTAATCTATCTTGATCTGGCATCCTGAGATGCCTAAAATAATTGAAAAATAGGAAAAAATTATTTGCAAAACTTGACTCTTCTTTGATAATAAAAGAAAAAGTTTCAATAAAAAGAGAGCCAAGTATGAATGAAGTAAACATAATTTCCGAAGGAATTGCAATATTATTAATAGGTTACGCAAGAATCTCCACATCCGATCAATGCCTGGATATGCAAAAGGACGCTTTGCTGAAAGCAGGATGCGAGAAAATTTTTACCGATATTATAAGCGGAAGCAAAGCACAAAGAGATGGACTTGGAGAAGCCATACAATTCATACGCCAGGGAGATACCCTCGTCGTCTGGAAATTGGATCGACTTGGTCGCTCTCTGAAACACCTCATAGAAATTGTAACACTTCTTTAAAAAAGCAATATCGAATTGCGAAGTCTTCAGGAAAATATTGATACTACAAATAGCTCAGGGAAGCTGGCGTTCCACCTCTTTAGTGCTCTCGCTGAATTTGAGCGGGAACTCATCAGAGAAAGAATAAAAGCTGGTTTATCAGCAGCTCGTGCTCGCGGAAGAATTGGCGGACGGAAAAAACTGATGGATGATAAAAAAATTGCTATGGCAATCGCCCTTTATCAAAATTGTAGCAACGATATAGACGGTATATGTCGTACTTTAAAGGTTTCCAGATCAACATTTTATCGTTATCTCAAACATAATGAAAAAAACAGCCAAAATCAAACACCTTCCGAAGTAACAAATCATTGATTGCACTTTCTTTCATAATAACAATCCATGCGATAGAATCATCAGGCTCTATTCGCATGGAATAACAATGGTAGCTCTCCACAATCACTCAGCCCTATATTGCCTATGCTCATAATTTTTTTAAGCATCCAGAAATATTTTATTGCAAGGGGGAGGGAAAAAGGTACAATGAATTATCAGGCAGTCTCAAAAATGTACCACAATAAAAAGTAATCGGCGCAAAAGCAAGTAAATCGGGAAGAACGAAATTTTTGGATTGAAGAAAAAGCAGTGTCATAAACGAAGGAAATTGGGACTTATTGTAAGAGTGGTTATTATTAGATAAATGTATTCAGATGAAAACCCTACTAATTTTCTTAGGGGAAGAGGTGGCTAAGCCTCTTGGGACAGCAAGTACCCTTCATTAGGACAGTTGGTGCCCAAAGCGAAGACCTGCCACCGCTAGATTTTAATTTCGCCATTTCTCTCAGAAGCATGGGAGAATTGACGAAATTTGAAAGTATAGAGGAATCCTATATGTCTCAACCGATTTCTCCAGAAGATTATGAGAAATTTGTTAGTGAAATTCGAGCTACCATTCAAAAAGCTCAACTGGAAGCCTACCGAAAACTCAACAAAACGATTATTGATCTGTATTGGTATATCGGGCAAAAAATTACGGAAAAACAAAAAAAATATCAGTGGGGTAAAGCGGTGGTAGAAAATCTTTCCATGGATTTACAAAAAGATTTCCCCGGAATTCGTGGTTTTTCTGTCCAGAATCTATGGGCTGTCGCCCACCGCTGATTTTTTTGTTAGTTTTTGTTATAAAAAAATGCAAGAGATTGACTTATCGGGTGTTTGGGTTGTAAATCCAAGCCTGAAGACTTCAGACAGCACCTTTTGTTCTGAACCTGTACCTTTCCCCTTGTTTTGTTTGTCTTTGATAATTGTGGGTTATTTTTACTAACAGATCGGTGCAGGCGGACGGCTTTCAACCGCTTAGTCTTTTTGTTATTCCTCTTTGAGGCAGAAAATATTCTCCTCGCAAACCAACGTTTTTAGGATAATCAAACAATCTTAAAAATTTGCCTTACTTTTTGCCATTCATAATCCCAAAACTTATCTCAGTAGCAAAATCGCATGATAGGGTTCAAGAGATGAGTTTTGGGATTTATTGTTTGAGTCTAAGCTTTGGCTAAGCTGCATAATCTTTTCCCTTCTCGAAGTTCAGATTTTTCTTTATCTCCCTGCCTGAGGAAATAGCAGATAATTCTTTGCAAATCCAATAAAACAGGCTATAATAATCCCAAAATATAAACTAAAATAAGAAGTCCTATTTTACGATAAGAAAGAAACTATGGCGATTAAGAAATCTCAATTGTATAGTTCGATATGGAAAAGCTGTGATGAGCTGCGAGGTGGTATGGATGCTTCGCAGTATAAGGATTATGTGCTTGTGCTTTTGTTTGTGAAGTATATTTCGGATAAATACGCTGGTGTGCCTTATGCTCCGATTACCATACCAGAAGGAGCGAGTTTCAGGGATATGGTGAAACTAAAAGGCAAGGCAACGATTGGCGATGATATAAACAAGAAGATTTTGGGGCCGATTGCTAAAGAGAATAAGCTGTCGGAAATGCCGGATTTCAACAATGCGGATAAATTGGGCAGTGGTAAGGATATGGTGAATCGGTTGACGAATCTGGTTGCCATATTTGAAAACCCGCTTTTGGATTTTAGCAAGAATCGGGCGGAGGGGGATGATATTCTGGGCGATGCATACGAGTATCTCATGAGGCACTTTGCTACGGAGAGTGGGAAAAGCAAAGGGCAGTTCTATACGCCTGCGGAGGTGAGCAGGATCATTGCCAAGACTATTGGAATCGCAAGCTCTTCGATTAGCAATCCTACTGTGTACGATCCGACTTGTGGCTCTGGTTCTTTGCTCCTGAAGGTGGCGGATGAAACCGAAAAAAAGGTGGCTTTGTATGGGCAGGAATTGGATTCTGCCACAGCTTCGCTTGCCAAGATGAACATGATCTTGCATGGGCATCCAGGGGCAGATATAAGGCGAGAGAACACGCTGGCTGCGCCCTTATTCTTAGAGGAAACCAATCGTCTCAAGACGTTTGATTTTGTCGTAGCAAACCCTCCATTTTCTTTTAAATCCTGGACGAATGGCCTGATGGATGAGAAGAACATCCAGGATAGCTATGGCAGATTTCAGGATTTTGGCATTCCTCCTGCCAAGAATGGGGACTATGCGTTTTTGCTGCATATCCTCAAATCGCTCAAGAGCAAGGGCAAAGGGGCGTGCATTCTGCCTCATGGCGTTCTTTTCAGGGGCAATGCCGAGGGCGAAATCCGAATGAATTTGATTCGCAGAGGCTATATCAAGGGAATCATTGGTCTGCCTGCCAATCTTTTTTATGGAACAGGGATTCCTGCCTGCATTATTCTTCTGGATAAAGAAAATGCCGAGCATAGAAAAGGTATTTTCATGATAGAGGCAAGCCGTGGTTTTATGAAAGATGGCAACAAGAACCGCCTCAGAGCGCAGGACATTCATAGAATTGTAGATGTGTTCAACAAGCAAACACAAATCCCTCGATATTCCCGCATGGTGAGCCTTTCGGAGATCGAGAAGAACGATTTCAACCTCAATATCCCTCGCTACATTGACAGCCAGGAAACAGAGGATATACAAGACATTGCCGCTCATTTGCAAGGGGATATTCCTCAAGAAGATGTAGAAAGCCTGGAAAACTATTTTTGCGTTTATCCCACGCTGAAAACCATGCTCTTTGGCAAAAGCAAACGCGAGGGATACAGCACGCTCCTTATCCCCCAGGAGCAGATCAAGGAAACGATTTTTTCGCATCCGGAATTTCAGGAATACGCCAAAACCATGGAAAGCACCTTCTCCCTATGGAAAGAAAGAACCGTGCTTCTCCTGAAAAATCTCACGATGGGCTGTAAGCCAAAAGAGCTTATCCACAAAATATCCGAGGATATCCTGAGTGCGTTTGGCAAAACCAGCCTCCTGGATCAATACGATATTTACCAGCACCTGATGACCTATTGGAGCGAAACCATACAGGACGATGTGTATGCAGTCGCTTCTCTTGGCTGGAAAGCAGAGCTAGAACCCATAGAGGGGAAAAAAGACGAATGGGAATGCGATTTGCTCCCGAAACGCTTTCTCGTCCATCGCTACTTTTCGGCGGAAAAAAAGGCAATCGAAGAGCTGGAAACAAAGCGGGACGGTATAAGCCAGGAACTGGATGAACTCATTGAAGAGCATAGCGGCGAAGAGGGTTATTTCGCCTCTCTGGATAAACTCAACAAAGCCACGGCAAGCAAAAGGCTCAAAGAAATCCAGGGAAACTCCGAAGATGCCTCTGAGCAAAAAGCTCTGGAATCCTATTTAAAGCTATCGGACAAGGTATCCGAAGCCAATAAGAGAATCAAAATCATGGAAAAATCGCTGGAAAGCAAAGTCCTTGCCCAATACAAAAATCTTACGGAAACGGAAATCAAAGACCTGGTAGTGGATGACAAATGGATGACATCTCTTTACGAAGCAGTGAAAGGCGAAATGGATCGCATATCCCATAGACTCACGCAACGCATCAAAGAGCTTGCCGAACGCTATGCAGTGACCCTGCCAGAGCTGGAAAGAAAGGGGAAGGAGTTGGAAGAGAAGGTAGAAGGGCATCTGAGAAAAATGGGATTCTTGTGGTAAATTATGAATAGTGAATGGTGAATTATAAATTATGGGATTCTTATGGCAAAAGATAGTACAATAAAAAAAGGGTATAAGCAGACGGAGATTGGGGTTATCCCAGAGGATTGGGATATTCTCTGTGTAGAAGATTCGTTTGAGATATGCAATACGCTTCGATTTCCTATTAGTCAATCAATTCGAGATAGAATGGTGGGCATTTATCCTTATTACGGCCCAACAGGTGTGCAAAGTTACATTAATGAATACCGCATAGATGGTGAGTATGCTTTGATTGGAGAAGATGGTGATCATTTTTTAAAATGGCGCAATCATTCAATGACTTTATTGGTTAGCGGAAAATTTAATGTTAATAACCATGCTCATTTAATAAAAGGATTAAAAAATTTAACAAAATGGTTCTACTGGTATTTTGCCAATAAAGATTTAACTTTACATCTTACTCGCCAAGGGGCAGGAAGGTTTAAGTTAACAAAGAATACACTAAAGCAAATACTATGTGCTATTCCTCCTCTTGAGGAGCAAACCGCTATCGCTGAGGTTCTTTCTGATACGGATGCCTTGATAGAAAACCTGGAAAACCAGATTGCCAAAAAGAAAGCCATCAAACAAGGCACAATGCAACAGCTTCTCACTGGTAAAAAAAGATTGCCTGGGTTTAGAGGAGAGTGGGAAGTAAAAAAATTTAAAAATTTATCTACTCTAGAATATGGTTCAAGCTTAGAATCAAAAGAATATGATAATTTTTCTGAATCTTTTGTCTATGGGACAAGTGGTATAATCGGAAACTCTTTTAAATTTTTAAGTGTTGGTGAAAGTGTTGTAATTGGGAGAAAAGGCACTATCAATAAGCCAATATACATCCCAAAACAGCAAAAATTTTGGGTTATAGATACAGCTTTTTATTTGAAATCAGAAGAAAACATTCAATATTTATTTTATCTTTTATCCAATATAGATTTTTCAAAATATAATGAATCCACAGGAGTTCCTAGCTTAAACAGAAATACTTTTTATGAAATTTTAGTATTAATACCCAACTCCATAGCCGAACAAACCGCTATCGCTGAAATTCTGTCTGACATGGATAGCGAGATCGAAGTTTTAGAAGAAAAGTGTGAGAAATATAAAAAAATCAAACAAGGTATGATGCAGCAATTGCTTACGGGGAAGATTCGACTTGTATAACAAAGGGGATAATCATGTTTCCTATAAAAAATTACATCCAGGCGATTGAAGAACTTTGCCGTGAGCTTCGTGTGAAGCGGCTGGATTTAGTAGGTTCAGCATCCAGAGAAGATTTTGAACCACAAAGGAGTGACATGGATTTTCTAGTCGAATTTGATGGGCTGGATCGGCTTTTTTATAGATACTTTACATTAAAGGCAGAGCTAGAAAAAAAATTAGGGCGAAGCGTGGATATTATCCAAAAAAATGCGTTAAAAAATCCATACGTAAAAGAAACTTTAGAGAGAGACAAGGTAAGAATCTATGGAACATAATCCTAAAGCCCATCTTTTTGATATTTATAATGCCTGTAAAAAGATTCAATTTAATAATTTTAAGGACTGTAAATATGGGTAATCAATCCAAAAGAAACAAAAAAAAATACCTAGAAAAGTTACAGAGTAATAGGCGTTTGTTCAAAAGTTTATGTCCTAAGAGGAGTATCCCAAAAAATATAACGTATAGAGCATGATGCTTCTCTGATGCACATAAAATAAGTTTGAAAAAAAGATATAGTTTGGGTAAAATAGGCATCTTAATTTTATAAAAAAAGGAGGATGCCTATGAAAATAAAATTAAGAAAATAGGAGTTACGCAGACTTCTTTGCTCTTTGATAATCAAGGATTTTGAAAGA
>CALKWO010000225.1 GCA_938003875.1 uncultured bacterium
TAACGAATCGATTATGATGATTAAATTGTCAATCGAACCCTACATCATTTTGGCCGATGCCTCCCAAAAATTTTTTTGGTTTTTATTCCATTCACAGATACAGCCATACACTGTTATGAGGAATAAAGCTGTCCATATTAAAACAGATAGGGAACGCCAGGAGATTTTTGACACACACAACCCTGCACCTAGAGAAAAGCAAAGAATCAGAAAAATAGTATAGCGAATCAAAAAAGTCATAGAGGCAATGGGAATTGCTATAATAAGGGTAACAAAATATAGCCACATAGAAATGCGGTCGCGAAAAAACAGAGGGAAAAGAAAGAATAAAAATAAGAAAGGATTGATCCACTGGTAAGGCTCTCGCGTATGCAAACCAGGGTTTAAAATAATATCCCAGAAGCAGAGTAAGTTTTTTAATTCTCTTGTAGGAGGAGTATTGGTTTTTATTCCAAGAATTTCTCTATTTTTCAATTCCTCCATTTTTGCAGGCGAAATATTTTTTTTTAGAAAATTTTTCCATTCTTCTTCCCAGTTTTTTAGATGCCCATCATTATCGTAAAAAACCATGCCTTTCCACATAGGATAAACAGGGTCTTTTAAACCTATATTCCGCAGCTTGTAAGTGAACTTTTTTGATTTTTAAAGAGAACCACAGATAAACACAGATAAACACAAATAAGAATTTATGTTAGGGAGAAATGTACTTCCCAAATAAAAACAATCCGCAGATTATATGGATTTTCCTAGGAAGATGATCCAGTGTTATTCCTAAAGTTTCTTCTTCATTGAAACAAGGAATCATGATAATTATCTTCATAATATTACAAAAAATTATTAGTGTTCATCTGTGTTTATCCATGATTCAAAACATATTTCAACAATCGTGGTTAAATTTTTCCTCTCTAAATTACTATGTTTTCCATGACATCTATCAATTTTCCAGGTGTGGAAATATCGTAGACATGGTTTAGTGCATGGGCGTAGATGCCGATGATGGAATCGCCTTGATTCCATTTCTCGGGCACTTCAGGATTGAGCCAGAGGACTTTTCTCGTCCTTAGACACCAGCTTTCTAGCAAATCCAGGCGTGGATTCCTTTTGTTATTTCTGGCATCTCCTAGTATCAAGAGAATTGTGGTTCTGTTGATAGAATCCTGGGCAAGATTTTCGAATTGCGCAAAAGCATCCCCATAGTCGGAATAGCCTCGTAGGTCAATTCCACAGTTGCTCCGTATTTCTTCTATGTCACCGTGGTAGCTTTTGTCTTTCAGCAGATGGGTGATTTCCTTCATTTTGCTCACAAAAACAAAGCCTCTCAGATCTTCATCTATAACATTGCGAAGCTCTAGCAAAAAGTTCAGAAACAATTGTGTAGCGTACTTTACAGAACCTGATATATCGGCAATCACCACCCATCTAGGCATCTTTCGTTTCGGGCAATGGCGTATGAGCTTTACAGGCTCTCCGAAAGTTTTCCGAGCAATACGAATGGTTTTTTTTATGTCTATCTTTTCCCCTGCTCTCTTTTTTTTCGCTTCCAATCGCACACGAAGCCTCTCTGCCATTTGACGAATTGGCTCCTGGAGATAATCCAGATCTTGTTTTTGCAAATCCTCCATGTCCTTCATGAAAAGATGGGAATCCCCCCACCTTAGGATATTGGCTCTGTACCCTTCGATGAATTGAGGACGTAGCGATCTCTTCTGGCCTATTTTATCCCCTTCTATAGTATTTTTCACATGAGAATCCAGAAATTGTTCCTGAAGATTCATGACCTTATTCCAGCGTCGTTTCAACAGAGAAAATTCTTTCCTGAATTCCAAAGCTTCTTCCATCGTTTTTTCTAGTTCCTGCGAGTATGTCCCCTGAACGAAATTGCCATAAAGATGCGATTCTATAGCTTTTTCCCAATTGTCCAGATTGTGTCCATGAGCAAGAGAGTTCATGACAGCCTGTTCAAAGCTATTTTTAGTCTCCTCATTTTTATTCCTGGTATACTTCTGGAATTCTTTCCAGGGCTGCCAGTCTATACCAGATGAAAGGGAGCCTTTCTCTTTTACGATAGGAATAAAAGCTGCGTCTTCTTTCTTAAAAATATTGTAAAAGATAAAATCCTTTTTTTTCTGAGAATCAGGAGTAGATAGACTTAAAGATTTCCATGCTCTATCATAAGCATCCTCTTCTTCAATTTTCGTCATAAATATCGGCTTGAGACTATCCTGTAAGCTGCTGTCAGGATAGAGATCCTCAGACAATAAAATATATCTGGCAGCATCCATAATCTGGGCAGGGACAACGGACATCCCATGACCCCTCATAGCCTGAGCCAATTCCACCAAAAAAGATAGTAACATAAAACTTCCTGATATTTTCTTACTGAGAACAGGTATAATTCGTAGCCGCAGGTGATGATGTTGACAGGAGGGATTTTTATTCTAATTCAGATATATCGATTGTACCAGCGGGTTTGATTTCACCATTCATTTTTTCTATAAAACGTCTTACTTCCTCTACAGGGACATCCATAAAAGCTGCAATATCTTCTTCTGTCATCCAGGAATCTCTCGGTGCACTCAAAAAACGATCTACCTTTTTGGCAGTGGATTCATTTCGGTAGACAGGAAAGCGTTTTTTTGGGTCCAGCTTCATAAAAAAACCTTAAAAATAGATATGATATAAAAAAAACCAGCCTTTTGAGCTGGTTAGATTTATTTTAGTTAGCTTCTAAAGCTTTTAGAGCTTTCTCTGTATCAAAGACTCTCAGATACAGATTACTGTCTTTTTCTCCTGTGCTTCCATAAGCATATTCTATATTCACTTGATGGGTTCTTAGCTTTTTACACATTTGATTCAATGTCCCTGCTTCATTTTTGAGGGTTACTTTTACCAAATCGCTTTCTACAACCAAAGTGCCTTTTTCTTCAATAATATGAATTGCCTCTATTGGCTTGTCTACTACCAATCTTACAACAGCATGATCAATAGAATCCGTTACAGAAATAGCAGCTATGTTGATGTTTTTTTCTGCAAGATCTTGAGTAAGGCGAAAAAGAGCACCAGGCTGGTTTTCTAAAAATACAGCAAGTTGTTTTACAATTTCCATTGTTAGCCTCATGAAAAAAAGAACTGTAATTATATCCAAACAATTTAAAATATTTTGCCATGAAAATATCACATTGTCAACCGAAAAGATAGATAAACAATATGTAATTCATTTTTAATAGTTTCTACGAATGATTATAGAGCCAAAATCATCTTAAAATATAAGAAAACCTAGCTCTCAAAAACTTCGCTTATATCCTGAATGATTTTGCCACCAGGATATTCCAAGGTAAAAGAATGAGACTTCTTGGGCAGATAGAAGCGTAGTTTCGCTGGCAAACCATCTTTGTAGCTTTTCACTTCTTTTCCTTGATCATCGAGAATTCTACCTTGCGATGCCACCAGGGTATGTTCTGAAACTACTTCTGCAAAAACTTCTTCTAATTTTTTCATATCAGAAGCCAGTTTATGGCACCAAAGATCGATTTCATTTCCTTCTGGATCTTTGAGACCGATGCCTTCAAACATATCGTCTAGCAATTGCATTTGAGGTTCGTCTACTTCTTCTCCGACACCTAACAATACCAGCTTCACGAATTTTCTTTCACCCTTAGAGATTTGTTTTCCCACAATAAGACAGTAGTCAATGACTTCTTGTATATCTTCTATAATTCCATCTGTTATAAAAACAACAAGCGACCAGGGGGCATCTTTCATTTTATTTTCCATAAAATTTTTTAGAGGCGGTAGAAGTCTTGTACCTCTTCCCCACTGCTGTTTTTTGGGACCATGAATGCTCAAAGAGGAAACTTCCTCGCCTGAGACACTTCCTATTTCCTCGATCTTGGAGCCATCTGGGCTGCATGCCCAATAAAGCATATTCACTTTTCCGTCACCTGCAAAATTGCTTAAATAATTGGCAATCCCTTTAGCTACAGGTTCCATGACATTAGGAACACTCATGGCCTGAAAAAAAGCTCCCCCTGCCAGATTGCTGATTCCATACATTTTTTTTATCGAAACAGAAGCATCCAACGCCAGACCGACCCTGGCACCTTCAATATCAGGCACCATCAGGACAGAAGCAACGATTTCCAGATGATCGTCTTTAAATAAGACATTCACATCACCAAAAGGTTCAACAGTTTGCTTTATTTTTGTCATATCATATCCTTTTAGAAGAGTTAGAAGTGCTATATCTTGCTAAGAATGATTGGAAATTGAGATTGGACTCACAGCATATCCTTTAAAAGGATTTTATCAAATTCTTTCTACCTGGCAAGCAAATTTTTTAAAATAGAATTCCTGGCAATCCTGATTTTCTAAAAATAATCGTTTGATAAAACCAAAGAAAAAAGATACAATAAGAAAAATTACAGGTTTTTGTTTTAGTCAAAATGTTATTGAGCATATAATCCTATAGGACTTAGCCTGCATACTTTTAGTTGCCGTAGGGCCTAATTTATCGTCTCTAAGGTACAAAAGATAGGGAAAATCTGGCTCTAACAGGATCTGTGGTATTTATAGTCCATGAAAAAAATAAGGCTGAATATCGCCTGCTGGAGCAGATGCTATTACCATAGCACTGCTCATCTGGCACAGGAAAATTTGCTAAGAGCAGGCTTTGTCATTTAAGATATTTTATAAATAAGGCTGTGACCACAGAAAACGGTAGAATAAGGGGAAAATTATGAGTAAATTTACTTTTAGAGAATGTCGTAAGTATATAGAAGCTCTTAAAATAAAAGAAATTTATCTTGGCATTAAAGGGCATGAGGTAAAAAAGCTTCTTGAAGAGCAAGAATTGGGTGATAAAGTTATCATTGCCACCAGCAAAAAACATCGTTTGGTTTTAGTCGCTACAGAAGAAGGATTTTTAGGGTTTCACTTTAATGAAAACGATTTCGAGAAAATGGAAATTTTACCTTCTTTTGAACTTTACCAGCAAGAATCCTATAATTTTTCCATTTTTCAGATCGACACACAAAGACTGCTTTTATATCTAAAATCAGACGAAAAAACATTAGTGACTCTACATGAATCTATTCAATTTGAGCTTGGCCTTCGATTGCTGAAATCTTTTTTATCTTCTGACACCGTTTCTGCCGTTATTTTTTATTGGAGCAATGGCCCCCTTTTGCTCTGTTACAACGAAGAGGGAAAGGAATATTTTTTTCTTAGCGAAGCGCGTAAAAACATTGAAAAACAAGAGGCTCTGCAAAAAATACGATCTCAATACAAAAACATTCCTTGTACTATGAAAGCGATCCGTACTTCTTCTAGCGAAGAACCTCTCCCTGAAGGAAAAGAAGAGGAAGAAGATATGCTCCTTGTTGAGATTTCAAGCCAGGAAGAAAAAATACCTTCTACGGAAAATCAAGAAGAAGAGCAGGAAAGTGATATTCTGGCAATCTTTCCTCAAGAAGAAATAAAGAACAGCGAGCAAGAAGAAGAGCAGCAGCCTGATTTTGAAGAATCTGTATTGGTTTCCAACAAAGAGCTTCCTGAAATCGGAGCGAGCGATATGCAGATTTTTCAGAAATATGGCATTGTGCCTCCTCCTAAGATGAAAAAAGAAACAGAGAAACTTTTTGCCCTGGAAGGGGAAAAAAAGAAAATGCCAGAGGAGACAGATAGGATTGCTTTTTCTGAAAAAGAAGAATTCGAAATTTTAGAAAAGTCTGGCATGATAGAATCAGATGAAAAAAATTTCAAAGGATTTTTGAGCAACCCCGAAGATTCTGTTGTCTTGATGAATGAAGAGCTAGAGCCTATCACACAAGGAGATGTTACTGTTCTGAGAAGATATGGAATTGATATTGTCAATAAAGAACAAAAAGAGGGAACAAAAAAACACATAAAAGTAGCAGAAGAAAAAGCTCCCCAAAAGGTAGATTCTAAAGCCCAGGCCAACAAAAAAGAGCCAAAAACTTTTATCTTGAACCAAAATGATATAGCCGTTCTGGCAAAATATTCCATCAAGCTCCCTCGTGGTTTGAAATCTACGTTAGATGAAATCAATGAAGCATATCAGTTGGCTGTAGCCTTAAAAAAACTGCCCGATCATATTGATTCTAAAGATCGAATTGTTTTTTTTAAATTTAGCCTGCCTATTCCTAGCAGGCCTTTTTATAAAAGAATTTCTTTATCTTATATACTTGTACCCCTGGTTGTTCTAATCATGATCTATCTGGGATTTCTTGCTGCAAAGGTTTATAAAACATCAAAAATCGAAAAAGAAAAAAGACTTACCTTTTCTGCCTCTTTAGAAAAAGTAAAAAATTATAAAAGGCTGCTTGAAGAAAAGACAGAGGAAGTTCAGGCGGTACTGAAAAAACTCAAAGAAAATTTTCCAGCGCAGAAAGGCTATCCAGAGCCAAATCCTAAAATCTTAGAAAAATTTCAGGAAACCCAAAAACACATTGCTGTTTTAGGTGATCTTGCAGACAATGGAGCCATCTACTTAAATAAAAATTTGGAAGAAGCGGAACAATATCTCCGAGAAGATAAAATTGCACTTGCTATCCGACCTTATTTCCTGGATCAGATTACAAAAATCTATACTCGCCTGGAGACTATTTTAAGCGCGGCTGAATTCATACACAATAAGGAAATGGAAAGAAAACATCTCAGAACGACTTGCAGGCTGCTCCGAGAAAATATCACAGGAAAAGAACAAAGGCTTAAAACATTAGAAGAAAACTGGCGTATTTTACAAGAAAAATATCCTGAAGAAAAAGCCTTCCCGCGTCGCCCATCGGGTGCGGATAAGCTTTTATCTCAAACCAAAGAAAATATCAGAAAATTGAAGCAAGATTTCCGAGATCTGGAAATTGCTATGCTCAGCGATGATCCCAGAGCACTTTCCTTAGCAAAACCTTATGCAGAAAAAGGCGAAGAAGATTTGTCTTTTCTGGATGAAATGAACGAATCCCTAAAAGATTTGATCAAAATATGTGAATCCATGGTAGAGAAAAAAGCTTTGGAGAGAAAGACCTCTCAGACGATTATAGCCTTGAGAGAAACTGTAGACTCATGGCAAAAAGAAATGGACGCAATCCATCAAGCAGGAGAATCTTTGCAAAAGTTTCCTTTGGATTTGAACATCCCACGCCCTGATTTACAAGAAAAAGAATTTATCGCTGCATCCGAAAAAGAGCTTCAGGAAATCAAAGAAGCTTTACAGAAAAGCAGCCAATTCCTTTACCAGGGGCAATGGAATGAGGCACAAAAAGCAATAGAGCCTTTTCAGAATAAAAATTATTCTTTGAGCAAACTGATCCAGACAAAGAGCAATGTTCAGGATGCTCTCCGTATTGCAAGTAGCATGCAAAAAAATTCGGCTTTAGGTAAAGAAATTGCTACTTTAATGCAAAATACTAAAGAAAAATTGTTTGCTATAGAACAAATCACAGAAATTTTAGAGAAACAAATCCAGGAGATAAAGCAGAACTATTCTCCTTTAGAGGGCTTTCCTGCTATTGAAATAGCTTATTCTCCTGCTTTAAGCAAGGCTCAGAGTACAAGAGAAAATCTAAGAAAAACAGTTCAGGAAGCAGAAGGCTGCTTAGATAAAAAATCCCTGGAAGAGGCATTGGAAAAGCTCCAAAAAAATCATTCTGATATTGCAGATGCTCAAAATCTGATTCCCCAGATGGCAGAAATCACCAAAAACCTAAGCGAAAAGATTACTCAATACCAAAAGATAAAATTGAACCGTCATCAGATCACTGCTATTCAGGAAAAAACTCAAAAAATCAAGACATACAATAAAGAGCTACAAGAGCAGCTTCAGCCTTTGGATGCAAACCTAAAAGCATTCAAAAAGAATTTTGCCTCTTTAGATGGATACCCTCAGCTCCCTTCAGAAGTAGAGCCTGTACTGAATAAAGGATATAAATTATTAGAACAGGTTAGCGAGGCTATTCAGAAAAGCGAAGAATGGGAGAAGAAACAAGAATATGAAAAAGCAATCCAGTATCTGGATTCTAGTAATGTCCAATCTCTCATCAATCGCAATATGATTAGCGATTTGAGTAAGTACCGCTATAGAGTAGAAGATATTTTGTTTGAAGCAACTTCTGTTAAAAATCGTAAGGATCAGATTGACAATATAAAACAAATCATCGAAAAATTACACGCTAGAAATGAAATTTTGCAAAAAATCGCTCCAGACTTCCAAAAAACTATTGAAACAATACAAAAATCTTATCCAGACAACAAAGGGTTTTTGCCCATAGATACTAATGCCATATCTGCATTGAAGGAAGCAGAGATGGAAATAAAAGAACTTAGCAAAGTTATTAGCACAGGAGAAGACTATTTGCAATCTGGACGATATGACGATGCTCTTAAATTGATTGCTATCTACGATAATCCTGCTGTGACCAAAATCAACTTCGTTCAACAGATGTATAAACAAATTCAGAATACTTTGGCAGACAACCAGAGAATTGCCAATGATAAAGACTATAGAGATAAAATAGAACGCGAGAGGGCTGAAAAGAAAGATAAAATCGAAAGACGCAAAAAATGGATGGCCCCTCCTGGCTCATGGTATACGAACCTTAGCAAAGCACTTGCTGTCTATGATGAAATCCAGGAAAAATTGAGCATCTCTCTACAAGGAACCCAGAGCAATATGCTATATCCGCGTGTTGTTTCGGATATGAAAGAAATCAAAAATATGCCAGAAACTATTGCTGAGCTAGAAGAAATGATTTACAATATTCAGCAAAAGGGGGCGAATCTCGAAAAAATTCTTTTAGAAAAAGAAGAGAATGCAACCATTCCCAAACAGGCAAGAGAGGCTAAAATAACCAGAAACTATCTCTTGAACAAAAAGATAGAGCTGGAAGCGAATGAAGAAATCCAGAAAATAGAGTCCATTCTTCTGAATTTAAAGGAAGATCTGTTTGGCCAGAACAAAGTAGAATGGATAAATGCCGAGAAATTGCAGGAATTGCGTAAAGCGAGTCAGCCTCTTTTGCGTCAATATAAAGAGGCCTATCAACCAGTTTATTCTGTTTTACTCAACATTGAAACATCCTTGAATTTAAAGAAAGAGTAACGGCTACAAGCCATAATACATCTGTCATGATATCAAAGGAGAAAAACATGCCTGCTTACAGCGATGAAGAATTTTTAGAAGCTGCTTTAGAGCAGAAATTCATCACTGCTCAGGAAATGCAAAAAGCAAGAAAGCTTAGGGAAGGAAGCCCACCTCATCATGAGATGGGAGATATCCTGCTAAACAATAATATCATAGGAGAGAAGCAATACAACGTCATTAAAACTCTCTTACGATATAAAAGCCGAAAGATAAAAAAACAAGATATGATAGTGGCGCGTACTCCTGAAGAGATAGAATCGGATAAGGAATTCGGAAGAAAAGCGTTAAAAGAAGGCCTTATAGATTCTGACGCTTTGATTGAGTGTGCAACCTATCAAAAAAAGATGCTTCTGCAAGGCCAAAACCTATCCCTTATGGAAGTCATGCTAGAGAAAAATTATATCAGCCATGATGATATTCAATATATGGAAGCAGGGAATGGTCTATATACAGAAGATTGGATGGAATTCTTGCGTAAAGCAAATGAAAAAGGGCCAGGAGAAGAAAGCGATTCCAATATCATATATGATCCTGCCCCCCAGTCAAAGCCCAAAATAGAACCTTTACGCAAAATAGAACCTTTGCCTAAGAACGATGCCAGTAAAAAGGTCAAAACAAAAGAAAAATTGCACACATTGCCTTTGATTATGCAAGTAATTTCTGCAGAAGAAGCAGGGCGTTTTTTTACTTTAGTCCAAAAAGAAAACTTTCTGGGCAGAGCCAAAGAATCGGATGTTTATCTGCAAGATAGCAGGGTTTCCCGTACCCATTGCAAAATATGCCATATAGAAGGTTCTGGATGGGAAATTATTGACTTGGAAAGTACATATGGCGTTTTTGTCAATGGAAATAAAGTAGAAAAAATAACATTACAAAAACACGATAAAATACAAATAGGTAAAACAATCATAGAAATTCAAAGTCTATAAAATTTAAAAATTACATGCAAGCAGGCTAAGTATTTCTATGATAATAGAATCTGCTTGAGCCTGCTGGAAAGACATAAATTCCTATGCCTATATTGATTTTGATAGTATGCTTTTCTTTCAGTTCTATCTTTGCAGAAGAATTGTATGCAAGCATTCGTTTTTCTAACGGTACATTATGGGAAGGAGAGATCCAACTCCCTGTTTCCTTCCGAATATATGAAGGAAAGAGATTGCATGCTATACCTTCTAAAGAAATCCAGGAAATAGAATTTTCCATTGAGAAAAAAGAAATGCTGCAAGGATTTTTTTTCCCTGAACCAGGTAAGCCCGCACAGGAGAAAAGAGGAAGCTTCTATCCTGTATTGCATTTAAAGGCTTCACTTGCCTTTTGGAATGGAGAGAAAAAGCAAGGCCATCTATACACTGCCGTTCTTTATCTGACAAGAGAACAAAAAACAGAAAAGCTTGTCTTGTTTTATAAAATGCGTGGCAAGGAAGGAGAAAAATTTACAGACTTTGTATACCCTGAAAAAATTTCTATTAGAAAAGGCAAGCCAGATACTTCTCTTGCCCCAGAAATTCGCATTCGCAAAGAATTTTTCGATAGCCAGATTTGCATTATCTCCAGGCAGAATCTGATACGCTTTTCCCCTGAAAGCTATAGAGAGAATTTTTCAATTCCGATGGAACACCATCAGGAAGGCTTTTTTCTTGCTATCCAGAAACAAAATCAGATTTTTATAGAATGGCCACAAAAGAAAGAGAAAAAAGTCATCTTGTTAGTCCAGGATGCGATTCCTTTAGTCCAGGATTTTTTTGATGCCAAAAAGCTGCTGGATGCCTGGCAGAGCGATGAAAATACTATCTATTCTTTGATGCTGCTACAAAGAAAAGCCCAAACAACCTTAAACTCAGCAAAAAAATATCCCTGGCGTTTAGAAATCTGGCGTTGGAAATACGATATAGAAGAAAATCGCATTATGCTAGCAGCACGGCAATATTTTTTCCGTGGTATTCTTTCTGATAAGGAAGAGCCTCCAGATATCCATCAACAAGGATCTACTACGGAAAAAAGCTTTAAGGAAGAATCATGAAAAGAGAGGATTACTATCATCAGAACTTGGAAATCAAAGAAGAATATCCTTTACAGCAGTATTGTATGCCAGAAGGATATACTGAAAAAAATGGCTATTGGGTTTCCCCCAAAGACAATGCCTTCATGCTGTTGATTTCTTGCGGGCCATCTATCGTAGGAAGCGATTCCAAAAATATTTATAAAGATGAGCATCCTGCGCATACAGTCTATCTCATGCCCTTTTTAATAGATATACATAAAGTTAGGAGAGAGTCTTATCTTGCCTTTTTAGACTCTATTACAAGAGAGGGAGGACATCATCATGATTGGTGTCACAATGAAGAGCCTTACAATAAGAGTCATGTACCCGATGACTGGGAAAGGCAGAAAGAAAACCTCGCTATGCCCGTTACAGGGGTAGATTGGTATGATGCATGGGCCTATTCTCGATGGGTAAAAAAGATGCTACCTACAGAGGCGCAATGGGAAAAGGTATGCTATTCTCAATATGTTTCTTCCACGCCTAAATATGGCGAGGCGAATGTACAAAATATGCTTGGAAAAGGATGGGAGTGGTGCCTGGACAGCTATCGTTCTGATTACCACCAAATCTCCCCCCGCTATGAACCTTTATGTTCTGAAAAAACAGGCTATAAAGTAGCAAAAGGCTGTATCCATAATGCTGCCCTGCCACTAAGCCGTGTTTCTTTTCGCAATCGTTATCCTTTAATCCATAGAGAAGAAACCCTGGGATTTCGTTGTATTCAAAGGATTTCTTTCCTATAACAATACCAGAGGCGTTGCGCCAAAAGGGGAAGGACGAATACATCATATTGCAATACAAGTATCTATAACTTAACACTCATGACGATTACGATTACGATAAAGACATACGTGTTAAGTTTTAATATTTAGTCTTGCAATAGAGGCATCGGTCCAAAAAACGATAGAAGCCTATAGATTCAGATAAAAGTCCGTTTG
>CALKWO010000226.1 GCA_938003875.1 uncultured bacterium
CTGCTCAAACCCTACAAAATCGGGGCATAGCGATGGCTGCCTAAAACTCGCTTAACACAATCTGTGGTAGAGAACGATATTTTTGTAAATTTTGGCTGATAGCATGTGCCAGATATAGAATGCTGATAGCTGTCATCAAAAAGTCGGCAATATTCCATTCTACTAAGAAATGTGGTATCCATTTGTCGGGAGCAAAATTGCAAAGTATCAAGGATAAAGAAATCCCCAAGAAAATTTTATCTAGCATGTTTAAAAAAGAAGCTGTATTCAAAAGATTACGAGCGCATAAGTAGAAAAAAACATTGTTCAAAATAGAGCATAGGAATTGTATTTTTACATTCCATGCAGCCATAGGCTCCTCAGCCATAGGTTTCCAGGCAATCAGGAACATTTGGACTGCTACAACAAACAGAGCAAAGGCGAAATAAGAAAGCCATTTTTCTGTATACAGAAGGAATTTTTTAAAGCAAAAAAGAATGATCGCTAATGTCAGATGTATGCCACTATAAACGATGCTACAATAGCCTAAGCAATCCATGGATTCCCTCCTAACCTAAAAAGATACGAATGCTAATCGCTAGCATTCGTATCATCTGTATTCTTAAACTGCAAAGGTGTCTACTTTTTCTCCCAAAGAAGATTTGTTGCACTCCTCTCCCAGGCTACCATTTTTTCTTCCTGGCCTTTTTTCCAGGCACATAGGGAGGCTGTTACTGTATTTTCCTTGAGAAAGATAGAAACAAACGTATAAGGACGATAGTCTGCTTCGTTTAAAGGAGCATTTTCAAGCAACTTTTGCGTAAAATCTTGCCATTGCTTTGTGTCTTGCTGTTGGGGCAATGATATGGTGCGAACCCAGCAACCTGCATTCATATAAAGCCCTTCCTCAATTGGATTTCCTGGGTTGACAACATAAGCCTTGGCAGCATGGCTATGGCCAGTCACAAACAGCTTTACTCCTTTTTGAAACAAATATCTGGCATAGCGAACATTTTCATCGAAAGCTTCCAGATCAAACATCGTGTCTTTCCTTGCAATCTTTTGTAGATCAGCCATGATACTTTCTTGTGTGGGAGGAATAGAGTTTTGTTGCTGCTGTGGTTCTTGCTCCTGCTCTTTCTCCTGTATGAAATCCTCCATCTCTGTAGTGGCAGTATGCTCTCCTGCAAATAGACTTTGGGGACTGAAAACCAATTTTATCTTATGTTGCAAGTTTTTGTTGCTGACCTGTATTCTATTTTTTAGAATACCAAGCCACTTTATTTTTTCCCTCCAGCCTATCAAACGCCAGAGAATTTTCAACACTGCTGGTACTTCTGGCTTAACGAATTCCAGGATAGGGCATCTCCTCCTTAAGGGATGCAGATACTTTTTGACAAGGTAGGTTCCAAAAGGTGCCTTGTAACCTCCTTCGTGGATAACGCCACGAGAGTAACAATGCACGGCCTGCAAAAGTTTTTCATGGCAAACCTGGTTGATACTATCGTACAAATGACCATGCTCTACAACAAGAAGGGTATCATCCCCTATCTGGATTCTGGCGGCTTCTCCATGCACCATCCATCGGATAACGCCGTTAACATGCTTTTGAATCTCTTCTCTCACTTCAGACAAGATCAACTCAGAATCATGGTTTCCATCCTGAATTATAAGCGTATGCTTCTCGCTTAGTGCCGAGAGTGCATCAAAAACTTCTTTATGCTCTTTCACAATGCTTTCTGCCAGAGAGGCTGCATAGACTGGCTCAAAATCCTGGATCATGCGCTCTTTTTCTGGCACTAAAAAATCCAGGGTATCCCCCGCTAAAATCACGATAGAGGGGATTTCCTGTTTTGCAATCCAAAGGAGGCATGAGGCCAACTCTGCATCGGCCACAAACATTCCTTTATTCTTTTCCACATTAAGATGAATATCACTTAATACAAATACCTGCAAAGCTTTCCACATAGTTTGCTCCTTGTTCCGAATTTTTGTTGTCTCCTGATGTTTGAGCCAAATCTACACCCACCATCGCCAGATAGGGAGAATCCAGAAAAGAAATGGGCAAGATGGCGAGTAAAGGATGCGTCCAACGGGCTATCTTTTCCCAGGTATCAGGAGTACTATTTTTGGCTGATCTTATCTTCATCATGGTTCTCGCTTCTTTGGAGGCGAGAAATTTTTTTGCAAATCTAAGATAATCAGCCTTTCGAATGTCTATTATCTTGTCCTCTGGGATCAATGGAATCTCGGATGTTTGCAAATAGGCCCATAGCGGGAGTAAACTACAATATGCAGTACTTTGCACTTCGTATGGGCTTTTCCCTGAAATGACAGGCTCTTTTAAATCATAAGAAACTTGCTGAGAGCGATAGCATTCCAAAGCCCAGTCCGCTGCCTTTTTAGCATCGTCAGAATTCCCTTGATAGCGCATTACAATAACAGGAGAGCCTTGAGCAAACTCTTCAATAGGAATATAAACAACTTTTTCCTGAACCGTAATACAATAGTAGTTGTTTATATACATGGCAACATGTAGATCCAGGTTATAGTCCACATCTCTACATCCATTGTAGATATTCTCTAAATGCTCCTGGGGACACCGGATCAAAATATCCCCTGTATTATAAAGATTTTGATTCATACTCTGCCTCCAAAATATTTTGTATATCTTTTCTCTATAACAAAAACTATGCCTAAACCTATTGGATAAATAAAAAAAAATTTATTGTTTTATCTCTTTATCAGAAAAGAGTTAAAATAAAAATAGAAAATCTCTATAATAAATTTTATACACACAAAAATTTTTAGAGTCTGGTTTGTCGTACAAAAAATCCGATGAATAGGAATTTTTATTTTTTGTTTTAGCCAAACCTACATTCCGCTGCTTCTAGGAAGGGAATTTTGAATTTTCCATTTTACGGG
>CALKWO010000227.1 GCA_938003875.1 uncultured bacterium
TTATAGGCTTTGGAATAGTTGCCATTCAAATATTGCCTAAACGAGGAAAGGGTATTTTCTTCTGGAGTACTCAGCATCAAATGGACATGGTTGCTGGTAATGCAATAGGCATGGACTTTGACCTTGTATATTTTCTTTGTTTTCAGCAATATGTCGAGGTATGTCTCAAAATCTTTTTCTTCCTGAAAAAAGAATTCTCGATTATTGCATCTAACAGTAATGTGATATAAAGCTCCTATAAAGGCGATTCTTGGCAGATGCATGGTTGATCTCCTCATTGTTTTGTATGCTATTTAGTCTTTATTCCTTATTATAGTATATCCCGACAAATACCACTACTATGAATACGATGCCCTGTCCCATCTGACAAAGGCCTATGATGAAAGAGGCTGGACATACTACACCTACGATGCCTTGTCTCAGCTCACAAGAAAAGAGCAGCCAAACGCAGAAGCACTGGAATTCGTATATGATAAAACAGGACGCAGAACGTACCTGAATTCCTCAGGAGGCGAAGTATACTACGAATACGATGCCATAGGAAGGATGCAAAAGCTGCAAAAACAAGGAGCATCAGAGGCACAGTATGAATACGACGCAGCAAACAGGCTCACGAAAAAGACCCTGGGCAATGGATGCTACACCTATTTTGCTTACGACCAGGCAAACCGCATAACCCAAATCCTGAGCTGCAAACCAGAATCCACTCCTCTGGCCTATTTTGAATACACCTACGATGCAGCCAGCCGCATAACCCAATGCCAGAGAGAAGATGGCACGGTCATCTACTATGGCTACGATGAAGCCTCCCGCCTCACAAGCGAAGACTGGTATGACAACAGCATGACACCCATCTATGCTTTTGCTTGGGACTACGATGCCGTGGGCAACAGGATATACCAAAAACGAGGCAACCAGGAAACCTACTACACCTACGATGCAGGCAATGCCCTGATCCAAAAGCACGAGCCAGGAACAGGCTACAGCTACTACCAATACGACAGCCGAGGCAACTGTACCCTGATCCAGGAACCAGATGGCAATGTCTATTTCACATACAACCATGCGAATCTGGTAACTTCGATCCACCATAAGACAGGCGCATTCAACTACTTCTACTACGATAGCCAGCTCCATCGCTATGCCATAGAAGACAGCAATGGCCTGGCCTATTTCACCTGGGATTCCAACGGTCTCAATCTCCTGGCAGAAAAAGACGCTTCTGGCAACACAACAGCCCAATACACGCATGGCTACACTCCCATTCAGGGCATTGGCTCTCTTGTGGAAGCAAAGAAGGAAGTAGATAGCTGCACCTACTACCAATACCCCATCTACGACCATCGTGGCACTGTCGTGAAACTGGTGGATGAGAATGGCGAAACGGTAGGCGAATACCACTACAATGCATGGGGATTAGCATTCCAGGAAGAAGAAATCGGAGCAACAAATAGATTCGGATGGCAGAGCAACTGGCTAAAACTCACAGATTCTCAAGAAGGACTACTCCTGTCCCCTACCAGGATTTACTTGGCTAAAGAGGGCCAATAGAAGAGCCTGATGCTACCAAATCGCTCTATTGCTATTCTCGTAACAATCCACTTATTTATGTTGATGCAGATGGAAAATTAGCTTTTTTGATAGGCTTATTGGCGGTTATGACAGCAGGAGCGTTTATTGGGGCTGGTTTAGATTTGTTAAGACAAGTAGCTCAGAATATAGATGACTTCATTAATGATAGAGAACTTAGCGGCATTTGTTTAGATGAGTTATTAAATTCTGCTATTTGGGGTGCAGGTTTACTCCCGCTGCTTATAATGGCACCAAGTTTTTTAATCCCATTGGCTATGTTCGGAGTTGCAAATGGAATTAATGAACTTCGTAAAGGAAACTTCGTTACTGGTTTGTTCGATATTGTTGCTTCTCTTATTCCTTTCTTTTTTAAAGGTGTCCGCTCTGCTATATCGAAAGAAGGTTTGTTAAAAGGCTTCATACCCAAATCACGAAATATTTCGGATATTGGAAGAGCTTTGTTAAGGCAACCACTTAAACCCAATTTACGAATAAAACCTTTAACTGAAGAGGAATTTAGAAGTTTATCACTAGGAAAACAACAAGAAATTGTTGAATATACAAGAAACACAAACACGGGAGTAAAATATGAAGTTATTCCATTGGGAGGAAAAAAAGGAGGACCATCTCGTCCAATAAATCCAGAAGAAATTATATCGTGGCGTCATTCCCACCCTTCTGACCAACAACCAAGCCTTTTTGATTTAGCTCAGCATAGAAGATTACAAAATTATGGTGGAGTACCGAAAACACAAGGAACAGAGATAATTGTTACAGAAGGTATCCATCAAGGGATACACTCATATACTATAAAAGAATTATATACCTATATTCCGCTGCCTCTAAGGCGAGAAATAACATTTTTCGACCTCTA
>CALKWO010000228.1 GCA_938003875.1 uncultured bacterium
TATTCCAGCTTATACATGGTAACACCGCCCGAAAAAAAATACCTTGGATCACCAGAAATTTCCTTACTTTAGTATGGAAAAAATCTATGGGATAAAATAAGTTATATCAATTATATCAATTAGAAAAAGCCAGCCTTCTATAAAACAATCAATATATATGTATGTGGAAAGCCTGTGCAGGCTAAGCAGTGCTATATGTTAATAGCATCTGCTTGAGTCTGCGGGAGGAAATGTAGAAGTTATTTAATCCTTATTCCTAAGGTAGATGCTTATCCAGATAAGGATAAAGGTCTTTGCTGAATTCCATCATCAGCTTTAAACTTTCTTCTGCATTGTCTATAATCGGTGTTGATAACCGAATCAAGGCAACACCGCCTTTGTGCTTTCGGAAGAGATTGAATAGTGCTCCTGCCTGATGGTAATAGTACTCTGCTGTATAAATGTTTTCAAATTTATACCAATAAAGAACCGCTTCTCTGCTCTTTCCTGTGAAAAGAAGCATAAAAATTCCTTCTCTTCCATCGTTATAGCGAATTTTTTCTCGCTTCATTACTTCCCAGCCAATACCTTTATAGCATATTTCAGGTGGGTGAGCGATTTTACGATTGGATTGAGCGGAAGCTACGATAGAAAGCAATACAGGTGCAGAGTTTCCCTTTCGATAATAGCGCATCAAAAGATCATTCGTTTCCAAAATTTGCACTGTACGGCGATCTGCTTCGAAAGATTGAGAAGCTGTCCATTCGCCTATGGTTTCTGGGATAGCTTGTGTGTAGGATACATTTTCAATAGGAATATCTTTATATAAGTATAGAAGAGAAATAATGGCGACAAGAGCCATAGAAATATTGCTGACAATGTATTTTGACCAGAAAGGCCTTACTATTGCCAGAGAATGAAAATCAAACAGATTCTTTGCCCCTGAAGGCGTGCCAATCTCTAATGTATCTTCTTCTTTTAGGAGATTGTATATACCCCATAATAGTGTCAAATCCCCTACGAAAATCAAAAGCCCTGAAACGTCATGTATGATGCCACTTGCGGCTTCAGCACTCCAGTGGTATGTAACCAACCCAAGAACAATAATTCGAACGACATTGCAAAACATGGCTACAGGGAAAAGAGATGCAAGCATGATTCCCTTACGCCACCAACAGGCGCGAATAAAATAAACAAAAGGGACTCCGAGTGCCAGCAGAGAAATCAAAGACCTCAAACCACTGCATACATCCCCTACAATAAGCTTTTCTACACCTTTCACAGGATGAGAGAAAAAAACAATGCTGCCTTCTCTGACAACGATATATCCTAAAAAATCCAGAATCCTTGTAGATGCTTCACTTGCTATTAGCTTTAGCTCCAGAGTAAACTGGGATTCCCAGAAAGAGGGAAAAGGAAGCATGAAAAGAAGATAGAATACTGCAAACCAACTCCATCTAAAGCCTTCCCATCCTAATGTCAATAAAACCATTCCATATAAAACTAGAACCAACGAAAACCCTGAAGTAAAATGCACACGTGTAAGTCCACTCAATGTGTGGATGATAAGGCCAAGACATAAAAACAAGAATCCCCACCATGTACCCTGTATTTTCATATTTTTGATTTTATAGCGATCCTGCCAGAGAATCCAGGCGGATATGAAAGGAATTAAAAAACCGTGCGAACTATAGGAATCAGCAGCAGTCCATCGAATATACATCCATTCCCAAGTGCTCAGATACATCAAAATAAAACAAGCTAATGCAGGTAAGGATAAAAGAAGAAATTTTTTAAGCTTTTTATTATCTCTAAGTAATTCCATAAAATCCTGTTTCCTATCTTAAATCTTTTTGTGGTTTAAAAAAAACTTTTACTTTACTTTGAAAGAGTATATTATATAATATTTGGATGAATAGAAAAGCTCACTAACTTTAACACTGAATTTTAAAAGCCGTTTTGAGTGCCTAGCACAATTTTTTTTATAAAGATTTAATTCTATAAAACTTGTAAAGAAAGCTTGAACCAAAGGCAGGTAAAGCATACTACTATCGAAATGAACTAACTTATTTTTCTATTTTATGATAAAAATTTCTTTTTAGCAAGAAAAAATTCATATTAAAACTTGTTGTTCCTATTTTAGTTAAAAACGTTTCACAACAGTATTACAAAACAGGAGGATTGGAATGGAAAACAAGATTCTTCAAAAGCAAAGAGGAAGTTTGCTTGTAAAAATTTCTTTAGCCGTCATTGCTTTGTTAATTCTGGCAGTAGCGGGTTTTGCCATCAACTATTTAAGACCAAGTAAAAGATTATTGAGACATTATGAAAAAGGTCGTCTTTATTTTAATCAGACAAAATTTTCTCTTGCTATCAAAGAATTTAAGGAAGCTCTAACAATTGATCCTAAAAATTCTGACATCCATTATCAAATGGCAAATACGTATCTGCTGAATGAAGAAAAAGATATAGCAGTCGAAGAATTGGAAAAGATCATTGTTTATGCCCCTGAATTTACCAAGCCTTATGAATTGCTTATTGAAATCTACAACAGAGACGCTGTAACAACAGAAAAAAAAGAAGATAAAGATGAAAAATTCAGGAAATCTTTAAATCATTGTGACAAGCTTATCCAGCTTCAGCCTAATAATATTAAGTATTGGAATATTAGAGCCAGAACTCTTTTTGCTATGGGGGAAACCAAAAAGGCAGAAAGCGATTTGGAAAAGGCCATTCATATTTCTTCCAGAGAAAGCGAATCCTATATCAGCCTTTCCCAGATTTATCTTTTAACCAACAGAACAAAAGAAGGACTGGAAATACTAGAAAAATATCTTAAAGAAATCAATTCTCAAGATCTGGATGCTCGTCTTGCTTTGGGAAATGATTATTTGAATTTACGGGATTATAAATCTGCGCTGAAACATCTGCAATATGCTTATGAAAATAAGCCCGATGAATTTATGAAAACAGGGCCTAGCTATGCTCTTGCCCTTTTGGGTGACAACCAGATTGAAAAGGCTGTTCTGTTGGCAGAAAAAGGCATAGCCGAGCTAAAAAGCATTGCAACAAAAGGTGCCAGAACCCCTAATGCAATACGATTGGAAGTTGCTTTCACCTATGTGTTAGGGTCAGGACAATTTGCTCAGAGGAAATTCAAAGATGCCATCCAGAATCTTTTGAAAGTCAAAAATCAGCTTCCCCAATTCCTGGATATTGCCTATAAACTGGCTATTTCTTATATAGAAACAGGAACCAACCAGCTTGCCATAGAAGTGTTAAGAGAAGGCATCAAAAAAAGCCCCAATGCTATTTTGCTTAGAACGACATTAGTACAAACATTGGCAAGTATCAATGAATGGGAGAAAGCAGAGAAAGAATGCGAAGAATTATTACAAATCGATCCAGATAGTATTGAAATCAGAAGACTAAAAGCGAGAATATTGCTGGCACAAGCGAAAGATGAGAAAGCAAAAGAAGTTTACAAAGAGATCAGCAACCTTGCTCCCAAATCTCCTGAAGGCCAGATTGGCCTTGCTTTGATTGAAATCGAACGAAACAAATTTCAGGAAGCTTTGCCTATTTTGCAAAAGCTGGAAAAGGAAAATCCCAAACAAGCACCTGTCAACTTCTTGTTGGCTCAATGTATGGTAGGCTTGAACAACCTGGAATCAGGGTTGGAGTATATCAACCGATCTCTGGAAATAGAGCCCAATTTCCCCGCTGCTCGTATCCTTTTAGGCAGAATTCGTATGTACCAGGGTGCTCTGAACCTTGCAGCAAAAGAATTGGAATCTTTACAAAAGGCCTACCCTCAAAATTTACAAATCCTCCTGGAGCTTGTTTTCCTATATTTGCGTATGGGACAGCCTGATAAATCCATGGAATTAATCACCAAAGCTGGTCTGGACAAAGTGAACAATCCTATTTTTCAGGAAGCTATCGCCCGTATCCACTTTGTAAAAAAAGAATACGATCAGGCTTTGAAAACGATAAATTCTATTCCTAACCATAATGCATCCCATAAAATGTTGCTAGGCAATATATACAATCGACTGGAAAGATATGAAGATTCTCTGGATTCTTATAAAAAAGCCAATTTGATCGATCCTAATGTCCAGGTCAATATTCCTATGGCAATTTCTCATTATCTCCATAAAAATTGGAAAAGTGCTGCAGAATGCTTACAACAGCACCTTGTCAATGCTCCAGAAGACAATGTCGTAAGAATATTAAGAGCCAATATTCTTGTCATGGACAACCGTCTTGATGAAGCCTTGAAAGAAATCCAGCACACATTACAGAAAGATAGCAATACCAAATGGCTAAGCAAGCTTATGCTGAGTGGCATCTACGTCGCTAAGAAAAATTTTGATAAAGCCAAAAAAGAAATCGATGAAATCCCTGACGATTTCCCTTATCTGAAAGATTTCCAGGGATTGATCAATTATTGTGAAAAGAATAACCTGCATTTTAATCCTCTTCTGGATGCTATCATTTTGCGTGAAACAGGAAACAGAGACGAATCTCTGGTCAAGTGCGAAGAGGCTGTAAAACTCTTAAATTCTCATCCTGTATCTCTTTATATCTATGGTATGACTCTTGTTGATATGGAAAGAGAAGACCAAAGAACAAAAGGGAAAGAGGTGCTAGGAAAAATGATAGAGGCAGCCAATGTTCCTATTTATCTTTATACCAGTCTTGCCCGTATCTATACCAGAGACAATGAGTTTGAAAACGCAGAAAAATGCTACAAAAAGGCCCTTTCTATCAGACCTGAAGCAACCGATTTAGCTCTGGCACTCGGAATGCTTTATGAGAGCAATAAGAAAATAGATCTGGCTATTGAACACTACAAAAAAATATTAAAAGCAACCGAGGAAGATAAGCAGAAAATGGCTGGATTGCGTGCTATCGCTCTGAACAATCTGGGATGGCTATGCCTGGAAGAGTCTTCTAAACGGGATATAAAATTTGCTCTGGAATGCGCCAAAGAAGCCTTTGATAATGCTGGCTTTAACTGGGCTATTGCAGATACCCTGGGCTGGGCTTATTATTATAATGATGACTACAAAAATGCCGAGCGTTATCTGGTATATGCTAAAAATTTGAAACCAGATTATCCTACTATTTATTATCATCTGGCAAAGGTATATCTAAAGCAAAATAACAAAGAAGCTGCAAAAGAAAACTTTAAAAAAGCGTTAGAACTTGCCAAAGATACGAAACAGGAATTCCGTGAGTCAAAAGAAGCCACTGAATTACTGGAAGTTTTATCAAAAGAAAAATAAACCAAAAGTTCTTAGAGTACAGTAAAGCCTTGCCTTAAAAAGCAAGGCTCTTTTATTAAGTTTTTCTAAAAAAATATAATTTTTTATAAAAGTTTAAAAAAATGCTATCAAAAAGAAAATTGCTGAAGTATTCTCTATTTATTTTTTTTCTTGGCTTCCTGGCAGTTTTTATTGCCTTATTTATCAACTATATGAAGCCAGAAAAAAGGATAGTACGCTATTCACAGCGCAGCATTCTTTATCTGCAGGATAAAAAACCAGCAAGAGCGATTGTTGAAATCAAAAAAGCATTGGCTCTTGATCCTAAGTCTAAAGAAATACGATTTTTGCTTGTCAAAGCATATTCTGAAAGCCAGGACGCTGAACACGCAATGGAAGCGGGAGCAAAGCTCTTTCAAGATGCACCTGAATACAAAGAGGCTTCCCTCTTTCTTATAAATCTTTACCTTCAGGAAAAGAAATACCAGCAATCTCTGGATACATGCGATGCTTTTTTGAAAATATATCCTGGAAATCTGGATGCCATTAACCAGAGAGGTATAACTTTATGGAAAATGGGTTACCAGAAACAAGCAGAAAGCGAATTCCAGAAAATGATCCAGGAAAATCCCTTAGATACTAAGGCCTATATCAATCTTTCTCGTTTGTATTGGGATATGAATAGACAGACCGATGCTATTTTAGTCCTAATCAACTATTTACAAGACAAAGATAAAGAGAATTTTTCTGTCCGATTGGAATTAGGCAACTATTATGCAGGGGCAAAAGAATATGAAAAAGCGATTGAAAAATTCGAGCCAATGCTAAAAAGTCATCCAGAATCTTTCGAAAAAATAGCTCCAGGATATGCACTTTCACTTCTCTGCACGGGGAAATTAGATAAAGCGATATCCATATCAGAAGAGGCACTAAAAGAAGGACCAGGAAAATTTCTCAAGGAAAAAGACCCTCTTTTAATATATGTAAGAGGAATAGGCCGATTGGAAAGTAAAGATTATGAAAATGCCATCAATGACTTTCTGTGGATAACCCGAAATCACCCACAGCTTTCAGATGTATACTTTCAGCTAGGAAAGGCGTATCTTTCTATCAATAAAAATCTTCTAGCTATCAGAGAACTAGAAAAAGCAGCAGAAATCAATCCCAAGTCTGTTCCTATTCGCCAAAATTTAGTACAAATTTTGATTCAAGAGCAGCAGTGGGATAAAGCCTTGGAGCATTGTGAAGCTTTACAAGAACTAACAAAAGACAGCATGGATACCCTAAAATGGAAAGCATTTATCTTAAGCCAAAGAGGAGAGCAAAAAAAGGCACGAGTAATTTTTGAAAAAATACAAGAAACACTTCCACAAGCCCCAGAAGGCAAGATTGGGCTGGCAATTGTAGATTATAATGAAGGAAGATACGACAATGCTATCCAAAAACTTTTAGAATTGAACCAGAAAGAATCCCAAGACCATTATGTTCCCTTTTTAATAGCCCAGAACTATTTTGCCAAGAAAGATATATTGAATGCCTTACATTATGTAAATCTAAGCCTGGAAAAAAAAAGCAGCTTTATTTCTTCTCGTGTTCTTCTTTCTCAGATTCGTGCCTTTCATGGAGATATAGAGCAATCTCTTGCAGAATATCTTAAGGTTTATGAACAAACACCTGAGGATGAAAAGGTCATTCTCGATATAGGCTATCTTTATCTTTCTTTAGGCCAGTCAGATAATGCTTTAAAATTTTTACAGAAAGCAGATTACGAAAAATCCAAAAAAGCACCTTTTCTTACCCTTCTTTCTAAAATCTATTTGATTCAGAATGATTTGAAAAGTGCTTTGCAATGTCTCATACAGATCACCAACAAAGATTCTAAGTCCTATCTGCTGATAGGTGACATTTATACCTGTTTAGCAGATTATGTTTCCGCTATCCAAAGCTATGAGATGGCAAGCATGGTGGAAGAAAACTATGCTCCTTATCTTCATATTGCTATTGCTCACTACCTTCAAAAACATTTTGAAGAAGCAGCAGCCTATTTAGAAGAATATCTTAAAAAGAAACAGGACAATGATCTGGCAAAACTTTTTTACACTATCGTTCTTTTAGACAACAAATCTCCAGACAAAGCATGGGATGAAATACAAAATTTACTAAAAAATAATACATCTCATAAATGGCTGCATCAATTAGTATATGTAGGAATCTGCGTTTATCAAGATAAAGAGCATGAGACAAAGGAAGGGTTTAAAAAGCTCCAGGAATATGATCCTGTCTTTGCCAGGGATATAGAATCTCTGGCGCAATTTTGCACACAGTCAAAAACTCATTTTAATGCTCTTTCTGTAGCTCTTATTTTTAGAGAAATGGGCAATTTGCATGCTGCTGTCATAAAATGCAGAGAGGCGTTGCAGGTATTGCTTTCTCATCCTTCTATACTTTATATTTATGCCGATATTTTACAGCGTATGGGACAAAGCCAGGAAGCATGGAATATATACCAAAGAATATTACAAGCAAAAGATATTTCACCTTATGTATATGCTGCTTTGGGAAAAGTCTATTTTCAAAAAAGGCAATGGAAAGAGGCGGAAAACTATCTTTTAAAAGCGGTAGGAGGATTTCCTGACTTAGAAGAATCTTTACTCCTTTTAGGTATGCTATATGCAGGAGAAAAAGATCTGGAGAAAGCGATTGTTTACCATGAAAAAGCAAAAAATATTGCCCTAAAAAACAAAAGAAAAAATGAGCTAGGACAAATTTATAATAATCTTGCCTATCTTTATCTGGATTCTCAGAATACAAACACTAAAAAAGCATTGGAATACGCTGAAAAAGCTTTTGCTCTTCATCCATACGATGCTTCTGTTGTAGATACATTAGGCTGGGCCTACTATCATAATCAGGAATACTCTAAAGCAGAAGTCCATCTTTTATATGCTTCTCAGTTGTCCTCCAAAGAACCTACCATACAATATCACTTAGCCAGGGTTTTTTTAAAGCTAAATAAAAAAGAAGCAGCGATTGCAAGCTTAAAAAGGGCTATTTCCACAAGAAAAAATTTTCCCGAATTTCCAGAAGTACAAAAAATGCTTAGTGAGGTAGAGAAAAATTAAAAAAACATACGAAAGGAAAAGTTATGAGAGGTTACAGTCTATTCATTATTATGGGTCTTGTGATTCTTTTGCTTTCCTATATAGAACCTGATAAAAAACAAAATGTAGTCCAGATACCTGTGAAAGAAGAGCCAAAGCAAGAAAATTCAAAATCAGAGCCAGCTAAAGACGAGCCACAAACTGAGCCTGTCAAAGACAAGCTACAAACCGAACCTGTCAAAGACGAACCTGCCAAAACTGAGCCTGTCAAAGACGAGCTACAAACTGAGCCTGTCAAAGATGAACCTGTCAAAGACGAGCCTGTCAAAGATGAACCTGTCAAAACTGAGCCACAAATTGAACCTGTCAAAGATAATCCACAAACCGAAATCGTAAAGGAGGAAGCCAAAACAGAGCCTGTCAAAGACGAGCCACAAACAGAACCTGTCAAAGACGAGCCACAAACAGAGCCTGTCAAAGACGAACCTAAACAAGAGCCAGCTAAAAGAATGATTCAAATTCAATGGATATATGATTTTCCACCAGAAAATCCAGACGAAAAAGGCGAAATTTTTCTACTGATTAAAGAAAAAAACCTTTTTTTCTCTGTAATTCCAGGCCAGGAAGTTCTTTGTAACCAATATGATTTTATAGCAAACCACGCAGGCTATGCTTCGGAAAATGGTAAAATAGATATTACAGCAGATAACAATCCTTATGTACTGGAAATTCCCTTAAAAGCCTTAAACCGAGAGATCATATTTAGCTTTACAACAAAAGAAGACCCTTACAAAAAAATCCTTCCTGATTTAGTAAAACTAGGAGATCATGGAATATCAAACAGAACTTTTATGAAACCAGGAAAATATGCTTTGATGGCACAAAAGGAAGGATATAGCCCTGTTGAAATGGAAATAGATATAAAAGCAGGCAGTGCTCCCTATTTTCTAAAAGCAATATTTACAGCTTTAGAGAAAGATACTGATCCCAAATAACTGCTACAGAATTCATTATAGAGAGGATTTCATGAACACAACGATAGAAGAAAAAGATTATCAAAGCATCCACGAAGGCATCCTGGATGCCAGAGGCAAGAAAAAATCTCCCTGGCTCTGGATACCTACAGCCAATTTTGCTTCCTGCATCCCCTATGCCATGGTCATGTCTGTTTCTGTAATCATGTACAAAAATATGGGGCTTTCCAATGTATTGATCGCAGCAGCGACCAGTTTGCTCTATTTGCCCTGGGTCATAAAGCCACTTTGGGGGCCAGTGGTAGACTATTTTTCCACAAAACGAAAATGGATGCTCATAACACAATTTATTGCTGCATTATGTTTTATAGGTATTGCCTTTTGTATGGAACTACCTCTTTTCTTTATACTGACTATGGGATGTTTTTGGGTATTGGCTTTTATCTCCGCAACCTATGATATCGCTTGCGATGGTTTTTATATGCTTGCCTTGAGCCAGAAGCAGCAGTCTTGGTTCGTAGGAATCCGATCTACTTTCTATCGTATGGCTTCCCTTGCCAGCCTTGGGCTTATACCTATTCTTGCAGGGCTAATCCAGAGCCATACTGGCCTTGATCCTGTCAAGGTAAGAGCAGAATTTCTGTTGGAAAAAAGCGCGTATTCTATTCCAAAGCTCTCTGCTCCGTCTGAAAAAATGCAGATCAGAGTATCCCCACAGGATATAAAGATTTTTCCTGGCGTGGAGCAAGAAGTTCAAATCTCTCTAAGCCAGGCACCAGAAAGAGGGAAAAATATCCTTGTCACCTTCTGGTTTTCTTCGGGAGACAATAAAAGTCTGATACTCAGAAAAGTTTCTCCTCAAGAAAAGGGGGTAAGGCCTAAAGAAGAAATCGTGAGCTTTACCTTTACAGAAGAAAACTGGAGCATCCCTCAATCTGTATGGATTGGAGCGGATAAAAAAAACAAGGAGCCAGCCTTTGCCATCTTCCAGGCAACATCGGGAAATATTCCTTTTAGCTGGATGGTTACTTTTTCCCTGGTTGGTATTTTGTTTTTCTTCTTTACTCTATGGCATATTGTATTCTTACCTCATCCAATAAGCGATGTTCCTAACGCTGCAAAGCATCAGGAGAAAAGCACTTTTTCCTCCTTTTTCCAAAAAGAGTTCCTGGATGTTTTTATCTCCTTTTTCAAAAAGAAAAACATTGTCCCTCTTATTTGCTATTTGATTCTATATCGCTTTGCTGAATCTCAGCTTGTAAAGATTGCGACTCCCTTTTTGCTTGATGACAGAGAAAAAGGAGGGCTAGGCCTGAGTACCGCTCAGATAGGTCTTACCTATGGCACTATTGGCACTCTTGGTCTGATATTGGGCGGGATTCTAGGAGGAATAGCACTCTCCCGATATGGACTAAAAAAATGTATGTGGTGGATGGCTCTGGCCATAAATCTCCCCGATATTCTCTATGTTTATCTCGCTACGGTACAACCAGAGAGCTATTTTATAGTAAATCTATGCGTTGGAATTGAACAATTCGGCTATGGTATGGGATTTACAAGCTATATGCTTTTTATGATTCTATGCGCTCAAGGAGAACATAAAACAGCACATTACGCCATCTGTACTTGCTTTATGGCCTTTGGCATGATGATTCCTGGTATGTTCAGCGGTGTTGTATGGGAAGCTCTAGGATATTCGAAATTTTTCATCTGGATTTGCATAGCCACGATTCCCAGCTTCCTGGTATTAAAATTTTTGGACGTAGATCCAGAATTTGGCAAAAAAGCAAAGAACTAATTTATAAACAGCATAAAGAATTTCAGAACCGAAGTTTCTAAAATTGTTTGTAAATTTTGTCTTGCAACAGATTGTAGCCGCAGGGTTGCGCTGAAAAAGTCATGTCTGCTCAAAAGCCGAACGCCAGCGCAATCCCTGCGTCTTTGGTAAATACCCTTTAACTGGCTTAAAAAGATTCGATTCCGTTAGTCTCTATTGGCAAAAGACGCAGAGATTGCGCTGAAGGTCGTCTTTTCCGAATAGATCGCCATTTTCGGCGCAACCCTGCGGCTACAAATCATTTGGGTGCAACCGCTCTCATTCCAAAAATATTTTATCACGAATAACACGAATTTTACAAATGGCACGAATAGGCCTTTTTATTTATATTTTATTCGCGTAATTCGGTTATTTGTATCATTCGTGATTCTTTTAGTTTTATCTAAAAAAACGGCGTACTAAAGCGATTCTTACAAACTTTCTTTCCAATTTTAGAATGAGACGAACTGCACCCAAATCATTTCTGAGCCTTGTCTATATTGTTGTTTTCATGATTTCCTGGTAGGCTTCCAATGCTTTGTTACGTACTTCTACAGCGAGTTTCAGTCCTATGTCGGCTTTGTTTATCGTCATGCTGACTTCCAATATGTCCTTTTTCCCTAAGGCAAATTCCTGGACTGTGTTATCGGCTTTTTTTTGCAGAGAATCTACTTCCTGAACCATTTTGCCAATCATTTGCCCCATAGAAGGAGCTTCCTGTTTTTTGGTCAGAGAAGACTCCTGGGCTTTAGGCTGGTTCGCCTTATAAGCGGAAGTAATCTGGTGATAAAGGAAATTGCTGGAAATAGGTTCCATATAGCTATCCCATATTTAAGGTTCTCTGCATCATTTCCTTGCTTATTTTCATGGCAACCAGGTTTGCCTGGTAGCTTCTTGAAGCGGAAATGAGATCCACCATTTCAAAATGAATGTCTACATTGGGCTTGAGTACATATCCTTCCTCGTTGGCATCAGGATGTCCAGGCTTATAAACCTTAACAGGCGGGGAAGGATCCTGGACAATTTCGCTTGCCTCTACACCGCATAAGGATTTCTCATAGAGTTCCTGAAAAACCACTTCCTTTCGGGCATAAGGTTCAACAATTCCTTCTTTCCTTGTTGTATTTATATTAGCAATATTTTCTGCTATGATTTGCATGCGAATGCGTTCGGCTTTTAATGCTGATGAACTGATAGAGAGAGTATCCATGATTTTTTCTCCTACATAAATCTTCCTGAAATTGCTCCTTTAATCCCTTTGATTTTGTAGGACATCGCCTGGAGGTATACCTGATGGGAAAGGGAGTTCTGCGAGAGAGAATTCATTTCTTCTTCCAGAGAAATATCATTGTCCTGCTTGCTTTCTATGATTTTGGGTGCCGTTGATTCAATAGAGTTCTTTAAGCTAGCTTCGGAAAGACATTCTTCAAAAGACACAGATTTTCTTTGAAAACCTGGTGTGTTTAAATTCGCTATATTATGAGAAAGTATCTGGTGACGAAGAGAAGATACTCTCAAGAGCTTCGATAAAGGGGATAGATCTTCCATAACTTCACTCCTTTGCTTCCCACTCTGCCAGGGCATGGCCTATCAGTCTGTGATTTTCTTCAAACTGCTCATGAATCCTTTCAAAGCATTGCCGTATCTTTTGCAATGCGTTCTGGTCTATCGTTTTTTCTTTTAAAAGCTTCGTAATTTCTGAAATATATTTTTCTTCTATAGGAAATACTTTCGTTTTGACAAAAGAATCCAGCAAAAGAAAGTGTTTTTCTGGCGTTTTAGTCTGAAAAAATTCTTTTTCCAAAAAAGACTTTATACTCTTGCCAGAAGAAATTCTTTTACGCAATTTTTGTACCAGGACAAGAATTTCTGAAGGATAATTTTTTACCACAGAAAAATAATTTTGTACTCTAGCTATTTCTATTGCCATATTGGCATCGCTTATTTTTATTGTTGGAAATAGCTTATCCATTTTTTCTACATGAGAAATGAGCGTCAACAACCATTCAGGTTCTGATGCTTTTGGCTTTTTTTTGGGATTTTCGTTAGTATCATTTTCTTTTATCTCTTCCAATGGAGTTTCTTCTTTTTTTTCTGGAACCACAGTTTCTTTTGGAAGCATTTTTTTTGCAGGGATCGTTTTCATGAACGACTCTTGTGCAGAAAGAGATGCGAGCTTTTTTTGCGTTTCTTTCTTCCATTTCAAAAATTTTATATTCCAAAGGCACTGCTCTATAAGAAAATTGGGGTTATTTCCTTTAGAAATTTTTTCATAGATCTCTATTGCCTTTTCTATCTCACCTTGTTTTTCCTGGTTTTTGGCCAGGGAATACTGATCTTCCTCAATCTTTTCTTGTCTTTCTTTAAGATTAAATATCTCTTTTTCATTTTTTTTTTGTAAATTCTGATATTCTTTTTTTAATTCTTCTAACCTTTCCCATTCCTGTCCTACTTTGGGATCTTTGATGGAGGATTGTAACAAAGTAAAATTTAGCGTAAGAAAACGTTCAGAAAGCTTGCCGAAAATCTGCTTTGCTTTTTCCCAATCACCCTGTTTTTGGTAGAGTACACCTAGTTCATAAAGGATTTCCTTTTCCCGAAAAGAGCTATGCCCTATATCAGGAAGTATTTTTTCCGCGATTTCTATGGCAAAAGGTATCATTTCCAATTCTTTTAGCAAAGGAACAACCTCTAAAGAAGCGGAGATTCGTACTTTTTTCTTTGGAGAAGATAACAAGGGCTTTAAAAGGCAATAGGCCTGCCAAAATTCTTTTTTTTCTTTACAAAGAATAGCATGATAAAAACGAACCCGCTCCGATAGCGGATGAGTGAAAAAATTTTTATAAAAAAGACCTATCTTTTTCTCTACAATTTGTTTTTGCCCTTGATCTATCAGGCATTGAATGTAGTCTAATAGTATCTGGGGCTTTTGGATGCTCCCTTCAGATATAGTATCCCAGGCTTTTTCAAAAAAAGCACAAGCCTTATCGTAGTTTTTTTCTTTGTAGAATATCTTTCCTAACAACCAGCAGGCTTTGCCTTTTGCCTTACTCTTTTCATGATTCAGAATGTATTCATAAATCCGCTTTGTTTGCTCCAGATTATTTTGTTTTTCATAGCATTCCGCCAGTTCAAAAAAGGCTTTTTCAGCAAACTCATGCCTGGAAAAATCCTGGAAATATCGAGACAAAACAGCCTGTGCTTTTTTATAATCTTGCGAAGCCATAGCATTTTTTGCCATAAGGAGTAAATTATATGGCATGATTTCACTTTGAGGAAAAAGTTGGGCTAGTGCATCTAGCTCAGCAAAGCTCATTTCTGGTTTTTTTTGAAGATAGAAAAAAACACCCAAAGAAAAGTAAATAAGAGCTGTTTGTTCCTGGTTTTCTTTGCTTTCTTTATTGGAAATTTTCTGGAAAAGCAGTCGCTTGTAGCCTGTAATAATCTCTTTTTCCTCTCGGCTATCCAGGTTTTCTTTGTAAACCAAAAGTTTTTTCTCCTGGACATGGTAGCTGCATCCTACTGCTTTTGTCAGCAATTCCAGAGACTCTGGCACAGAACGTTCTTTGATGTGGACAGGCAAATATTTTTTTTCTAGCTCGCTGCGTAGCTCTTCTGCTAAAAAAACTTCATAGCCTAGCCTTTGTGACAGAGAATACAGAGTAGAAAATATAGAGCTTGTCTTTATGAAAAAAGATAGGCGGACTTCTCCATCAGAATCCTTTTCTACAAGAATTTTATCCTGTTCAGACAAAGAATCCTTTGGTTGTGCCAGGAGAAAAGATAAAAAAAGCAAAAAAAAGATCAATACAATTTTCATTAGCTGCTCCAGAAATATTGATTCAGTGTCGTTTGGGTGCTTTGTATGCTGGAGATAGCCTTTTCCATATTGGTAAATTGGGTAAGCAAAGAGGCTCTTCGTTTTTCCATACGAGTTTGCATATTGCTTATTTGATCGTCCATTCGTTTCACGCTTTTTTCTATTGCTGATGTTCGCCCTTGTATGATACCACCTCCATCTTTCAAAAAAGAGCTTAAAAACGTATTTAAAGTACCAGCGATTCCATTTTCCTGACCGCTTCCAGTAAAAGCGGAATGAACGCCTTGAAAATTCGTCTTTAATGCCTCAGAAAATATGGATTCGTCCAGTTTCAATGTCCCTCCTTCGGTTGTCTTGATTCCGATTTCAGAAAGGCTGATATTCTTCCCCTCTCCTAAATCAATGGGTTTGGAAATAAAATTTCGTAAACGGCTTTGCATGCTTAGAACGAGATTATCCCCTGCGAGAATTCCTGATGTCTTTGTATCTTTGTTGTAGGATTGATTTTGCAAATAAGTAAGAGTATCATTGAATGCAGAGATAAAGCTTCCGATTTTTCCACGAATAGCCGTGTCATTTAGCTCTACTTTAGCCTGGATTTTTTCTTCTGCTTCTGTTTTACCATTTAGAGTAATTGTAACTCCGTCCAAAACATCAGAAAAACTATTTTCAGATCGGTATACATCGATTCCATCCAAAATAATATGGGCATCCTTAGCCGTTTGTGTTTCTGTAAAATCGCTGGAACTAAAGCCAGCCAGTGTTGTACCTGCTGCTATGCTTATGCTGTTTTCCGAGCCAGTTTTCCCTCCAGATATCATAAGACGATAAGGAACTGCTCCTTGTCCTGTATTAATGATAGAAGCATGGAGATTTTCATCTAAGTCTTCGATTGAACTTTTGAGATCGCTTAATGTCGTTACTCCTCCTTGTATTTGAATACTTTTTTCTTCTTCGCCCATTTTTAAAATAAATACAGCATCTTCACTAGAAAGTGCATCTGTCGTATTCTTACAACCATTATGTGCGACCCTTGTTTCTTGCGCTAATTCTTTAATTTCTATATTATAAGAACCGCTTTTCGCTCCTTCTTGCGCACTCAAAGTTAGCAAATCTTCATCACTGCTACTTGTGGAATATAGGAAAAATTCTTCTGTAGAACTCCTTCCTGTAAGAGTAGAATTCATGCCATCCATATCAGCAGCCAATTTTTGCAATGTTTCCAATTTGCTTTGGAGTGTCTGCAAAGAAGTTTTTTGTTTGTTGAGACTTGTCTGGCTTCTTTGCAAGATTGTTATGGGAGCACTTTCTGCCTCAATCATAGAATCTATAAGAGATGCTGTATCAAGACCTGTGGCAAGCCCTTTTTGTATGCTAAGTGTACCAACAGAAGATATGCCCATAAAAGTTCCTTTCTATAAAAAATATTTTATTTCTATACTGCAAATGCTTTGCCTGATGAACAAAGAAGATATATTTTATTGCTAAGAATTTAGAAATTTTCTTGCCTTAATGAATGTTTCCAAATAAAATAAGAATACATTAAATTCTTTAACATTCCTTTTACAGCAAATCAAAAGATATGAAAAATCATAATAAATTTCTTTTGAATAAAAACTATATAAAAATAGCATTCCTTGTCCTTTTCTGTTTTTTTAGCGCCTATTTTATAGTGACTGGCAATATTCCAGTGGGAAAGGGCTGCAATGCTATTGCTCTGGCTATGGGAGGATGGCATCTTTTGAAAATCATCAAAGAAACGCAAGACAATAGTATAGAAAATTTGCTGGACCAAAATACAAAACGATTGAAAATTCTTGCAGAAAATGCCCAGGATATTATCTACCGCTATCGTATGGCCCCTCAAAAAAAATTCGATTATGTCAGTCCAGCGTCGACTACTATTTTAGGCTATACGCCCGATGAGCATTGTCAGGACCCAGAATTATGGTCCAAAATACTTTATGAAGAAGATCGTTTTATTTTTCAGGAAATGCAAACCCAGTCTCCAGAGCTTTTAAAAGGCCCTTTAGTATTGAGATGGCGGGCTAAATCAGGCATGATCGTCTGGACAGAGCAGAGAAATAGCCTTGTATATGATTCAAAAAACAATCTTATCGCTATCGAAGGTATCATAAGAGATATAACAACACAAAAACTGGCAGAAAAAGAAATAAAAAATCAGGCTATCCAGCAAGCGGTTGTTGCAGATTTGGGGCAGGATGCATTAAAAGGTGCTGATTTGCTTACTCTCATGGATGACTCGGTCATGATGATTGCCCAGACTATGGAAATGGACTATTGCTATATCATGGAATACCTGCCAGAAAAAAAAATTCTTCTATTGCGGTCATACTATGGATGGACTGTCCCGTCTGGAAGTGAATCGATACCATCGGATGGAAGCTTTCAGGGCAGCTATGCTATGGAATCTGGAATTTCTGTTGTGGTAGAAGATTTTACGAAGGAAAGAAGATTTGGGATATTTCCACAGCTTCTTGAATTCGGTATCATGAGTGGTATGAGTGTTTTGATACCTGGGGATATTCATCCTCTTGGGGTTTTGAGTGTCAATTCCTCTCAAACGCATAGTTTCAATAAAAACGATATGAATTTCCTTTTGGCTATTGCGAATATGCTATCTGCGGCTATCCATCGGAAAAATGCAGAAAAAGAAATGGAAAAGCTTACAAAAAGCTTGGGGGATGCTTTAGAAGAAAAGAAAAATATACAAGAACAAATCATACAAAAAGAACGATTGCATGCTTTAGGGCAAATGGCATCAGGAATCGTTCATGATTTCAACAATGCACTTTCTCCGATTATAGGTCTTACAGAATTGTTGCTTCAGTCGGAAAGTAACTTACAAGACACAGCGAAAGTAGCACACTATCTGGAATGGATTAAAACATCGGCACAGGATGGAGTCCATATCGTAAAAACACTGAAAAATTTTTATCGCGCCAGGCAAGAAGGAGAAGCTTTTTATCTTGTCAATGTAAATGACGCAATCCTACAAACCATGAAGCTCACAGAGGCTAAATGGAAGACCATACCAGAATCCAACAACATCAAGATTGAAATCAAAGAAGACATGCATGAAATACCTTTAATTTATGGAAATGAAGCCGAGCTAAGAGAGGCATTTACCAATCTTCTATGCAATGCTGTAGATGCTTTGCCCAAAGGAGGTTGTATTATTTTTCATACCCACGCAGAAGAAACCAAAATTGCCGTGGAAATCAGAGACAATGGGATAGGGATGTCGGAAGAAGTGAGAAAAAAATGCCTGGAGCCTTTTTTCACAACAAAAGGTGCTAATGGAACTGGTTTGGGATTGTCTATGGTATATGGGGTCGTGCAGAGGCATGAAGGGAATATCGACATCATAAGTGAAGAGGGAAAGGGAACTACTTTCCTGATTACTTTACCTATCCAGATACAATACAAAACAATACAAAAGGAAGACGATAGCATTGATGAAGCTTTAGAACAAAAATTGAATATACTTGTGGTGGATGATAAAGAGCAGGTTTTGATTACAATGGAGGAATATCTGGCTTATGATGGACATAGAGTGACAACAGCCAATTGTGGAAGCAAAGGGCTATCTCTATTTCTTGCGAATGATTTTGATCTTGTCATAACAGATCTGGCTATGCCAGATATGAATGGCGATGAAATGAGTTATAAAATCAAAAAACTTAGCCCAGACACCCCTATCATCTTGATTACTGGATTTGATAAAGAATTCGATAAAGCCATGAATAAAGGCGATGAAGAAAAACAGATGAGCATTGATATGCTTGTCCAAAAGCCTGTAAATTTAAAGACACTTCGCAATGCCATGAGAGAAGTTATGAAAAAGAAAGGGCAAAGCCCTCTATGACATATTTTGTTCTATCCAATGGCATGCATCTTCAAACCTGGCCTTAGCCAGATGGCTATATCTGGAAATCTGAAAATGAGCGTTGAATTTACTCCAAAAAGAAACAGGTTTCTGTACCTTTGCTTTTACCATATTCCTGAGAATTTTTACCTGTTCCAGGGATATGGTTTCTGACTGGCTTTTGCTTTGTTTTTCGAGAGAATATATTCGATTCTCATGATCTTTTAGCCTGCAAGAAAATTCTTTAATGCTATTGCGATTGCGTTCCATTTCATGTACAACAGCACAAAGTACTTTGGCCTGGGATGCCAGCTCTTCTGCATTGCTGGAAAGCTGCTGTGCCATGATGGAAAGGGCTGTCTCTCCTTTATTAACGGTTTGCATAACGCTTTGCTCTAAATTCACAAGATAGGTTCTCACCAGCTTTGCCACCTCTGAATCCCTCAAAAGCATTCCAACTCTGAGAATGGCCTTCCTAGGATAAAGCGCAATCATCCTGCCTTTGGATTTTACAGGAACACAAAATTTATCTACAAAATCATTCCAGGGCATGACAGTATATTCATCCATTTCAAACTCGTCTTTATGACGAAGAGTGATTTGTCGAATCGTATTGATTGAAACCTGATAGAAATCCGCAAGCATCTCTGTTGTGGCAAAACCAGTATTCGGCAGAAGTACAAGATTCCCAAAGCGTTCCAGCACTTCTGTGTTTCGTTCCGTACAAAATCTATTTCTCAAGGTAGTGCTTTCTAATAGAATGACTTCTTCCATAATTTATTTCCCTTCTATATAACCTATTGGAGAAAAAGGACTTTTGAGAGTGACACGATGTCACTCTCAAAACTTTTTTTATACCAATATATTACAAAATGCCTATATCTAACTATTTGAAATAAAAGGACTTTTGAGAGTGACATGATGTCACTCTCAAAACTTTTTTTATACCAATATATTACAAAATGCCTATATCTAACTATTTGAAATAAAAGGACTTTTGAGATGGACATGATGTCCACCTCAAAACTCTTTTTATACCAATATATTACAAAATGCCTATATCTAATTATTTGAAATAAAAGGACTTTTGAGATGGACATGATGTCCACCTCAAAACTCTTTTTATACCAATTCTTTAAGAAAATTCTTATAAAAAACATATTGAATAGAATGATTGAAAGCAAATCCTCTTTATCATATAGAAAAACATAAGACTTGTCAACCAGCAGATTGTATTTCAGCTTCAGCACGAAGAATACGAAGAGAAGAGTATAAAGAGGGGTCCACGAAAAACACAAAAAGGAATGTTCGTGTTTTTCGTGGAAAAAAACTGGGATTGATCATTGGCTTATCTTCCTCATAGATGGAGCTTTATCAAATGTGGAAGTTATTTAATTCTGATCGCTGACTTAGCCCAGGTAATTCAAAAGGCCTCCTGTGTTGGAGCGAGAGATGGTGTAGAGAGTTGCATTGTAGGCGGTTTCTGCCGTTGTCATCTGTACAACAGTGGTGGGAATATCAGCATCTTCTATTTGGGAAATGCGAGTTTCTTTCTGGATATTTTCTTGCTCAAGGTTAGATTGCCTGGTTTGTAAGCGATTTATACTATTTCCTGTTTTCACAGAAAGATTTAGTGTTTGTTCCGAAGAATTGTTTATATCCGTCAAAGAAGCGGAAATTTGTTTGACTTGATCTGTTTCCGAAAGCCCGCCTTTGTTTTGTAAAGAGTCTCTCAGCTTGATAAGAGATGCAAAGCTGGAAGAAAAAGCCTGATCACCTGGGATATTCACTGTCATTTTTTCATCCTTGCCGATGCTGACCTGGTTTTCTTCCTGATTCCCCACATAGTTTGCCTGAAGGATTTCTTGCTTTTCATTTCGGACAATAGCAAACGGAGCCTGGCTGGTTTTAGTACCTCCCCAGGCATAGGCCCCTTGAATTTTTTCATTGGCCAGGCTTGCCATCCCTTCCAGAATTCCATTGACCTGGTCTGCCAGATTGCTGCGGTCTTGCGAAGTCAGCGTTCCATTGTTTGCTGACATAGCGATTTCTTTTGCCTGCTGCATATATTCCTGATTTTGGCTTAGCGTAATTTCTCTGGACTGCAAAGAAGAAAGGCTATCTTCTATTCTTTTGAGATACCTTGTATTCTGACTTAAAGAAACCTTGATTGCCAGGCTTTTTTGCATTTCCAGAGGAGCATCGCTAGCTTTTGTAAATTTTTTGCCATCTAAAACCTTTTGTCTGGATGTAGTCAGTTTTTCCAGGTTCTTTTGAAGCGATTTTAAAGCATTGTCTGTGATCTGAGAAGAAGATATTCTCATAGCAAACTCCTATTGTCCTAAAGTAATGGCTGTTTTCATTAGTTCGTCCATTGTATCGAATAAGCGTGCAGCGGCCTGGTAGCTATATTGATAGTTCTGCAAGCGTATTAATTCCTCATCTACAGAAACTCCAGACACCTCTTGTTTTCTCTTTACCAGGTCTTCCAGGATAACGGATTGCAAAGAAATCTCTCTTTCTTTGGATTCCACCTCGCTGCCAATTTTTACAATGCTGGAGTTCCAGTATTCCTGGAATGTCTTCCCGCTTAGAGCTGTTTGATTCTTGTTCTGCATGGTATCCATTAAATGGAGTGCATTTTCATTATTTCCAGAAGCAAAGCTTTTTGCCAGGGATATTCTTGTAACATCCTCTTGTATCCAGGAAGAAACCTTCATCTCTTCGGCTTTTTTCCCAGAAAGCAGAGGATTGAGTTTCATTTCTGCTAAAAAATAGGAACTGTCCTGAGAAAAAGCAAATTCGTAGCCTGAGTCGCTTTGCAATTTTAGTTTTCCATCTTGTGCCTGGGCAGATAGATGAGATACGGAACTCATCTTTCCTGCTATGTCTACAAGGGTTTCAGCATCAGGATCAATGCTGATTTCCGAACTGGTTTCTTCTCCTGTAGTTTTGTTTCTTATAATAAGGGATAGTTTCCCGCTTTGCATAGAAAAACCAGCCTGGTTCAAAGGAATATCTTCTTTTGTTGCAGCTTCTTCCGACTGGATATTTTCCATGCCTTTCACTAAGGCAATACCTGTTGCATGGGTATTGTTGATTTCTCTTATCCATTGCCCAGCGAGAGTATCCAGGCGATTCTGGTATTCTGGGATGGTTTTGTTCTGTATGTTCAAGATGCCTGAGATTTCTCCTTCTTTCAGAGAAATAGAATCAGAACTATCCTGGTATTTCAGGATATAGGTTCCGTCTTCTTTTTGTTTCGCTTCCAGGCTAGATGCTTTGTTCTGATCCACCAAAAGCCTGTTTCCTAAGACTACCTGCACGCTTCCTTCTTTAGAATAGGAAGTGCGTATGCCTGCAAGCTGGCTGATTTCCTCCACCATGCTATCCCTTTTGTCTAAAAGATCACTGGAAACATTTATGCTTGCCCGTATTTGCTCATTGAGCTTGGCTATGCTTTGAGCCATCTCGTTAGCTTTTTCCACTATACCTTTAAAGTATTCCTCGTATTCTTTCTGAATTTTAGCAAACTCTTTAGCTAGCTTTTGGAAAGCATTTCCTAAAGTATCCATGTTGTCCTTAAAATTTTCCCGTAATGCAATATCATCAGGGCTATTGCCTAAAGCAGAAAGAGTATCCAGAGTTTCTTCCATCTCCGAGAGAATACTTCCGTCAGAAGGGGTCATAAGGCTCTCTATATCATCCAGGGCTTTTTTTTCGATTTCCAGCCTGCCTATGCTCTGTGTCTCTGTATGAATTCGATTGGTAAGGAAGGAATCCGCCTTTCTTTGAATCTGGGACAATTCTGCACCTTGCCCTATATGCCCTATGCCTGGATAGTATTTTGAAGCTGCTGTTTTGAGAATTACTTCCTGACGACTATAGCCTGGAGTCTGTGCATTCGCTATATTGTTCTGGGTTGTCTGGATAGCGATTTGCGCTAAATTTAAAGATTTTGTACTTATATCAAAGCGCAGCATGACGATTCTCCAAAGTAGAAATGCCTCTGGAATTATATGTGGTTGTTGCTGTGTTGGCATAGATTTCTATGAGTTTTTTAACCACATTATTTTTCAACTCTATGGTCTGAGATGCCTTCTCTAATAGTTTTTGGCAAATCAGGATAGACTCTTGCCATTCCTTTTTTTTATCCCTAAAATCTTTATGAGGATATAAAGGAATAGCATCTTCCAGACTGATGGCTGGTATTTTCAGTATATTGGACATTGTCTCTAAAGTTCCCTGGCATAGCACAAAAAGATTTCTGATCTGGTTCATTTTCAGCTCTAGCTCCCACAGCTTTCCTTCCCAATCTTGAGGCTGCTCAGAGAGAAAGTTTTCTAAAATTACTGTAATTTCTTTGATAAAAGTAGTTTGATCACAAATATTTTGGTATAAAGATTCTAAAAGTTCATCTTGCTTCATAACTATTCTTTTTTCTGTGCTTTCTGAACCAGCAGTTCATAGATTTGCCTGGTCAGTCCAAAAGGGTCATTTTGAGAAATTTGCTGTGCCATCACCTGGGGAAACATGTCTTCACAAAAAGAACTTAAAGAGTTTTCAGACTCTTCATTGGAAAAAATTTTTTCTCTGCCCTGCTTTAGCATGGTTTCCAACCATAGCCTCTGGAATTCCTGAGATACTTTATGAATTTCTGCTCTATCTGGTTTTGTTGTGCAAAAGGATATTTGCATTTTTTCCCCTTTCAATTGTTTACCAGAATCAGTTCAGCATGAAGTGCCCCTGATTTTTTTAGCATAAATAAAATCTGGATTACATCCTTTGCTGAAACCTGAAGAGCAGAAAGCGCACTCACCAATTTTTGTACGGTGGTTATGCCCTTTTCATCTCCCTGGATGCGAATAGTAATCTGATTATGAACAATAGTTACAGGATGTATTGCTATGGAATCGCCCATAACGACTGTTCCTGTCTGCTCTTGTATAACTACTCTTGCAGGAATCTCTGGCAAAACGGACAAAAGCATGATTTCTGCCACAAATCGGGCAATATTTTCTTTGGCCCTGTATCTTTCTGGTAAAACGATTTTCACGCTTGTCATATCCACAGGATAGCTACAAGGAAATTCTCCTGGGAATTTTTTGTTGATTGCTTCGGAAATTTTCGCTGCTGTATTGAAATCAGGATGGTTCAATCTCAAATGGATTTCTTGCTTTTCTGAAACCCAGGCAGAGGGAACTTCTCTTTCTACGATGCCTCCCTCTGTAATAGAAGCAACGGTAGGAAGGCCACTTCCTGAATTCAAATATCCTTGCGCTACAACATACACATTTTGGTCTAGCCCACGAAGAAATGTTGCTAAAAGTGTGCCACCTGCAAGGCTTTTGGCATCTCCTATAGAAGAAGCTGTGATATCTATTTTACTGCCTTTGCGCGCCAGAGGGGGGAGATTGGCCGTCACCATAACAAGAGCGACATTTCCAGAGGCAAGATTGTCTTCAGAAATCTGGAAATTATGTCGTTTCAGAAGATTTCTCAAAGCCTTCAAGGATGCTTCTGAACGATCTCCTGTATTTCTTAGTCCAACCACAAGCCCCATTCCCATAAGCTGGTTGTCTCGTATCCCTGCTATTTGCGCTATATCTTTAATTCTTATGGTCTGGCCTTGCAAACAGAAAGTACAGAACACCAGCCATAGCAAAAGTGTTTTCAAAAAAAACATACTTTGCCTTTCTCTATATTATCGTCTGTTTTACAAAATTCTTTAGCTATATCCTATATTCCGCAGCTTGTAAGTGAACTTTTTGATTTTTAAAGAGAACCACAGAT
>CALKWO010000229.1 GCA_938003875.1 uncultured bacterium
TTTTTTTATACCCCTCTATTATCTCTTTAGCATACAAACAAGTCAAATCTTTTTTTCCCTAAAAAATACAATTTCCCTCAATCATGACGTTTGTGTAAAAAGTCCTGATAGTGCTTTTTCGTTATCATTATCATTATCATTCTCTTTATCTAAAACCTTTATAATTATAAAGATGCTTTCGATAACGAGAAAGAGAAAGATAACGATAACGACTCTTAAAAGACTTTTTACACAAGCCTCAATCTTGTGTTATTAAACTCAGCTTAACACACATGACTTCAAAGACAACATTATCAAAAATCAAATATTGCTAAATGCTGTGATATTGCTTAGATGATAGATATTGTCACTAAAATCTATACCATTCCATGAGCTATTACCTATTAAAATAGTATAAATCTTATAGTTGTATTCTTTCTTCTTTTCCTCTAACTTTGCTCTGAAATTATTTGGTATAGAAGCGATTCCATCAGTCACCATTAAGATATCTGCATTGGAAAAGGAATTTTCTGCAAGTAACTCTAAACATCTATTTAAAGGGGTAACAAAATCGGTTCCGCCTCCAAAAGAAAATATCAGAAATTCTAGCAAATTGTTTAAAGCATTTCGATTTTGTGCTAGCTCTAGCTCCATTAAATTTCCAATACCACTAAATGCAATCATATAGCATTGTCTCTTTTCTCGAAGTGCTATTTTAACAGATGCTAAAGTCACTGCTTTGGCTAGCCTTTCTGGCATACCTTGCATGCTTCCAGAGGTATCAATACATACAATAATAGGCCCTTTCCTTTTTTTCTTCTTCTCTGATCTTGCTTTTTCTAAAACATTATTTTTCTTTGATATTAATCCTCTCAGTTCATAAGTTAATAGCCGATTTTCTATAAATTTAGCATAAAATATTTTTTTTAAGGTAGGTTGACTTAATTGAAAAAGCTCGCTTGGCAAAAGTCTCATTAAATCATTACTAAGATGTACACCATAAAGCTCGGAACGAGCCAAAGGAGAAATTTGTGTTTGATTTTTATTTTTTTGCTTTTCTTGGAATAAAAAATCTATGTCAAATTGTTCACTTTCTTTTAATCGCCCTAAAAGGCTAATGAGCTGTTCTAACTTTTTTTGGTTTTCCAGAAGACGAGAAATCTGCTCTAATTGCAGCCATTTTTGGCTATGGAGAATACCTTTGCATAAGTCCCATCCTAGCCCAGCCAATAATGATATTTCTCCAAATATATCAGCAATTTTTTGTAATTTTTGGTAGTATTCATCAAAAAATTTGTAAACACTTGCAAAAAAATCTTCCCATTTTTGCAAGTGTTTTTTTATAAATTCAACTTCTTTCTGTAACTCTTTAATAGCATACTGCGTTCCAGATAAATTTTTTTTTGAAAAAATAATATCTGCAATTTCTTTATTTCTATCAAATTTTTTCTAACTAAAATGAAATTTTTATTTCTCTTGGCATATTCTCATTTAATGTTTTTTTTAATATATCTAAAGAATAATGATGAGTTTCAATAGATACATTTTCTATTTTTATAGCTTTAGAAAAAGTCTCCATTTCTATAACTATAAAATCTTCATAAACATTTTTTATTTTTGATATATCATCAACAGATCTATGCATCAAGGAATTTCCAGGTATATTATATATAAGGCATACTAACTCTTCATCTGTAAGATTTACATTTTGGGGTACATCAATATATTTAAGAATTACTGCTGTTCCTTCTTTTTCTTTGTAACCGCATATTTTACCACTTAAAATTTTTAAAAAATCACAGTATTTATTCATATTTATAAATTCCTCTATTTTTAGTGAAATAAAATCTGAGAAGATTGCTATAAAATATTCTGATGTAACACGATGTTTTTTATGGCTGGTGCTTATACAAATTATTCAGCAAAACCTGCCAGAGTTTCTTTTCTTCTGGGTACTTTTGTAATCTCGTTTGCATGATGTCCACCATTTTCTTTTTACCTAGGTTAGCGCATGCTTTGAGTAGCTTTCTGGGAATATTAGGACAAACGAAATCTCTTTTAGGCTTTATATCAGAAGGCCAGTCTTCCCAAACAATATCTTCCTGGACTATGGCTTGTGCATACCAGAAGTGGTGAACCATAGCAGCGAGATCGTTTGTGGTCATATAATTCCTAAGATAGAATTCCAAAGTTTGTTGCGATGCTTGCGTTTCTGCTAAAAAAAGATTAAAGGCTGTATTGGGATCTAATTCCTGTCTCATGACATGGATAAAAAAAGGAATCGCCTGATGTTGAGTCTTCTTTAAAATAGAAAGAAATACATTACTGTGAGGGTTGTGTCTATAAATCTGTAGCAACAGAACATCGAATAGAGCAAATCGCAAATAAGGGCTTTGGTTTTTCAGATAACAAGATACCATATTTTCTGCCTCTTTTTCAAGAATTTCTCCTATATCTTTTGCACCATTGCCCAGAATTTTTTTTACAGATATTTCCAAGGAATTCATTAACCAATAGACTTCATCTTCAGGCAAATCTAAAGCTAAAAAATTTCCAAGCATGAAATCAAGGGCTTTCTGATGCAGTTCTACTCTGCTGCCAGGCAAAGCATCCAACAAAAATTGCCATAATATCCTGTTTATCCTCTTTTGCCATATAGAAACAGGCGATTGCAGCATCTTTTGGATTTGCTTTTCGCACCACAGGATGTATTGAGAGAGGTAATTTTCCTCTAAAGACTGCAAGGCTTGGGAGCAGGCATAGGCAAATAATGCAAGCAAAAAAATACAATCTTTATCCCAGTCTAAAAATTGGGGGGGACAAGATAAAAGAGATTTTATTGCCTCTATGTCCTTGTATACATCGCGATGGTAGATGAAAGGAGATGAGAAAGAAGTTTCCATTTCTTCTTCCCATCTTTCTAACATAGAAAAAAACGCAGGCTTTTTGTTATCTTTTTGTAAGATACATAGAATCCATGGCATAAAATGTTCATAAAAAAAACTTTTATGTTCATAAGCTTTGTATATTGTTTCCATCCGCTCTATCTGGATATCAGTATCTAGTGAGAGAAAAAAACGATTCAAAATAGAGAGAAAAATATCAAGTTCCTTGCGATGAAATCCAAAGCTTTCTATGAGGGCTGGCCAAAGTTCTTTATGGGCACATTCTATTCGAGAGAAAAACCATATTGCCCAGCTATCATTGGCAACATCATATTTCACAACATGCTGAAGAATTTTACCCAGGATGGCAGCTTGAGGCGAAGAAAATATTTCGCTTCTCCCTTGAAGCTCCTGGGCTAAACAACGATCTAAAACATCATTGTCTTTTGCCAACAAAAAAAACAAAGCAGAACGAGGAAAGGGATTAAAATAACTTTTAGCATATAAAAACTTTTCTTCTATAAGATACGCACTCCATCTATCATATAAATGGGAATCTTTGTCTAAAATTGCTATTAGCTCAGAATAGATCGGAATTTTTTGAGAAATAGCAACATCTAACAAAGAATCGAATAATAAATCTTTTTTGTTTTCTTCTAGCTCTTTCGCTAATAGCTCCATCATACAAATATAGCATTCTTTTCTTTCTTGGTAGCTTAATTTATTGAATTCTATAGAACTATATGCAATTCGATATATTTCAGGCTCAGCATTTTTGGGATATTTTGCTATATAATCCGAAAGGTACAATATCATTTCAATCTGTTTAACAAATTTCCATTTAGGAGAGGCTTCTTTATATAAAATTTCGATTCCCCATTCTACAATAGTCTTTTGTATTGTATCTTGGGCTTGCTCTATGATTGTATCATCTTCAGCATTATAATAGTGTAAGTCATTTGAGGATTTCCATCTGCGACTATACCAGGCTTCAAAAGACGAAAGGCAATTTCCGTATCTTTTTTCAGAGGCTTGTTTCCAGAATTCTAGCAATATTTTGCTATATCCTTCTAAATAGCTAAGGAAGTTGTCTAAAGTATGTGTGCTTTTAGATAAAAATTTTTCTACATAATGTTCCAACATTTGAGCGAGCAGCTCTAAAGCATTGGGGTCTTGCTGCAAATCTTTTTCAGACGATTCTTCTTCTAAGCGAAAGGGAATTTGTGTTGCTATCCAATCAGTTTCTCTATAGACTTCCCAAAAAGTTTTTTCCAAGATATTATGGTATGCCTTGCTTTCTATATGGCTTGAAAGAATATCCAAAAAAGCTATGGTGTGTTTTATCCTTTGTTTACCATCGCAGAGATAAATAAAGGGAACTATATTAGAAGCTAGAGACGCTTTTTGTGGATTATACCAATGCATGATGCTTTCCAAGCTTTCGGATGTCAGCAAATCAGGATTTTCCTGCTTTATGAATTTCAAAATTTCTTCCATCATGGGTAAAGAACTGCATCTTAGTGTATCATATAAAAAGTGTCCCAAAAATTCTCGACGCTGTTCCAGACTGAGCTTTTTGTACCAGTTGAAAATTTCTGGGTCTTTGATATAGAAAGAAGCCAAAATACCAGGCAATTCGGAAGATTTCCATCCTTCTGTGCCCTTTCCCAAATAGGCTCTGCACTCCTTATAATATCTCTCTAATATCCAATACCCTTTTTCTTGGCCGCTGATAATATTGAGGGCATCAAGATTTCCCTTCTTTACAAGCCATTCTAGAGGCTCCCATTCCAACCTATCAGAACAAGATAGTGTTTCTTCGCTTAGGAAAATACTATTTGTCCATGCGAACCAATCCGCCCTTGGTCCGTTTTCGTCGTAATACTCTGGATCTGTAATGGGAATCTTTAATGGAATGTAGGGTAGAGTTTCGCAATATTTTTGAGATATTCTACGTAAACGAGCGAAATGGCGTTGTATAAAATTATGACGCAAGGATTGTGTGTACCAACGCCATTCTTCTTGTTTTATTCTATTCCTTTTCTGATTTTGCGTTTGCTCTTCTTCCTGCGTTCTCCGACGTAAATGCTTATCCCAAAATTTCAAGATATACTCCCAGGATGTTTTTACATTTTGGAGAGAGACTAAATCCGTGGCAGATGCTGCTGTTAATACCCAGAGATGCCTTTGGGAAAGGGGTAGTTGTTCCAGAGTTTTTTGGAAATTTTTCTGCTGAACAAGTTCTGGTACTATAGCAAATATCCTTTCTCCGATGCTATAGGCATCTATTATTTCGTCTTCTCCATGAAGCAAAATTTCAGGAAACAAAGGTTTTAAAAGATTTGCATCTGCCTTTTCCAGAACTTCACAAAACCATTGGGTCAAAACGTGTTTTTTTTGCCGATCTGTATTCCTGGAAAAATACCATGGAGACATGTTAGCTTGAGATTCCTCATCTAAATCATCATAGCAAGGATATTTCCACAAAGGAAAGTCATGAAGCGTTTCCCATAGCTTTTGTCTATCAATGAATTTCCATGCCCAGAGAGAATCTTTGATTTTATCTATGTCTGTCTCTGGGTTGTCCAATTGTTTCCAGATGTCCTGAACCGTAGGAAGAGAAAGAGTTTCCTTTTTTCTGGCAATAACGAAATTCCATAAATCTTGCATAAATTGCTGCTCTGGCAAGATAAGAAATGACCCAGGATAGCGTTGGATTTCTTTTTTTTCTAGGCTTTCCTCTAACCATGCAATGGCAAATTCCGCTAAAATATTTTCCACTCTTTCTTTTTTATAAGGCAGAGTTTGTGGCAATAGCTTTTCCATTTTAAAGCACAGGAGCTTGTTCAAGAGAGAATCCCATGTGCATTCGGACAAATCCCATTCTATATTACTATCGAGAAGAATTTTGACGATATTGGTAAAAGAATCCAATTCCTTGCACCATTCAGGAATGCTTTCTATTGGCTGCTTTTTATCAAAAGGAGACATTGTCGTTTTTTCGGGCTTTTTTATAAAATACTGTATTTTCTGCAATATCGTATGATGGTCTGGATTGGCAGTGTATTTTTCTATTGTTTTAAGAACCTGAATAGCGGATTCGTCTTTTAAAAGTATTTTCATTTGGTAGGTAATACAAGAGATTTTTTCTGCCTTCCTATATCTTTGATCATTCGATCTCTCTAGCTTTAAATCATTTAGAATATTTGCTAAATTTTCTTTCTCATCTACCATAATGATAAGAGAATGCTTAGGAGAAGAAAAATCTCTTTGTGGTTTCTGTATTTTTTGGAACTCTTCTATCATTTGGGCACGCAAATCTTTTCTATCGCTGTCCAGCATCCAGATAGTTTTCTTATTACCTGTTTCCTGATTCAAACTTTCCTGGGCCATGTTCTTTTGGAAATATAGGTAAGACGTAGTTGCTTTGCTTTTTTCTTTTTTCTGAGATTGATAACGCAAATATTCTAAAAGCCTGGTTTTGCCAATTTTAGCTTGAATCACTAAAATTTGCCCGCCACTTTCGATTTGATCCCTGATTCTTTCCATCCCAGTCCCAATAAAATTCAAATCATAGCTTGATCTTCTATCTCCTGGTGATGCCAAAAAACATGGGTCTATCCAGCTTTCCTCTAAATCCTTAAGATATATGGGAAAATGCGGATACATAAAGCTGCTGGCTTGAGATAAGGGAAGTTCCTGGCTATTCCTTTTAATCTCTAATACCCATTCTTCCAGCTCGTTCATGGAAATTCCTAGAGTTGTCAAAAATGCCTCACGTCTTTGCGAATCTTCCAAAAAATATTTGATTCTAGCAATCTCTTTTCCTTGTTTGAAGTAAGTAACCGATGATTGTACACTTCCCCTATCTTTTTTAGGCTCCTTGCCTAAATTTTTAGTTAAAGCCATGACAAATCCTTGCTTTTTCTTAAACTTTTCTTCCCAAAATAATTCCCAACATTCCTGCCATTTTTCATTTTCTGGATATTCCATGATATTTATCTCCTCTTGAATTTTAAAAAGAATAAAGACCACCCCTGGATAAAAATTTTTCTTGTGAAAAACCTACTTGCTGCAATGCTCTTGAGATACCTGCTACAAGAACAGGATCACTTTTTTTATAAAAGTTTTCTTTGTTTTGATAGAATCTTCCTTCAGAATCCATCATGATATAGGATTCGATCATCGCATCGTTATTTTCTGGCACTAAGCCGATATTTTGTTTCTCCAAATTTTTATGTTTCAGAATAAAATTGCTAAATTGTTCATTTGTAATGGCAAGTTCATCACAAACGCTATCGTTTTCTCCATGAATGTGCAAAAATTGGAAAATTTTCCATCTTTCTACACCACATTGTATTACAAAGTTCTTCATATCTTCTTGACAGTTTAGACTGGTAATTACAGAGTTTAATTTCATACGAATACGATGTTTTGAATTATTGGTATTAAAAGCTTTTATCATTTCAAAAGCGTGAATGGTAGAGGCTACATGCGTACCAGAGCCTCTTCCTAAATTTTTTTCTATCTTTTCATCGGCACTATCACAACTGATACCAATCCAATGAAGGTAGTGTCCATATTTATCAAGCCATTCTTTTGTAACAAGCGTTCCATTGGTAACTACAGATGTCTTTAAACCGACTTTATAAGCATAATGAATCAAATCTCCTAGTAAAGGATGTAAAAATGGTTCTCCACCCGCAAAATTAATTTTTATAAAACCTTCACTTTGTAATTTTTTAAGAATTTCTAAAATCTGATCCCTCTGCAATTTATTCTTCTCTTGAGTATTGTAAAAATGAGCATAGCAAAATTTGCAGCGAAGATTGCAAAAATCAGTAAGATGAAAATTGACAGATACCATCCCTGATTCCTTTCAAACAAAATAAGCTAAGAAATTTCTAGTTTCAAGAACTTTATAAAGTGTATATTCCCTATTTGAAAATGTCAATTCAATATTAGCAATAATAAAAAAGTAATATTGCGTAATAATATTGCTAAAAAATATAAAAATAAAAGATAGAATGTATTATTTTTTCTATCTTTATATATATGAATTTATTAGAATTTTTTTGATATAAATTTAAAAGGTTAGGAGTAAATAAGGCAAAAAATCAGGCCAGCCTTCAGACATGAAAATAATGGCAGCGAAAATAGAAGAATAGAAAATTATAGTAGCGATCTAGTATACGAATATGTCTTCATTGGCGTTAAACCATTATCGCTTTTTCATAAGAATTTTATATCGTTGACTCAATTTATCAGCGGGATTAGAAAGCGATTCGTTTGGTTTTAGATACAATTCTTTTCCTGCTTTTCCTTTGTGATTATTGTATCTATCTAATGCCATATCTTGTAGTAAAAGTTCAACACCATCCATAAATGAATTCTCAGGATACTGTTCTTTACATATATTTTGTAAGAAACTGTAAATTTCCTCTTTTTGAAAAATTCTATTTTCTTCCCAAACTTGTTGCAGATATTCTATTGTTTCTTTAACTGCTTCTTCTGTAATTTCTGGCTCTTGCCGAATTGTAGTAAGGGTTGCCATGTGATTGATAGCATTTTGAAGATCACGTATATTACCCGACCACTTTGCCTCTTGAGCGAACTGTAAAAACGTAGTCCATCCAACACTCGATAAGTCTAATCCTTGTCTATAGGTGACTAAATTGTGTTGCTTTTGGTTCTTTTCGAACCATGTATCTAGGAAACGGCGAGTGAGTTCGGGCAGGGCTTCTGCTCTCTCTCGTAAAGGAGGGAGTTCAAAGACCCAATGTCTGATTCTGGAATACAAATCTTTACGGAAATGGCCTGCATGGATATCTTCTTTAAGATTCCTATTGGAAGCGCAAATCAAGCGGAAGTTAGATTCGATAGGTTCCTCTGAGCCTATAGGATAAAATTTTTTTTCTTCTATTGCAGTCAAAAGATATCTTTGCACAATAGGGTCTAAATCGCCAATTTCGTCAAGAAATAAAGTGCCTTTATCAGCCAATTCCATCATACCTCGTCGCTTTCTTGTAGCACCTGTAAAGGCACCTTCCTCATGTCCAAAAATTTCTGATTGAGCTAGTTCTTTCGTTAGGCCTCCACAGTTGACTTTATGAAATTTTGTTTTTTTTGACTCTTGGTGTTTTCTTTTTATCCATAGCTGATGTATTTGATAAGCAAGAAAACTTTTTCCTGTTCCAGTTTCTCCCAATAGCAAAATAGGATCATCTGTCATCAAAGCAACTTCTGCTAGATGCTTGATTTGCATTTCCCATTTATCATTTCCACCGCCCAAACTATTTCTTAATTCCTCACAAGCATTTTCCAATTCTTTATTTATCTTTTTAGCTGGACTATGGCGATAGAGTCTAAGTCTAGGAATTTTATAGCCAATTTTTTCATCATGATCTAAATAAGTCTGTATCAATCGTGTTGGACAAGACAGAATCTGCCTGTCAGCGAAACGATAAAAAGTCAACTGTTGAATATGGCTTCCCGTACCTAAATGCAAATATACTAAATCTGGTTTGGATTTCTCTTGAACTTCTTTCATCAATTTAGACAGCACTTGGAATGTTTTATCAGGATCGTGGGGGTCGCTTTCTTGTTTTTCACATTCTAAGACAATTGGCTCAATAGATATAGTTTTTTCCCCGTTTGTCCGATTTTTTTTATACTCCTCTATATACTTTAATATAGATTCCAATAATTGTCTATTCTTATCAAGGTAAGCAATATATATTTTAGTAATTTCAAGATCAGAGGCAATCGTAGGTAAAATTCCCAATCGTACTGTAGGCAAATTGAGAGGGAAATTTTTCCCACCCTTGATTTCATCTTGACCATATTCTCCACCTAAAATTCCCAAAGCTATTTGCATAGAATATCCCTTTAAAATAGTATTTGTAATGCCAATATATTTAAATGAGTTAAGTAAATCTTAATTCCAAATATTACAGCAAAAAAGAAACGATTGTTAAAGAAAATTTATAAAAAATACGAAGGAAAAATTTTTTCTATAGCAGCATTATTGTGATTGCTCTATAACTTTGCTCAGAGAGCATTTCCAGATTTGACACGGTTTGAGGGGATCATAGATGCTCTGATATTCTTTTTAAGAAAGCAATCAAAATTTTAATTTATCAGTAACTTATGACCGATTCATACAGATATTACTTTTAGAAATGAAAGTAATATCTGTTTTTTTATAGAAGGGTTTTTTATGCAAATATTAATTTCACCTGAACTAAGAGAGCTTATTCAAAAACCTGATTCTATGCAAATGAATTATAGATTAGCCTCTTTTTGGAGAAAGGCTTCTCAAGAAGCTGATATGCAAAAGCGAAAACTAGCGGAAGAAAAAAGGAAGGAAGAAGAAAATGTTCAAAAAAAAGAAAAAAAACAAGTGAGGTATAGTTATGACTAATGTTGCTGTATTCCCTTCTTCTGTTTTTTTCCAGGTAATCGACATGCTAACCAATGCACCAGATAGAAAAGTCTATTCTTCCATTGGACTTTGCAAAAAAAAAGCCTCTATGGAATATCTGATAAGAGCTTCCTTGAGCCATCAGATACCCGAATACGGGCAATACATCGTCCTAAGCATCGTAAGCGAAAGAATAGACATAGCCAACTGGCTCAATATCTTGACCGACGGTGCTGCATGTGCCATATCTTTTCTCCCTTCGACAGGTGAGTGGTGGGGATCCGTCATGTCATCGCAGAAAGATTTGCTGCCTCTCGATAAGATTAAACTCATTGGCCCGCAGATGGATAGCTTTATTATGAGTGATTTTGGCCTTAATGAAAATAAAGCGAGCGTTACACAAATGGATCCTTCTCTTTACAAACAATTTTCCAGGACCATAGGTGTCTTAGGAAAAGAGCCATGGGAAAAGCTTACATCACTTACTATGGCTATCATTGGTTGCGGCAGATCGGGCTCGCTCGCTGCTACCACCCTTGTAAAGTCAGGCGTTCGCAATCTCATTCTCATAGACCCCGATGTTGTGGAAATCCACAACGTTCCTGAAATGGATGGCATCACGGCAAAAGATGTAGGTACAGCCAAAGTGGAGGCACTGGCATCTTTTCTCAAGACGATGGGATGTCGTGAAAACGAGACTCTTAACATAGTCGCGTCTACCAGTCCGATCTACGACGCACATTGCCTTGCGCTGGAAGCCGATGTACTCATTTCCTGTGTGGACAACGATGCAGCCCGCATGAACTGTGCTATTATCGCCAGTCTGTATCACAAAATTCTTCTTGATATAGGCACGGGTATTTTGCCAGGAACACAATCCGATTCACCCTCGCAAGTCCAACCCGATAGAAAAATGGGAGCAGACATGCGAATCATCATCCCTGGCGGAGGTTGTCTTCTGTGCTTGGGAGGTGTAGCCGACTACGAAAATGCCATGAAAGAGCTGGCGGGCTTTGCTCTCCCTTCGAACGAACCATGGTGGGTGGAACGCTTCGGATCCTTACGTACCCTCAACATGACTGCCGTTCACATAGCCCTCCAGCTTTTGCTCGAGTTCTTGAGTGGTCAGATTTCGCAAAGTACCTGGTTACAAATGGAATACCAAAACGAAGGCAACATTATCCTTCACAATAACCAGGAAAAATCCAATCCCACCATCTGCCCTCTTTGTTCAAAGGCAGGATTAGGAGACTGGGGGATTTTTCGGGGTAATGAATAACAAAGAGGATTCACAGTGAATAAATCAATAAATTTTATTTATTTGCGAGGTAACAAATCCACGGACCATTCTGATTATAATAATCAGAGAGCAATGGATGACATATTGATGAGTTAAAAAAAGCAAAAAAAATGCTCAGATGTAACTTTTCGGAGGATATAAAAGCGAAAAGTGAAAAGCTCTTTGACAATTAGGAATAAAATCCCCCCTTGAAGGGTAATCGAATGAATTCAACCTTAGAAGTATATCCACGCTTAGATCATGGATACAAATTACTGGATCAGGGGCAATCGCAGGATGCCTTACAGATTTTTCGTCAAGCCCTGGAATTGTATCCAGAATCTTTTTCGCTACAAATAGCCTATAATCGGGCCTTAAGGAAGATAATTCCTCGTTGGCATTTTGCAATGATCAATGACAATGAACGAAATGCAGCCTTTGATTGTGCTTTGCAGAGAGCGATTCATCATAATACCCATGTTTTAGACATTGGTAGTGGATCAGGTCTTTTGGGGATGATGGCAGCAAGAGCAGGTGCAAAAAGTGTTATCTCCTGTGAAATCATCGAAGAAATCGCTCGTCTAGCGGACGAAATCGTCCATCAGAATGGCTATCCACAGATCAAGATTATTCCTAAAAAGTCTACAGAACTTATTGTAGGAATAGATATGGAACAGAAAGCAAATCTTTTAGTCAGTGAAATAGTTGATTCAGGGCTTCTTGGAGAAGGAGTGATTCCTTCTGTACTTCATGCTAGAAATCATTTGTTGACTCCAGGAGCCAAAATCATTCCAAAAGCCGCTAAAATTTTTGCCATGCTTATTGAAAGCCATGATATAGCTAGCATAAATCAAGTAAATTACGTTGCCGGGTTTGATGTAACGCACTTCAATAAAGTAGCTACCAAGGAATATTTTTCAGCGAGGCTTGCTCAATACCCTTATCGTAGGCTTTCCGATCCAGTAGAATTATATTCTTTCGATTTTGAAAGCGATCCTCTACAGCCTGAAACAAAAGAAGTTGGGGTAATTGCTACTGAAAATGGACGCTGTAACTTAATCTCATTTTGGTTCTTATTGAATCTTTACGAAGGTATTACGTTGAGCAATTGCCCTGAAAATCTAAAAACCCATTGGCCTCAAGCTGTACAGCTATGGAATACTCCTTTGAATATTCAAAGGGGCCAAAAATTGTTGGTCACGACTCGCCATGATTGCTTCAGTATATTCTTTGAGTCTTTAAAGACTAGCGAATAAACCATTTTAAATTTTGTATAGAAAGGTTTTCTATGAAAATTTTATGCTTCTTATTGTTGTATATGTGCATTGTAAATTGTATTTTCGCCGAATCAATTGCCGAATTGAGGCTTCCCTATAGCAAAGATAACGGCAATGCCAATCCCAATGTTGCGAACGATATGGGCTATCCTCTGAAATATTTTATATTTCAACCTCTATGGAATTATGGCACCAATAAAGAGCTTGTCATGCGTTTGGCCTCTGACTGCCAGTATGAAAAGAAAGATGACAAAGTAATTTTAAAGATCGTGCTACGAAAAAATGTATTCTGGCATGACGGCCACCCATTTTCCGCGGATGACATTATTTTTACCTTTGATAAAATCAAAGAAAGCCAAATGGCCCAAAACAAAATCAATCTTAAAGTAAATAACCAGTATTTTAGCTGGACCAAAGTGAACGATTATGAAATCTCGATTACTCTATCAGATTTTTACGGTCCTATTTTCTTCCAGTTATCGGAAATCATGATTCTGCCCAAACATTGTTTCAACGATAAAATAGAATTTTCCCAGCATCCTTTTATGCATCATCCTATAGGCACTGGCCCTTATAAAATTGAAAAATGGGAACAAGCAGCCAAAATCGTTCTGGTGCCACATACCTTATTCTATGAAGCAGTGCCTAAACAAAAGGTGGTACTTCGTTATTTTCCCGATGAAGAATCAGCAATGATCGCTCTGGAAAACGGAGAGATCGACATCAAATGGCTTGCGCCTGAACATCAAAAAAGAGCTAAAGAAGCAGGATTAAATGTACTTAAGTATGTCTATCCATTCCCCATTACTCTTGCTACGAACTGGAGAAACCTGCCTTCAATCTTTGGTAAGAAATTTGGTCAACTTAATGCCGAAGAACAGAAAAAAAACCTCGCAGATTTTTTGATATACATTGAGTCTTGTATTGATAAAAACCAAGTTGCTAAGATTGTTACCAAAGAACTCGGAGAGGCATCCTATTATATCTTTGCTGAAGAAGGTTCCCTGGATGGTTACATCAACAAAAAAAATCTCCCTCGGAAGTTCAATCCAAAAGGAAAGAAATACGTCTTGCAAAGAGCTCTGAAGCTTATCACATATGCAGGCTTTCCTGAATATAAACTCGCTGCAGAGATCATACAAGAAAATCTTAGAAAAGTAGGAATTGAATTGGAAATCATTGAAATTCCTGAAGAGCAATTCTTTGGATATATTTTGAACCCAGAGAACGCCAACAGTTGGGATTTCCTATTAGAAGAATTCCCTCATGCGTATTGGTTTGATCCTGATCTTTATAATGAGTTATCGAACAAAGCCTTTCCACCCGAAGGCAAGAATGTTGGCTATTACGATAATCCAAAAGTGGAAGAATTGCTCAATCAAGCTCGCAAAGAGATGGATTTAGCCAAACGAAAAGAGCTTATGTACCAGGTTCAGGATGAACTATATGCTTTCCCTGATGCAATTCGGCTTTATACTGTAAAAGATGCTTTTGGAATCAATAAAAATGTTACAGGATATCCGTTGGATTGCTCCATCATCAGGCAGTTTATTCGAGTTTTTTCTCATAAATTGATCAAAAAATAGAAAGTATAAAGTGCTGATCTTGCCTGAAGATCGGCACTTTTTGCTAAAGGATCCCAAAATGATAAACAAGATCAGAGCCAGAATTCTAAAATTGTTAAAAGCCTATCTTTTCAAAAAGATTATGCTTCGGCTAGCTGAAGCATTCTTCGTCATATTTGCTGTCAGTATTCTTACTTTTGCTGCTTTCAGTCTGTCGCCAGGGTCAGTTTTAAATACTGGCAGTCGTGATGGAGGAATAATTGACCCAGAACAAGTAAAACAAGAGCGCGCTGATTCCCAGAAAAGTTTTTTGATCAACTATTCCAAATGGGCATGGCGGTTCCTTCAATTCGATCTTGGAAAGTCTAAAACTGTGTACGATAATGTTTCTAATGTGCTTTTTGAAAAGCTTAAGCGTACTCTTTCTCTTACCGGAATAGGAACATTCCTGACCATCTTGATCGCTGTTCCTCTTGCTATTTACTGTGGCAGACATCGTGGAGGAACTGTAGATAAAGCCTGTACTGCCACTTCGATTTTATTGCTCTGTACTCCAGTGTTTTTTTTGGCAATTACCTTCAAATATTTTCTTCCTAAAATATTTCCTTTACCTACTAGCGGTCGTGAAGAATGGGCAAGCTATATCATGCCAGTTTTAGCTTTTATTCTATCTAATATCAGCGTCTGGTTCCAGTATCAGAGAAGTGCATTTCTTGATGCTTATCATCAGGATTTTATAAAAACAGCTAGATCCAAAGGACTCGAAGAACGCTATGTAGTATGGCACCATGCTGTCCCAAATTCTATGCTACCTATGATAACTCTCTCTTCTTATCTTTTGGTAAGTCTTGTTGAAGGTTCGATTGTGCTTGAAAAACTTTTTTCTTGGGGGGGAATTGCTGAAGCTAGTGTTAGTGCTTTAACGAAAGGCGACCATTATTTGATGGCAGCCATTGTCATGCTTTCTTCCATTTGTCTGATAATTGGTCTCACAATTAGCGACATTTTATACATCATAGTAGATCCTAGAACACGAAAGGAAAATCAAGCATGAAAAAAATTCGATTATCCTTACTCGTCTTTATTATTATCATCATTAGCATTCTCACTATAAAAATCTATGGCTATGACCCTAAAACCATGGTGTTTGAGGAACGAAGTATGGCTCCATCTTTGAAACACTGGATGGGGACAGACCATGCTGGTCGGGATCTTTTAGCAAGAGTTGCTTACGGAGTTTTAACTACTTTGGAAATCAGTCTTTTAGGTCTGTTTTTTGCTGCTCTTGTAGGGGTTACACTAGGCGGACTTTGCGGGTATTATTTTGGTACATGGATTGATTCGATTTTTTTGCGTATCATGGAAATTTTTTTATCTGTTCCACCTTTGCTTTCTATGATGGCAATGTGTACTATGTTTTCAGCTAAAACACCTCTTGCACTAGGCATCGTTTTAGGAAGTTTAAGCTGGATGACCATTGCTAGACTGACAAGAATCCAGTTTGCAACACTAAAAACAGCTTCCTTCGTTGAAATTTCTGCCTTACAAGGCAATTCTCGATTCTACATTTTATTTTCAGAGCTTTTGCCAAATGCGTTTGGCCCTATCTGTATTGCGATGTTGGTAACATTACCATCCCTTATTATGACAGAAAGCACGCTTGCCTTTTTGGGTCTTAATTCAAAGAATCCTAGTTTAGGAATAATCCTCTATGACTTTATCCAATATGCTGCTTTTCAAACAGGTGCATGGTGGCAGTTTGTATTTCCTGGTCTTGCCATCATAGGAATCGTATACACTTTCTTTTATCTGTCTGAAGGGCTACAAGAATATTTCAACCCTCGCCTGGCACAAAAATAAAACTCAAGGAAGATCAACTCTTCCTTGTTTTTTAGAAACAAGGATATAGGAGAAAAAATGCTTAAAGTCGAAAATTTACAAATCTTAAGAAATCAAAAAACTATAGTAAAAGACCTATCGTTGGAGCTTGCAAAGGGAGAGAAGATAGCAATTTATGGACCGAGTGGTTGTGGAAAAACAACCACGGGGCAAGCTATTGCAGGGATTACGGATGCTCAAGTAAAAGGTCAAATCTGGTTTTATGAAGAAAATCGTGCTAACGATGCCTGGTTCTTACGGAAACACGTTTCTTACATCTTTCAGGAAAATGCCTTGAATCCAATCATGAACATTGGAAAACAGCTTGCAGAAGTGATTATAGCAAACTCTAATAACATTCCCAGTCCCAAAGAAATTCAGGAATTGATAGGTCAGGCTCTATCAGAAGTGGATCTTCCAGAAAGCTTTGCCAGAAAATACCCAAATGAATGCAGCGGTGGAGAAAAGCAAAGAATCCTGACGGCTATTGCTAGACTCAAAAATTCTCCCCTGGTAATTTTAGATGAACCGACTGCATCCCTTGATCAGATTCGAAGAATAGAAATTTTAAAAATATTTAAAAAATTACAGTCATCTTTAATTTTAATTACTCATAATCCTTATGATATAAAAGAATTAGGCTGTGGAAAAATTTTAATCATGAAATAGTAAAGGAGCCAACATGCAATTACTTCAGCAACAGGATTTTTTAGAAAAATATCTTCCTAACTATAGAGATTTACATCCACCTGAAGTAAGCAAATCTTCTGTGGATTCTATTCTTACCCTCAAGGGTATTGATTTTAGCTATCGCAAAAAAAACTGGTTGGGAAAAATAGCGAGCCATCATGTTTTATCTAATATTTCATTGGAGTTGTTCCCCTCTCTTATCTATGCTCTCCTGGGAGAATCTGGTGCAGGCAAAACGACTTTGTTCAAGATTATTTGCTCTTGCCTCAAACCTGACGCAGGAGATACTTTACTTATGCAAAAAGACGTAAAAGTTTTACGTGAAACAGGCGAATTACCACAAATGATCCAGATAATACCTCAAGACAATGGCTTAAATCCAAGCAAAAAAATTTATGCGATTCTGGATCGTACACTGAAAGTTTACACCAAAAAGAATTTTAAAGATCGCCAAAAACTTATCCTCGAAATCATTGCAAAAGTTGGCTTAACTACAGAGGTCTTAGAAAAATACCCGTTCCAATTGTCGGGAGGACAAAAAAAAAGAATTGCGATTGCTCGATCCGTTTTAGCCCCAGACTTAAAATTGCTTGTAGCAGATGAACCATTCAGTGGTTTGGATTACGATATTCGTAAAGGTATTATCCAACTCTTTTTGGAATTGCAGAAGCAAAAAAATTTTGCTTTGCTCCTGGTTTCTCACGAACTGGATATACTTCCCTATTTTTGTAATGAAGTGATGGTGTTGCACAAAGGAAGTATTGTGGAAAAAGGTAAGCCTGCCAATATTTTACAAAATCCACAACATCCTTATACGCAGTCTCTTGTACAGGCAAGCCTTCCTTCTTTGGAAAATTTTTTGGCAACTTGGGCAAATTCAGTAGATGGAAAATGATTATTCATAATTTAATTCTTTTCTGCGTATCATGTTAGAAAATATTTATCAGAAAGGAATTAAATGAATGTATTTCATAATACAATAAAAGCAATGCAGAATCAGTTCGGAAGATTAGCTAAATCTTTTACCCAAGAAAAAGTAAGTTTTTTATGGAAGTTCCATTTTTTGCGGGAATACCATAGACGAACGCCAAATCTATTTAAGTGGTGTAGTATCTCCAAAACCTTGCTAAGCTCTTTATCATCTTGTTCTTGTAGAAAGGGAAGAAGAATTCTTAGAACAGCCTTTCTTGCCGCTTTTTCTCCTATCTCGCTTACATTTAATGCATAATGTACTCTCTCTACATTCATATTCTTGTATAGAGAAGAAAGAAAAGTTTGGTAAAATCGATCACTTGATGTCTCTTTGATTTCCGTTAATGCTTCTACCGCTATTATATATATCTCATCATCATCGTTGTTTAATAAAGAAAGGAGAGCATATATAATATCCTCATTGGCTTCCATATTTCCCAAAATCTTCGCTGCTTGTCGGCGTATATAAGGAATCTTATGTTGTAGTAAAGGAAGAAAATCCTTTAGAGCGGCTTTTAGAGCGACTTCATTCCTCATCTTACCCAACAGTCTCATCGCGTCAAAGCGTACATTGAAATCTTCGTCATGCAATAAGGTAAGAAGTGCCTGTAGAAAGATATCCTCGGTTGCTTTCTCTTTTAAAAAATTTAAACAAACTTGCTCTAAAGCTTGTACTGTCTTTTTTCGCACGATGGGACACTTATGACTAAGTAAGTAAAGAAAAATATCCTTGCCATAACGAAAGAATAGGATGATAGCATTATGTTGCGCTGTACCATAATTCAAATCTCTGTCTTCATCAGAATCAAAGAGGTCACGAAAGGCGTGCCTTCTCGTACAACTGAGAACGTTCTCTTCGCACCAGCTATTACAATTACCGTAGCAAAAAAAACGACTGAGAGCCTCCGTTCGTAATATATTCTCTTCAATCTTCAACAACGCAAGTGTAGCATTTATGCGTACGTACAAATTATAATACCCAGTTAAGCCAAAGAGATACTCAATAACCTGCTCACTTGCAGTATTCTTTTCAAAGAAAGCCAGCGCACTTGCAGCCTCTTTTAGTATGGTGACGGTGGACCTATAGTCTCTATCTCTGTGAAAATCTTTCTTAAGCAAGGAAAGGAGAGACTGAATAACCTGCTCTCTGAATTGATCTGCTATATTTATATTATTCCATAAATTTTTTAAAGCCCTTATAGCATTTTTTATCACTACGGCATTTCTTTCACAAAATAAAGAAAGAAGAGAAGAAATAACCCAAGAAGGAAATATTAAATTATACGGTATATGCTTTATACCTCCTAACAAATCAACAGCAGAATTTCGTACGTTAGAATTTTCATCGCGAAGCAAAGGAAGAAGGAACTGAATAGTTTGCCCGCTTGTTGTAATATCTATCTTCCAACATAATGCTTTAACAGCAGAATTTCGTACATTAGAATTTTCATCACGAAGCAAAGGAAGAAGAAACTGAATAGCCTGTTCGCTTGTTACATATTGATATATTTGAACAACAGCTATTCGTATGTCAGAATTTTCATCGCGAAGCAAAGGAAGGAGAGAATGAATTATCTGCTCTTGGTACTCTTTTTTACTTACGATTTCATTTGCGATGTGATTCAACGCATGCACAGCAGCTACTCGGACAACAGAATCATTGTCACGCAGTAAAAAGATCAAAGCATGGATAATCTTAACCAGCGTTTTTTCTTCATTAGTAATGATGAAGCCATAAGGTCCTAATATCTCTGCTGCCTGCCTACGCACGCCAGAATCTTGGTCATGCAATAAAGAAAGAAGATGCTTGATAGCAGGCTCAGATGCGGATTCTATTATAGAGAATAATGCAAAACTCTCACCAAAGTTATTAGAAGTTCGATACATGGAGAAAAAAAGAGACCGGAAAATAAACTCAGTTGCCGCTTTTTTTCCCATCTTTCCCAATAGGTCTACCACACGATAGCATACAGCAGCATCCTGGTCATGCAATAAAGAAAGAAGAATCTCAAGAACAGCTTCAGTTGCTGCTTTTTCTCCCATCTTTCCCAATAGGTCTACCGCATGGCCGCGTATATCATCATTCTGGTCACGCAATAAAGAAGGAAGAGCCTCAAGAACAGCCTTAGTTACCGCTTTTTCTCCTATCTCTAGTAATACTTTTAACGCATAGTAGCGTACATCAGAATACTGGTCATGTAAGAAACAAAGAAGAGTCTTAAGAACAGATTCAGTTGTTGCTTTTCCTCCCATCTTTCCCAATATGCTTACTACCAAATTACGCACACCCAAATCCTGGTCATACAATAAAGAAAGAAGAACCTCAAGAACAAGCTCAGTTGCCGCTTTTTCTCTCATCTTTTTTAACACATTTAACGCACTATTTCCGACAGAATCTGTACACTCCAGAATAATAGCAATACATAACCATTCCAATAATCGTATTTCTCCAGTAAGTTGTATTCCAAGATGGGGCATCTTATGAATCCATACAGGGCTATTTCTCCGAGCTAAACTTTGTAATACTTGTTCCTCATGAGGAAGATTGTTTACTGAGCTAATTTTTTCATACTTCCACCAAAAGCCAAAAGCTTCTGTTGTTATATCTATAACCAAATCCTTTGCTTCTCTCTTTTCGGGAGAAATTTCTGCTAGACATAAGGCTGATAGGCATAGACGATGTCGAAACATATCATCTCCCTTTGGATTGGTGCGGGTTGGTTTAGGATTATAGAGCATCTCTAGAAATGGCATAGGGTCTTCGAGTTGTCCAGCGAAGAGAAGCATAACTTCTTGCCAGTCAGGGTCCCAGGCTTTTTTATCTGCGATCATACGGATCGTATAGGCTTTATTGCCTGCTTTGATTTTGGACTCCCATTTCTCCCCTTCTCTGTCATTGACAATGTTTGCTAAAGCATTGGCGGCCAGGAATTCCTGGAATGTGAGATGGAGAAAGAAATAGCTGTCTCTATTTGGTTCTTTCTGGATGATACCGCTATTCTTGATAAAATCGTCCAGCAAGGCTTCACCTTTATCCAGGCTGTAGCCTGATTTTTCGATAGCCTTACGAAATGTGCAGAGCAGCTCAGCTTGAGAAAAAGATTCTCGCTGATCTTGGAGAAATAGATCTAAAGCTATTTTTGCCAGAACATCTTGCTTCACTAATAACTTTGGGCAATCTACAGCGATGCGGGTGCGTTGGAGGAGTTTATCCATAGCCTTTTGATAGAACAGGCTTCGGGTCGACGGAAGGGCTATCTTTTCTTTTGGATCATCCACCACATAGCAGATCATGCTTAGGATAAAAGGATTGGAGGAGAGGTACTGCATCTGGGAATCTTGAATTTGCTCCGAGAGCAAAGACGGATTGTATTGGGAATCTTTCTCTGCTGGAAAATTCTTGATGTACTTCTTTTGTTGTTCCTCCTCAAAGCCAGCCAGAACAAAGGCAGGTATATCCAGAGTTTGGTATTGTTCATAAACCACTGTACGGCAAGTGAGGACGGCAGGACACTGCGGAAAATCTTGAAAATTTTTTCGGACGGCATTTTCAAAAAAATCAGGGACATTGTCGGAAAGTTCATCTAGGCCATCAAGCAAAAGCAATACCTCTCCTTTTTCCAGCCATTTTTGCCATTGAATCTCATCAGGTCGAATAGACAGGCTGGAAAAAAGCGTGGTAAGATATTGTACTAACCCGTAATTTTTGCCATCGGACCATCTTTGCCATTTTGCCAGGGAGATGTGAATAGGCAGGACTTTGCTATTCCCCATCTTTATTTCTCCCCTGGCGATCCTGCGGGCCATGTATTGCATGAGGGTACTCTTGCCGCTTCCCGGTGGGCCGATCACTAGAAATCTTGGGATGGCAGTCTTCCTTTTAGGTACGATATTGCGGAAATCTTCCAGCAAATCCTTGATTTCTCGCTTTTCATAACGACTTTCTTTATCACGAACGCGAGTCTCTTCCCAGAAGTAAAACGATTGCCTTCTGTGGTTATTTTTTTGCTCTATTTCACTCTTCTCTAAATCTTCCTTTGCTATTTCCTGAAGCAAAGGCACGATCTGATAATAATTGTCCATAGGAAAATGTTTATAAAGAATCTTTAAATCCTTATTTTCCGCAGCGATTTTTGTAAGCAAAGCGTTTTTCAGTTTCTGGTGTTCTTTAATAATACGTACCATATCTTCTATATCGTGTGCCTTTTTTAGAGAAAACATGCAAGACTCCTATTATTTGCAAAATTATTCCTGTATCTTTTGTTCTGCTGCAACAATTACAAGACGACTGGATTTTAATGCCTCGAACTTTTGTTCGATCTGATCTACCTCGTAAAGCTTGCCTGATTCATCCAATGCTGCCGTTATGACTACGCCGTCCAGGTCCAGTTCATCATCAGGATCACACAGCAATTTGTATATTCCTAATGCAAAGGCTCCTCCTAGTGATCCGCCCTCAAGAGAAGGGACAAATTCGTTTTCTTGCCAGCTTAATGACCATCGGATATCTTTTTGCTTCAGTTTGTCATAAAAATATTTTCGAGCGTTCTCTATAGCTTTATCGAAAGAAGCGTCTCTCATTATAAAGACATTCCCTCCTGAGGGCGATGGATACAGAATTCCATTACCATATTTTTCTGAAGCATCTTTGCCAGTATCGTATACCAGTTCCAAAATGAGCTTGCCTTTTTTAGCTTCCTTATCGCCTGCTTCATCCGTATGAACGCATACGACCCCAACAGATGTTTTTTTCTCCACACAACGTGGGTAGCCGCAAAAAGCACAATAAGCGTCCCATTTCCATTCTTTCTTGGGTAGTCGCTTCTTAAAGAAAAGAGCCGATTCTTGGAGAATATCCCAAGTCAAAGGAGGAACCATATCTTTTGCTAGCTCAAGAAGTTCTTGAGCAACGCTAACTTGATACTCCCAGTATTTCTTAAAATCCTGGTTTTGTGATTCTGGATAACGAGCTTTGAAGTCATTGAGCGATTCTTGCAAATTTTCTACCTTCTGGCGGCTTTTACCATTTTGTAATTTTAGCAACAATCCATCTTTTTCTATCCATTCCTTCCATTGGGTTTCATATTCATCGGGTGTCAGCACAAGTACCTCCTTTATTCTGTGACTCGGATTATTTCTATTCTTGTTTCATTTCGATCAACTGAAATTGCCATTTATTTGTAGGAGGAAGCATGCTTTGTTCTTTTTTGGTAAAAATCAATTTATATCCAATATAATCCTCACTGCGTTGTTGTTCAAGCACAAATTCTTTTTGTATTTCTCCTGCTTTCAGGATTACTTTGACCCCCTTCAATTCAAGATGCCTGGAAAATAACCAACAAGATACTTTACTCCCTTCCTTTTCAAAATGCGCTCCTAAAGGACTGTTGGGGTCTTTAAAGTCGTATACTTCCTTTGTCGAGCATGATGCTCCTCCAAAAACTATAGGCGTGGTAGATGTCCAATGTTCCCAGGCTTCTTGAAGTTTCGTACATAGTTCCGTATATAGCTTGGAAACAATGCCTTCGGTGTCGAGGACAGACTCTTCTGGAGTTTCGGGGGTGGCTCCAGTCTTCCTGGATTTCATATACTTTGCTACGGATTTTCTGATCAACTCTTTCCCCTGTTCACTCGGTTCCAGAAGGGGGCTTTCCAAAAGCTCAATATGATCTTTCACCATCTGCCTACAAAGAAGGCATCGTTGAATATGCTCTTCCACCCTTTGGGTGATTTTATCACAGGCAGAATGTTCACCCAAGGCTTTATATTGTCCGTAGAGGGCTATTTCGTCTCCATTTAAATGATATATATTGATTTTATTTGTCATATTTCATTCCTTACTTTTGATTTTCGGTTTTCTCTCTTTTGATTTCTGATATATTTTTATGATAATAAACGAGCAATTCTCTTTCGGCATTTTGCCAAAGATATTTTGCTAAAACATCTAAAGCATCAGAACGTCTTTTCCTTTCGGTAGAAGATTCGGATACATTGTTTTGCATTTCATCGCTTTCTGATATAAAATAGTAGTCAAGAATTGCCTTGCGTTGGATATCTGTAAGAGATTCTATTGATTTTTTTAGTACTGTTTTTAATTTGGATAGGGAACCAGATTCTTCCTCTTCTTCTGATATTTCCGATTCTGCGAAAGATTCTTCCTGAGTATGAGTCATAAGCATGTTTTTGAGAACTGGGGCTTCATCTTGTTGAGCTAAGGATAGTAGTAATTTTTGTATTTGAATCTCTTTCGATTCTTCTTCATGAGTTTGTTCTATATATTCTTCTAAACCGACACATTTGAGAGCTAAGGCTTCTTTAGCACCATTGATCTCTTGCCGAATTTTTTCAGGGATTTGCTCCGACAATGCCTCTGCAATTGAAGCAGCAGATGGTTTTCGTCGTTCTTTCTCAGTAGCTACTTTGACAATGAAGTCACGGTATACCTTAGAAAGATTTTTGACTTGCTCTTTTACTTGCTCTATATTTTTCCCTTGTTCGATATATAGAAGCATTGTTTGAATAATCAGATGTTCATCAGTAATGTAATCTCTTTCATTAGTTAAAATATTGATTGCTTTTTTGACCTTCCATGACAAGGAAGCCAAACGTCTTGGAATTTGAATCTCTTCCGATTCTTCTTCATTAGTTTGTTCTATATATTCTTCTAAACCGACACATTTGAGAGCTAAGGCTTCTTTA
>CALKWO010000230.1 GCA_938003875.1 uncultured bacterium
TTAAAGGGTATTTCCCAAAGACGCAGGGATTGCGCTGGTGTTCGGCTTTTGAGCACACATGACTTTTTCGGCGCAACCCTGCGGCTACAATCTGTTGCAGGAAAAAATGTTAAAACTTAACACTCATGACGCTCACGTACTCACGTAGGCTACTCCTGATTCAGTTGACAACATTATGGCACATGAGGAATTCTATGAAAGTATTGCTTAGTAATGATGATGGCATTGATGCTACAGGATTGAAAATTTTACATAACCTTCTTAGTCAGATGAGGCATGAAGTATTTGTCGTTGCGCCAGAGCATCAGCATAGTGGAACAAGCCACACTATAACCTTACAAACACCTTTGATCCCCAAAAAAGTTTATAAAGAAGGCATTTTTTATGGGTATTCTATCAATGGCTCCCCTGCAGATTCTGTTAAATTAGGCATTTCTGATCTTTGTCCAAAAGATATAGATATTGTACTCTCAGGAATCAATTTAGGGAATAATGCTGGCCCTGCGATCTATTATTCAGGAACCGTTGCAGCAGCCTTTGAAGGTGCAGCAGTAGGAAAGCCTTCCCTTGCGTTTTCCTTTGATTCTTTTGATGAAAAAAAATTTAAAGGGCTGGAAGAAAGAATCAAGCCTTTTTTTCCTACTTTATTGGAAATATGCACAGAAAAAATTCTCTACAATATCAATATACCCAAGACTCCTGCTATTAAAGGTATCCTGGTAACAAGACAATTTCTTGGCTTTTTTATGGATCAATATGAAAAAAAAATAGACCCTCGCAACAGGGAATATTTTTGGCTAAAAAATGTAAGCTATTCTGGAGAAATCGTCCCCTCCGAAGCTAAGACATACCAGAGCGATCTGGAAATTCTGAAAGATGGCTATATCACCATAACACCTCTTCAGTTCGATCTTACAGACTATTCCAGCTTAAATGGCTTACAAAAAAAATTGGATCAATCCTTATCAAAATCCAAAACTTAAAAAAATAAAACGGTCAAAATTATGATGGATTCTTTAAAAGACAGCCAGGATGCTTTACAAAAAAGTGCTCAAAAAATTCAAAATATCGTCAATGCATGTCCTATGGGCATTCATTTATATGAGCTAGACGATAAAGGGGATCTACGTCTTATTGGTTTCAACCCCATAGCCAATAAAATTTTAGGTATAGACCATTCCTTTTTGCTTGGTAAAACTATGATGGAGGCATTTCCTGGGCTTTGTCAGATGCAACATATTATTGAAAAATGCAAACAAGCGGCCTGTGAAGGAAAAATCTATCAAGACGAAATAGACTACCATGACGGATCAATAGCTGGGATTTTTGAAGTCCTTTCCTTCCAGACAGAGCCTGGACAGATGGCTACTTTTTTTCAAGAAGTCACAGAGAAAAGACGCATGGAACATGAACTCAAAGAAAAAGAAGTAGCCCTGCGCTTTCTAAGCGAAAATCTTGCCGATGGGATGGTATACCAGATCAATAGCGGAGTAGACGGAAAAGATCGCAGGTTTACCTATTTAAGCCCTGCTGTTGAAAGGCTTCATGGATTAAAAGTAGAAGAAGTTGTAAAAAATCCCTTATTGGTCTATCATCAAATCTTGGAAAATGATAGAGCATTGTTGCAAGAGAAAGAAGACTATTGCTTCAAGACCAGAACATCCTTGCATGCGGATATTAGATTTTTGCTTCCTGGCGGAGAAATACGCTGGAGACGATTTATTTCATCCCCTCGTATACAAGCCGACGGAAGCATTGTCTGGGATGGTATTGAGCTAGATATTACCCAATCCAAAGAATCCGAAATGGAACTTGCTGCTGAAAAGGAAAGGCTTTCTGTAACCCTTAAAAGTATTGGAGATGGAGTCATAACTACTGACATTCACGGCTGTGTTGTCATGATGAATCCTATTGCAGAAAAGCTTACAGGCTGGACACAAAATGAAGCTTCTGGGAAGCCCCTTTCCTCCATTTTTTTTATTATCAGCGAAGTAACAGGCGAACCTATACGCAATCCTGTGGAAAAAGTACTTTCCCATAAAAAAATTATAGAACTAGAAAACAATACCATCTTGCTTTCCAAAGATGGACGTTCCCATATTATAGCTGATAGTGCTGCTCCCATCTTAGACCAGAAAGGTAGCATCTTGGGGGTTGTTTTGGTCTTTCGAGATATAACAGAAAAACAAAGGTTGCTCAAAGAAGCCCAAAAAACACAAAAATTAGAGTACCTGGGCTTATTTGCAGGCGGCATAGCACATGATTTCAACAACCTTTTAGGCGGAATCTTTGGCTGCATTGATCTTGCTTGTGGAATATCCGAAGATAAAAAAGTCTGTGAATATCTCGATTCTGCTATGCAAACAATACAAAGAGCAAGATCTTTGACTCATCAATTGCTGACTTTTGCTAAAGGAGGTACTCCTGTATGCAAGATAGAGCCTCTTTTCCCTTTTGTGAAAGATACGGCTAACTTCGTTTTATCAGGCTCTCCTGTTCTGTGCCATTTTGAGGTCGAGCCTTCTCTTTGGATGTGTAACTATGATAAGAGCCAAATCGCGCAGGTAGTAGAAAATATTATCTTGAATGCCAAGCAAGTCATGCCAGAAAAAGGGATTATCACTATATCGGCTAAAAATATTCATCTCCAGGAAAATGAGATGGAATCCCTTCGTAAAGGGAAATATGTAAAAATTTCCATTGCTGATACAGGGCCAGGGATCCCTGCCAATATACTTCCCCGCATTTTCGATCCTTTTTTTACAACAAAGAATCAAGGCAATGGATTAGGCCTCACGATATGCTATTCTATCATCAACCGTCATGGAGGTTTGATGCATGTAGAATCCGAAGTAGGGAAAGGCAGCATATTCCACATTTTTTTGCCTGCTTATGATAAATTTTTTTCCTCTTCAAAAGCTTCAGACGAAAAGCTAAAAATGAAAAAGCATAAAGGAACAGGAAAAATTCTTCTGATGGATGATGATCCCATGATAAGAAAAGCTTTAGGCGGCATGCTTGCACGATTAGGCTATGCAGTTGTATGCACAGAAAATGGCCATGAAACAATGCAGGCACTCTATCAGGCGCAAGAAGAAGGCAATTCTTTTATTGCTATTATACTAGATTTAACTGTTCCTGGCAGTATGGGAGGGAAAGAGACTGTAATAGAAATTCGCAAGTTAAATAAAAATATAGCAATCTTCGCATCTAGCGGCTATGCACAAGATCCTGTAATAGCAAATCCCAAAGAATATGGTTTTACAGCAAGTATCTGTAAGCCTTTTAAAACATCAGAGCTAGCAGAGATGCTCGAACAAAATTTGAATAATACAACAGAGCAAAGACGAGGTATTTTATGAAAGTATTGACTTTTTCCAGTCTTTTTCCTCATAATATAAATCCTAATTTTGGCATTTTTATAGCAAATCGCATGAGTGCTTTTGCCCAGAGAGGACATGAGGTGAAAGTAGTCGCCCCTGTTCCTTACTTTCCGAAATGGCCTTTTTTAAAAATTTTTCCAACCTGGTATGCTTCTTCTAAAATCGTTCAACATGAAGAAAGGATGGGCTTGGAGATCTTTCATCCCCGATATTTTATGACACCCAAAATAGGGATGCCTTTTTATGGCATCTCTATGTTTCTTAGTGTTCTTCCTCTGGTAAAAAAATTGAAAAAGTCTTTTGACTTTGATTTGATCGATGCTCATTTTGTATACCCTGATGGCCTTGCAGCAGTATTATTAGGAAAAATTTTAAGATGCCCTGTTGTTGTATCCGCTAGAGGAAGTGACATAACTCAGTATTCTCAAATATTTTTCATTAGAAAGTGGCTGAAGTATATTTTAGAATCCTCATCTTCTGCTATATCCGTTAGCTCTAATCTGTTTGATATAATGATATCTCTTGGATCTTCTTCCGATAGTACTTTTAATATACCAAATGGAATTGATGGTAAAACTTTTTATTCTATAGGGCAAAGAGAAGCAAGAGCAAAATGCAATATTCCTCAAAATCAAAAAGTTGTTTTGGGTGTTGGCAATCTTATTGTGAGAAAAAATTTTTCTCTTATGATAGAAGCTATGAATTTTCTAAAACGAGGGGAACATCTTTATATTGTAGGTGATGGAGAATTAAGAAAAAAATTAGAGCATGAAATTGAATGCTCTAATCTACAAGATAGAGTTCATCTTGTTGGAGCGAAAAAAAATTACGAGCTTTTTTTATGGTATAATGCTGCTGATATCTTTTGTCTTGCGAGTCTGTCAGAGGGATCTCCTAATGTTGTGTATGAATCTCTTGCCTGTGGATGTCCTGTTGTTTCCAGCAATCTGGAAGGTGTTAAAACAGCGATTGACACAGATGCAAAAGGAACGATTGTTCCTGCCTGGAATGTTCAGGATTTTGCCCATGCCTTAAATCAATCTTTATGGGAAAAAGAATACGATAGGAAGTGGGTAGCCCAGGAAGGGCAGAAAAGAACATGGGACACAGTCGCTATGGAAGTGGAGGCCGTTTTTGAAAAAGCCTTAAAAAAATACAGGAATTAAAAGATGTGGCAAAATACCATTCGGAAGTCTCTCCGTCTCTCTGGAACTGGCCTTCATTCTGGAAGGACGATCCAAATGCAGATTTTTCCTGCACCTTGTGACCACGGTATTGTATTTGTACGAAAAGATATGTCGGGGCAGCCTCGCATCCCTGCCAGTATCGAGAATCTATCTCATCGTATGAGATGCACGGCTTTAGTATATAAGAAAGCCCAAGTCTACACAACAGAGCATCTTCTTGCTACTTGCTATGCTATGAACCTGGATAATCTTATTATAGAGGTAGATGGCCCTGAAATTCCTGGTATGGATGGAAGCGCATTGCCTTTTTATGAAGCACTAAAACAGGCTGGAATCCAGAATCAAGATAGAGAGGCACAAGAAATCGTGATAAACCAGGAAATTCTATTGCAAAAAAAAGACTCTGTTTCATGGCAATTTTTATTGAAGCTGTTAAAAATAGGCGGAAAAGGAGATATTGCATCGCTCCAGGTTTTACCTAACCCTTCAGGATTGAAGCTAGAATATTTTTTAGACTATAGTTTTTCAGGGGTACCCAGGCAACACTTTTTTATGGATTTATCAGAAGATAGCTTTGCCAGAGAGATTGCACCTGCAAGAACTTTTGCCTTAAAACGTGAGATGGGTATAGGCCAGAAGTTGTTAGGATTGGGAAAAGGGGCGAATGAGCAAAACACCCTTAGCCTTGATGCAAAAGGTCAAATTCATGGTACTACTTTACGCTTTCCCGATGAAATGGTCAGGCATAAACTTTTGGATTTATTGGGCGATATAGCTCTTGTCGGAAAAAGGCTGAAAGCCCATATCACAGGCAACCGTTCTGGCCATTCCCTGAATGCCCTTTTAGCAAGAAAAATACAGGAGCTTTGTTGATAGCTTTTTCTTCGTAGCTAAAATTTTTTTCTTTTTTGTTCCATTTTATAGCATTTCTCAGGAGATAATTTTATGATACGCATTTTTTTTGCTATGCTATTGCTTTTGTTAGCGTGTTCTTGCAAGACACCTATGGAAACCGATAAAACAAGCATCGCAGCGGGTATAGGCAATGCAATGCCTGCACCTGAATCAGAGCCAAAGCCGTTTGTGAAGCAAGAAGAAAAAATTGCAGAGTATGAGAAAAAGTCGGATGGTATTCCAGAATTTCCGCTCCCTAAAGAAAGGAAAGCCATTGCAAAAAGCACACTCAAAGCAGGCTCGCATAACGATAATGAAGAATTCGTAAGATACCTGGAATATCTTCAGAGGGATATTTTACAAGGGCTTAAAGTCCCCTGGCTCAGCGTAACAGAAAGATATATCTTGCAGGTAAAGGACAGCCAGAATAATCCTGTCCCAAACTGCTCACTGGCTATATTCTGTGATGGGGAACAAATAGCACAATTCACTACAGGCTCTTCTGGTGAGGCCATTTTTTTTATGGAAAAAATATCCCATGCAAAAACCCTTCAAATAGAAGGGCTGTATAATGGGACAACATTTAAGCATAGCTTTTTTAGAGGCACGGAGCAGGTAATTACGATTTCTCTTCCTTCCCCAAGACTCATCCCTGATATATTGCCTCTGGATATCGTTTTTTTATTAGATACAACAGGAAGTATGGGAGATGAAATCCAAAAGCTCAAGGATACACTATTTTCCATCCATCATAGAATCACGAGCAAAATCCGAATCAAGACAACAGTTCGGTTTGGAATGGTTTTGTATCGAGATTTTGGCGATGAATATGTAACCAGGATGGAGCCTTTGACTTCTAGTATAGAAGAATTTCAAGAAAAGCTGGACAAAGTGCAGGCAAAAGGCGGTGGAGATAAGCCAGAAGAACTGAACCAGGCTTTTGTAGAAGCCATCACAAAGCAAAACTGGAATAGGAATGGCCTTCGCCTTGTTTTTTTGATCACCGATGCTCCACCTCATCTCAATAGAAATACAAAATACGATTATGTATGGGCCATGAAAGAAGCGGCCAAAAAGGGAATCAAGGTCTATTCTGTGGGGGCGAGTGGCCTGGATACAGCGGGTGAATATGTCTTAAGGCAGATCGCTTTGTTTACTCAAGGGCAATATATTTTCCTTACCTATGGAGAAAAAGGCGAAAGTAGCGATTCCGACAAAGCCCTGGTGAGCCATCATACAGGATCGAATTTCAAAGAAATGCTTCTGGATGATCTGATCGTCAGCATGATAAAAAAAGATCTTTCCTATCTTGTTGATTCTTCTTTGATTATAGAAGAAGAAATCCCTGAGCCAGTCCAATACAATGCTTTTACTCTGAATGAAAAGGTCAGTAACCTGGCAGAGCAGCTTTGTCATTGTGCAGCCCAAAAGTTGAAGGAAAACCCTTCTATCGCTGTTTTCCCTATGCAAACAGACAATTCCAGGCGTTTCAAAAATGTAGAAAGATTTGTGCAAGATACGCTTTCTGAGGAGTTGAAAAAACAATCCTGCAAGCTCATCGAAAGAGAAGAAATCCAAAAAGCCATGGCAGAAAGAATGCTATCCAGTGGAGCTGTTTTGGATGAAAAGGAAATTGGACAGATTACCCAGGTGCAGGGAGCCGATATTTTTCTTTCTGGCAGGCTCTATCCTATGGGAGAGAGCATGGTTTTGTTTGCTCAACTTGTAGATGTGAAATCCTTGGAAAAACTTGCGGTTGCGAGAGTGCTTTGGACACCAGAGTAAAGAGTAAGCAATATGAAAGAATATTTTGAAAATCTTTTACGTTTGATGATAGACAAAAAGGCTTCTGATTTGCATATCAAGGCCAATTCGCATCCTATTCTCAGAATCTCGGACAGCCTGACTTTTTTGGACGATATGCCCAGGCATACAGCCGAACAGGTAGAAGAAATAGCTTACAGCATTCTCCCGTCTGAAAAATGGGAGCATTTTCAAAAAGAAAACGAAATGGATACGGCCTATAGTCTTGCGTCCGTAGGCCGTTTTCGATTGAATATGTTTGTTCAAAGAGGCTCTGTCGTCATTGTGGCAAGGGCTATTTCTTTAAATGTGCCTCAATTCGATGATCTGAACATGCCTGCTATGGTAAGAAATCTGGCAAATAAAACCAGAGGTCTTGTTCTTATAACAGGAACAACAGGAAGCGGGAAAAGCACGACTTTGGCTTCTCTTATAGGCCATATCAATAAAACCCGCAGTGCCAATATCATTACAATTGAAGATCCTATAGAATATCTGCATCATGATAACCTCTCTGTAGTAAACCAGAGAGAGATTGGGCTGGACACAAAAGATTTTTCGACGGCTCTGCGCTATCTTTTACGCCAAGATCCTGATGTTATCCTGATTGGAGAAATAAGGGATGCTTCGACTATGGAAGTTGCTCTGTCAGCAGCCGATACAGGCCATCTTGTTTTCAGTACTCTCCATACCACAGATGCCAGACAAACTATCGAAAGGGTAGTCAGTTTTTTTCCTTTAGACCAGAGCGATCATATCAGGCTTAATCTGGCACTAAACCTGGCAGGCATAGTCTCACAGCGTCTTTTACCTCGTAAAAATGCTAAAGGATTGATTCCTGCTGTGGAAATTATGGTAAATACAGAGAGAATACGCAAAGCGATTTCAGAGAATAAGATATACGAAATCACTCAATATATTTCCGAAGGGGAAGTGTATGGCATGCAAACCTTCAACCAATCTTTATACAAGCTTGTAAAAGAAGACCATATAGAACAGGAAGTTGCCCTCGCAGCTTCTTCTTCTCCTGACGAACTTCGTATGCTCTTGAAAGGGATATTCCCTAACACAGCAGACTCTATGTCAACAAAAGAAATTACATCTACCTTGCTGCAGCAAAAAAAAACGCAGCATATATTCCAGCAAAAATTCATCGAATACCCAGAAGAAAAGCATAAAGAGCCCGAGTTTATAGACTATCCCGAAGAGGAAAGAAAGAAAAATCAACCCACGGGTTCTGCGCACAAAAAATTGCAAAAGTTTATATCCTATCCTGAACCTGAAGAGATGGATTCTCCATTGCAACAAATTGGAATCGTTGCCAATTTACGAAAAGAACTTCAGTCAAAAAAAAAAATAGGTAAAAAGCAAACTCCTGAGCAGAAGACAACGAAGAAAAGAATTCTGTTGATCCTTTTTTTGCTTTTCTTGATCTTTTTTTCTTTTATTCCTTGTTTTTCCTGCCCTCGCTGTAGTGATACTTTTGCACCAGGCTGCTCTCATTGCAAAGAAGGAAAAGTCCCTTTCTGGAAGTGGCTGGAGAATCTGCGACAAAGATAGAAGCGCGTTGCATACAGAGTCAAATAATATGCGATTTAAACCACAGATGAACACAGATG
>CALKWO010000231.1 GCA_938003875.1 uncultured bacterium
CAATTTTTCTCTTTTGTCAATACCTTTTTTCTTATTTTTTAAAAATAATTTGTAAATATATATATATTAATATATTATATAATAAATTTTTCCAGGAAATAATATATTTTTTAAATTTATCTTTTGCAAAATCGTTTTAAATATGTTAGGATAAAATTGTAGTAAAATTTCTTTTCATTTCCTACAATAGCTACTTAATTGATTGGTAAATTTTATGGTTGCTTATTTGACAATAGAAAAAATCAGTGAAAAATTCCGTGGAAGAGAAATTCCAGAGAAAATTGATCTAAACAAAACTTATACCACAATAGGAGATATGCCTCATCATGATGTAAGACTCCCTTTTTCTGGAAGCAAGGCAGCCTATTTATCGATCCATCAAGATGAAGATGGTAACTATTTTTTAACACCCTATGATATAAAAATTTTTATCAACAATAACAAACTTACGGAATCCATTTGTTTACGAGATAAAGATCTTATCCAAATTACAGAAGACTATACCTATACTTTTAATTATATTAAACCTATAGTTACAAAAACGGCTGAGCCTCCATCAAAGGAAATAGTACCTGCTATTGTCCCTCTAAAACCAAGCAAATCAGGAATTCTAAAAAAAACAACCCGATTAGAAAAGATGGATCGAAAGACAGCAGAGCAAACATTAATTCTATCAGCAGAAATTTTACCTGACCAAGCCCAGAGAGAACCAATTGATTCTGAGATACAAGAGACCAATAAAGAAAATCAGGATAATACCTTGCCTTCTGTTAATATAGAAGGGGAAAAAACAGAAGAAAAAACTTTAGAAACACAAGAGAACCAAATAGCAAAAGAGATACAAGAGCCAGCCAAAGAAAATGCACAGCAAGACACATCCTCTGATTCTAAAAACATGGTTTCTGAAGAAAAAATCGAACCTCCTGTAGAATCAGAATCTAATCATCTACAAGAGCTAAACGAATTACAGACGGACAGCGAGTCGCATTCTCTTGACGAAAGTTTAGAAGCTGCAGAAAGCAGCTCTCAAGAGTCCCCAAGCATACAAGAAAAAAAAGTAGATCTTTCCTTAAGAGAAAAGAGAATAACCAGTGCTTTTAAAAAACAGAAATTAACATTAAGACACACATCTGACCTGCCAAAAGAAAATATAGAACAGGAATTACACCAAGAAATATCTCAACAAAATCCTATAGAAGATTTGAAGCAAAATTTAATAGAAACAGAAGAAGGGAAAAAATTAAATTCTACACTCTCGAATGAAACTCCTAAATCTATTGGAGATAATGAAGACGCAATAACACCGATTTCAACAGAAAAAAAACCAGAAAACAGAGATACAAATGAAGCACCTTCTCAGCAAGCAACAGATGCAGAATTATCCCCAAATACGCCTAAAGACTTAATCAATACATGGAAACAAGCACTACATTGTATTATGGATCAGGCTCAACAAGCAGAAAAGATGGAATTTACTCCAGAAGATTCTAAGAACCTTATCACTAACTGGAAAGAAACATTAGAAACATTGATGCAGCAAGCGGAAAAAAATATTTTGCCCATAGTAGACCAGGCTGCAACTGTCCCTAAAGATACGAAAAAAGCGAGTCAAAAGATAACATTACAAGCAGATAGTATAGGGGAAGAGGATTCTTCCCTTATTGCTGAAGAAGCTTCAAGAGAATATCTTACTTCAGAAGAAATAGAGGAAGAAGAAATACAGGAATGGGATAAGCCATCCAGCACATACCCTCCTATAGAAAAACAGGAAGAAAAAATAGCAGAATACAAAACATCCTGGAGAGAAACATTACAAAATTTAGTAGAAAAAAGCTCCAAGGAAAAAAATAGTATAAGCGATTCTAAAATTTCTGGAATCAAAATACCACAGCTAAAGCCTCCTGTCCGCCAAGAAGAAAAATTGACAAAAGGCAGAAGTGCACTAAGCGATTCTAAAATTTTAGATGAAAAAAATGCTCAAGAAAAATCCTCTTCCAGTGACTCTAAAAAGCTTCGTAGCTTAAAAAAATCCTCTCTGGATGCAGCAAAGAAAAATACTTTGGATACCTTGAGAGAATCTGAAGCATCTTTAGACTATGCCAGTGAGCCAGAGATGACACTGATGTGGGATTCCAATATGCCAGTAGAACATCCCGTACAGGTGTCCCCAAGATTGATTTCTCCCTCTAGCGGAGAAGTTCTTGCTCTAGAAAAAGAGATAATTTATATTGGTCGTTCTGTATCTTGTGATATGTGTATTGTTGATGACTATATTTCCAGGCAACATCTGGAACTAAAAAGGATTCCCTTAGGGTTTATACTCAAAAATATTGGGAAAAATGATGTTTTTATAGAAAAACGGAGTTCTCAAAGTATATCTTTTGAAGGTAAAATTGCTCTGGAACAAAAAATTCTCAAGCCAGGAGAATCCACGCTTCTATTACAAGAAGCAATAATAATTATTGGAAGCCAAATCCTTTATTACTTTAGCGGAACAGATGATAAAGAAATAAATTCTGAAAGCCAGGTACGAGAACGAAAATTCGATTTCTATAAAAATCTTGCCAATCACAAAAAAGAATTGTTAGATGCAGCCCAATTGCAAAAAACCCTCATTCCGCCTAAAGTCATCTTTGAAGATCTTCAAATTGGCGTATGGTTTAAATATATGGCGATAAACGATCTTTCGGGTGATTTTTTCCTCTATCATCGAGAAGGAAATTCGTTATATTTTTGTTTGGGTGATGTAAGCGGACATGGTGCAGCCGCTGCATTGATGGCGAGCCAAATATCGGGAATGTTTAGAATTCTGGCAGAAAGACAAGAAAATGTAGAAGGAATTGCTCAATCTATCAACACCAATCTATTTAAGGCCAAAAGACGTACTCATAATCTCTATGCCCTGGTGGATATACTCAAAGTAACAAGCAACGGAATAGAATTATGTATTGCTGGAAATTCTGTGCCTCCATTATACTATAATGCAAAAGACAATGAACTCATATCCCTGGATACACCATCTACGCCAACAGGCTTATTCACATCAGGGCACTTTAAGACATATATAGATGTTCTAAAATTTGAAAAAAATGACATGCTTATTATGTTCACAGATGGTGTCACAGAAGCAGAGATGGTTGATGGTGCCTTATTAGAATACGACAGAACCCAAGAATTTATTCAATACCAGATACAACAAAACCAACCCTGGGAATTTTTCCTGGATAATTTTCTGGTCTGGCTCAAACAACACTGTGAGATTCGAGACGATCTCAGCATTGTGTTGATTGGAAAATTTTAGTTATAACAATTTGATTTTATTGATTTTATAAAAAATTCAAGAAAATTTCAAAATTTTTCTTGAAAAACGAATAGAATACTTTACTATTGTGCAAACAAAAAAACATAAACCTTTTTTGAATAGTTTTCCATGTTTGAAACAATTTCCAAAAAATTTCAAGATATTTCAAGAAAGCTTTTTTCCCCTGCCCATCTTACAGAGAAAAATATTGAGCAGGGTCTTCAAGAAATCCGAACTGCTCTTTTAGATGCTGATGTAAACTATAAAGTAGCTAAAGATTTTATTGATAAAATAAAAGCCAAAGCAATTGGAATAGAAGTTCTCAAAAGCATTTCTCCTGCTCAACAAATCGTAAAGATTGTTTTTGATGAATTAAAAGATCTCATGGGGCCTGTCGACCATACTATCCGATCTGCAGATAGCTCTATGACAATCATTATGATGGTTGGTTTGCAAGGAAGCGGGAAGACCACTACTTGTGCTAAGTTTGCCCGCTATCTAAGAGAAAAGCAGTCTTTTAAGCCATTGCTGGTCGCAGCGGATATCCAACGACCTGCCGCAATCGAGCAGTTGACCATTCTTGGACAAAGCCTGGAAATACCTGTTTTTTCCAATCCAGCACTTACACCACCTAAAATTTGTCAGGAAGCGGTTCGACATGCAAAAGAAAAGGGCTATAATCTTATTATTTTGGATACTGCAGGCCGTCTTCATATAGATGAAGAACTCATGAAAGAAGTCAGTGCTATAAAGTCATTGGTCAAACCAGACAACATCTTTTTAGTGACTGATGCAATGACAGGACAGGATGCAGTAAATTCAGCCCAGGAATTCAATGCTCGTTTAGACATAGACGGAGTAATTCTGACTAAACTAGATGGAGATTCAAGAGGCGGAGCGGCTTTATCCATCAAGGCTGTTACAGGTAAACCGGTTAAGTTTATAGGCATAGGAGAAAAATTAGACCGCCTGGAAGAATTTCATCCTGAAAGAATGGCATCTCGCATATTAGGAATGGGGGATGTTGTCAGTCTTGTAGAAAAGGCACAAGCTGTCATCAATGAAGAAGATGCGATGGAAATGCAACAAAAATTTCTGGAAGCATCCTTTACTCTGCAAGATTTTTTAAACCAGTTTCAAATGATAAAAAAAATGGGGAATATTCAGGACCTTTTAGGAATGCTGCCTGGAGGATTAGGAGCACAATTTCAAAATATGCCTGTTCAGGATAAAGAATTTGCAAAAGTTGAAGCAATTATATCCTCTATGACAATAGCAGAAAGAGAAGATCCTGATATTCTCGATGGAAGAAGAAGAATTCGTGTAGCAAAAGGTAGTGGAACAAGTATTGAACAAGTAAATCATCTCTTAAAACAATTTAGAGAGATGCGTAATATGATGCGTAATCTTAGCTCTGGAAGAATGGGAGGTATGCTAGGAAATATGCTAGGGAAAATACCTGGTATTGGTGAATTTTTACAACCTCAACATTCCTCAGCTCAAAAAAATAAAAAAAGGAGATCCTAATGGCAGTTCGAATCAGAATGAATCTGATTGGCAAAAAAAATAGCCCATTTTATCGTATTGGTGCTTATGAATCTCGTTGTCCTCGTAATGGTAAATGTTTAGAAATGTTAGGATGGTATGATCCCAGAAACCAACAAGCTGATAAGCAATTGCACGTTGATATCCAGCGAGCAGAATATTGGATTTCTGTAGGAGCATTGCCAACCCACAAAACAGGTTTGCTTCTTAAAAAAGCAGGCGTAAGAGTAAATAAAAAATAGCTCTTCCATTCTTAAAGCATTGACGAAAAAACCAGAGAAATAAAAAATTTTTGTATTAGTCAAAATGATTTTGACCAGAACAGAAATAAGAAATTTCTCTGGTTTTCTATTTCTATTCCTCCCAATACAGCATTTCTCAAACAAACTGTTTTGCACAACTGATTATTACAATTTCTAAATCTCATATATTGTCAAATTTTAATTTTACTAATCCCAAAAAATTCTATGGAGAAGCGGATGGGTATAAAAGCAGAAACGCTTTTGAAGATAATTCAATCCCTGGAAAAAAAGTACGGAACACCTCAAAAGCCAAATATCAAAATTCCTATTGTTGACCAGATTATAATCCATTTTTTATCAACTCAAGAAAAACAGGAAGACATAGAAAAAGCCTATCAGTCAATTCTAAAAGAATTTGTTGACTGGAATGAAATCCGAGTAAGCCACCTGAGAGAAATTCAACAAGTTTTGCAACCTTTCTTAAAATCACAAGTTAGCGAAAAAGCTCATAAAATCAAAGATGTGCTTCAGCAAATCTTTATGCTTTATAATAAAATAGACTTAGAGGCACTATGGGAAAAAGATTTTAGCGAAATCCAAAAATTAGCTCAGCAAATTCCTGGGCTAGGACAAGAATTTCTCTTAAAATTCATTTGTTATCTTTATTTTCAAGAAGACTCCCCCTTAGCTTCTTCCTTTTTTAGAATAGGAAAAAGATTAAGCCTATGGGACGAAAATAGCAACCAAACAGCCCTGAAAAAAAACTTTATCAAAGAAATCGGGTTAGAAAAATTTGCACATCTTAAAATTCTCTTGTTCATCCATGGTGAAACACAATGTCTTGCCAAAAGCTATGACTGTTTAAACTGCCCTCTTTGTAAAATTTGCAACAGAGTCCAGAAAGATCCCTCTCTACAAGAGGAAAATGAAGAAAAAATGGTTCAAAAAAGCAAAAAAGATTCAAAAGAATTAAAAATAGGCACAAAAAAAGAAAAGATAAAAACAAAAGAAAAAATCCAAAAAAATTCTAATCCCATAAAAGATAATGAAAAAATGAAAATATCAAAAAGGAAAAAAAAATAAGGCCTTCCAGAAAATTTCTGTTATGTTGGATGGTGTAAAAAAATAGATGTTTTGTAACGCAGGTTTGGGCTGTATATAACAAGGCATACAGAAAAGACTTTAAAGGATGTATATGTCTGGAATTCGTATTTTTCGTAAAGTAGATGTTCTTGTTGTTGGAGGTGGTACTGCGGGGGCTATAGCAGCCATTGCAGCAGGCCGAGAAAAAACCAGCACCCTGGTTCTGGAAGAACTTGGTTTTCTAGGAGGATCGCAAACAGGCGCACTAGTAACACCTCAAATGCCCAACCTTATCGCTCATGAGCCACTCAATGGCGGAATCGATCTGGAAATTCAGCAGCGTCTGGCATCTACAAGAGACGCAGACATCTGGAAGGATGGAAATCCTGGATGGTTCAATCCAGAAGCTTTGAAATTTTTGCTGGATGACATGGCTTTCGAAGCAGGAGTTTCTGTGCTGTTTTTTAGCAGCTTTGAGGATGTCATCATGGAAGGATCAAAGATTCTGGGGGTTCTAGCTCATCTGAAATCAGGTTGCCAGGCAATTTTAGCAGAGCGTATCATTGATGCAACAGGAGATGGCGATGTGGCCTTTAAAGCAGGCGTTCCCTTTGAATCGGGAGATGCTCGGACAAAGCAAAACCAGCCTTTTTCTGTGCGCTTCCATCTGGGAGGAGTGGATCTGGATAAATTTGCTTCTTTTCTGGAAGCTTTAGGCCCATGCGATGTTTTGCGTAGTACGGAGACAGAGCATGTGCCTTTGATCCATACAGCTATGGTCTGGGGCAGAGAATGGCCCCTGGAACCTTTTTTCCAAAAAGCAGTGCAGGATGGAATTCTGCGCCAGAGCGATGGAAACTATTTTCAAGTCTTTACCATGCCTGGCAGGCCAGGAGAAGTGGCGTTCAATTGCCCCAGAATTTCAGAAAATATCGATGGTACGAACCCCCAGCATCTAAGCGATGCCCAACGGACAGGAAGACAGGCAATTAGAAGATATACCGAATTTTGCAGGCGATATATTCCTGGCTTTTCTCGTGCCTATCTAGCTTTATCCGCCCCTATGGTAGGGGTTCGTGAAAGCAGAAGAATTCTTGGAGAGTACTATCTTACAGCAGAGGATGTGCTTACAGGGAAAAAATTTGAAGACGCTATTGCCCGTTCTAATTATCCCATTGATATACATCGCAATCCTGGTGAAGAAGGCGGACAGCTTACGAAGCTTTCCCCAGGTTCTTTTTATGAGATTCCCTATCGCTGCCTGGTTCCTAAAAAGGTAGAAAATCTGCTAGTGGCAGGCCGTTGCCTGTCTGCTTCCTTTGAGGCGCAAGGTTCTGCAAGAATCCAACCAAATTGTCGTGCTATGGGAGAAGCTGCGGGGCTGGCTGCCTCCCTATCTCTTCAAGAGCATATTTCTCCCAGGGAACTGGATGGAAAAAAGCTCAGACAAGAATTGATCTTTCGCGGAGGCAGGCTGTGACAAAAGAAAAAAAAACTCTTGGCTTCATAGTCTCTCATACACACTGGGACAGGGCGTGGTATCTACCATTCCAGAGCTACCGCATGAGGTTGGTACGTATGGTAGACGACCTCCTGGATATGCTGGAAAAAAATCCTCGTTACCAGTCGTTTATGCTCGATGGACAGACCGTGATTCTGGAAGATTACCTGGCACTTCGTCCACAAAACAAAAAGAGAATCGCCTCTCTGGTCAGGGCAGGCAGGCTTTCCATTGGGCCATGGTATACACTTCCCGATCTTTTTTTACCTTGTGGCGAATCTATTGTGAGAAATCTCCAGATGGGACACAAGATATCGCATATTTTTGGCGAACCCATGAAGATAGGCTATGTTCCTGATCCTTTTGGGCACTTTGCGCAACTTCCTCAAATTCTCCAAGGCTTTGGAATTCCCTCGTTCTTGTTTATGCGCGGAGCGGATCATTTCATAGAAGAAACTGGCTCTGTTTTCCATTGGAAAGCACCTGATGGTAGTTCGGTTTTGGCTGTATATATGCGAGATGGATACCTGCCCTGTGGTGCTTTAGGACATCCTGCTGTCTTTGGGCGTTTTGATGGTCATGAACCCCTGGTTTCCGAAGCCAGGAAACGCATCGCGGAGGCTCTGTCGCTTTTATCTCCTCTGCAAAAAGAAAAAACAATCCTTCTTCCTAATGGTTGCGATCACATGCCTTTTCAGCCTGAACTCCCAGAAATCCTGGAAGCAATCAACTCAGAGGAAACGGATTTGACTCTAATCCAGGGAAAGCTTTCTGATTTTCTTGAGGCCTTGCAGTCTGAAAGGATAAAACACGAGGATATAGAAGGAGATTTAACAGGTAACTATCATCATCCTATTCTTCTGAGCGTTTATTCCACACGTATGTATTTAAAACAGAAAAATCGCTATGCAGAAAATCTTCTCCTGAGAATTGTAGAGCCACTTCTTGCCTGTTTTGCTCAGTTTCTGCCATTGGCAGAAATGGATTCCTTCCTCTCAGAAGCCTGGAAATTGCTTTTACGCAGTCATGCCCATGACAATATCTGCGGATGTAGCGTGGATATTGTTCATCGGGAAGATGAGGTCCGTTTTGATGAAGTCATCGAGATAGGGAAGGCCATTATTACAGAAAGTCTGGAATCTCTCATCAAATCAGGCCTCCAGGAAACAGGCAGTGCAGAAAGTTTGCACTCTGATGTATTTCTCTTTAACCCTCATCCTTTTTCTATAAAGACCAGGGTTCGTATTCCTGTTTTGTTTCCTAATCCAGGAGGAGAATGGGCCAAGGCAACAGAGGAAAAAGAATTGATCAGTATTTCAGGCAAAGGGAGCAGTTTCCCTGTTCTTGTAGAATTTTCCGAAGAGAGAGTAGCTCGGTCGGCTTTTTTGGAAACGACCTGGGGCAGACGTTACCATGTTGCTCTGGATGTAGAAATGCCAGGTCTCTCCTATGACATAGTGCGTATAGAAGAAACCCCCAAAAAAGCAATGACAAAGCAAAAAACAGAAAATATTTTTCTGGAAAACAACCGCTTCCTGATTCTGGCAGAAGAAAGTACCCTTCATGTTGTGGACAAAGTATCCAGACAAAAATGGACAAACCCCATTGGCCTGGAATATGAGGCAGACAAAGGAGATACCTATTCGTTTAGCCCTGTGCCTGGAAGCAAACCCGTAGAGGCTCAACTAAAAAGCATACATTGGCATCCCTATAGATCCGAAACCATCCTGGCTATATATTCTCTTTATATACCAGAAAAATCCGATATTCTGAGCATTGAAGTTTCCCTCTCTATTGCAGAATGCGAAGGGATAGAATACCAAATCGAATACCAAAATAATCTTTCACAATGCCGTCTGAGAGCCATATTTCCCATCGGCTTTAAAACAGAATCTTTGAGGGCAGATGGACACTTCCGCATTGCAGACCGAGCAATACCTCCTTTTCGCGAGCCTATCAAAAGGCCCTACCCTGGCGAGATTCCCTATGATACATTCCACCAGGGGGACTTTGTCTATGCAGAAAACAACGATATGCGTGTATGGCTTGCCAATAGAGGAAATCCTGAAATATCGCTGCTACATCGCATGGATTCAAGCTACTTTGCCATCACACTCCACCGCTCGGTCGGCAGCCTGTCTGTCTATGGAGGCAGCATTCGTCAATGCCAGGCAGGACCTGAAATCCCTACCCCAGAGGCACAATGCCTGAGGGCTTTTACTCATCATATTGCCTGGGGAATAGGATTTTTCACCCCAGAAGAAGTCAGACAACAAGCTCTATCGTTTTCCTGTCCGCCCTGGACGCAGGAAATGCCCTATCTTGCCTACTGGAAAAAACAGGGAAATACACCCCGCTTTCAAGACTTTCTTACAATGGAAAACCCTAATGTTGCTCTGGATTCATGCAGACCATGGAATAAACAAGGCATTGTTTTGAGAATTCACAATATTTCTGGGGAAAGGCAGATCGCTGCTTTGAAAACAAAATTCAAGATAGAAAAATACTGCACTACAGATTTGCATGAACAGTGGAATAAAAACACAGAGCAAAAGATAGAAAAAAAAACGATCCTCCTTTCCCTTAGGCCCTTTGAGATAGCAACGATTCTTTGTAAAAGGTGACGCTACAAAAATCTCTCGATCCATTTAGATGCTATCCATCAAAGACGCAGGGATTGCGCTGGCGTTAGACTTTTTAGCAAACACGACTTTTTCGGCGCAACCCTGAGGCTACAATCTATTGCAAGACAAAATTTTAAAACTTAACACCAATAATTTAAGAGATTTTTCTTCCAATAAAAATTCGTGTTTATTCGTGTCCATTCGCGGTTACGCCCGTTTCTTGTCTGTAAAAAAATGCAGGCTGTCATGCCTTCATTCTCTCTTGTTTATAGTGGGCATCGGTCCAAAAAACGATAGAAGCCTATAGATTCAGATAAAAGTCCGTTTGACAAATTTTGTATGATTCGTTATCGTTATCTTTATCATTCTCATTATCGAAATAACAGCATTTATTTGTGTTTCTCTTGATAAAGATAACGATAAGGATAAAGATAACGAATCGATTATGATGATTAAATTGTCAATCGAACCCTACTTCATTTTGGACCGATGCCTTTATAGTGGCTAAAAATCAAAGCATATTATGGCCTATAAATAGGCATTCATAGTTTTTTCTCTGCTGAATTCTATTGCTGTATGGAATACATCGAAGGGATCTTTCCCTAAAAGAAGGAAGCATGGACATTGTGGGTTTTCATAGATAAAATATCCAGAATATCTTTTACCAAGTGCTACTATAGCAGGGAGAACTTTCCAGGCATCCTTGAAGTCAGGAGAGTTATAGGTACTTAGCAACACAAGCGCACTATATCCTTGAGGCAGATTATCAAAGGATAGATCATAGCTCCCTTGTATAATTTCTGGCCAAAAGCCTTCCTGCAAGATCTGCTCTTCTAAAATTTCTACAGCACCAATTTCTTCTCTGCCTGCCAGCACTAAGATTTTACCAGTGTATTCCTGCTCTGAGAGAATGGCCTGCTTTGATCTGGCTGTTTTTTGTAAATCTAGTATAATGTCGTTTTCAAAGGAATACGCTTCGCATAATTCCAAGGCATGTTCTATGATGCTTTGCGCAAGCCAGCTTGCATCTCTCTTTCTCCATATCATATAGACACAATCCCTATAGGCTGCGATAGATTGATTAGCCTGCAAGTTTTTTTTCTCTTCTTGTGATTCTTCTTTTGCCGATTTCTCGTAAACCATTCCAAGCCTCCTGAGCGATTCTATTTCTATCTGTTTCATGCCAGGAATTTCCAGATTTTGGTTGATATATTGTATATTGCTATGCAATATCCGTGCTGCGTGGAAATATTCTTTAGACTGCCTTGCATAATGAGATGCTCTCAAATAGTTGATGGAAGCAAGAAGGTGGTTTTCTCTCATGCGATGGGCTTTTTTTTCGTATAGCGCATATAGCTTGGATTCTACATTGGCGATTAAGGATGCTTTTTGCAACTCTTGGTAGAAAAAAATTTGGTTTTGATAGTCTTTTCTGGGAAGAATATCCAGTGTAACAAGATGAAAAAAGAAAAGGATATCTTCTCTAGGATAAGCCTTTTTGTTCCATTGACAAACCTTGAGAAGATAGAGCACCAAAGGCCCAAACAAGGGGAAAAAAGTGTGAGGAGAATAGAAATAGACCATCTTTCTGACAATGTTTTGCATTTCTTTATTAAAGATAGCCTCCGCTTCATCCAGGGCAACCATACGATATAAGGAGATAATACGATATAGGCTTTCTTTGATTCCCTCAATGGTTTGCTTTTTCCTTTTGTTGATATTGGATTGAATAAAAAGCGAAAGGCTTGCCTGGATTTTTTGAAAAGAAAGCTTTTTGGTATTTTCTGGATTCTGTGGTGTGGGATGAAAGACTTCCACTATGCCTTTCTTTTCTTCTTCCAGCATATCTCGTAATTCAGGAAAGGACTTTGCCGCTTCTCTGTAAAATTCATAGGATTCCTCGTAGCAGCCTGATAGTTCCGCATTCCAGCCTGCCTGAAGGAAAGAATTTAATGAATCTTGTGGTTCTGTACTATTTTTAAGATAGTGAAGAGAAAAATAGGATGGTAGCTTTCTATCCTGAAGGCATATTGCCCAGTTTGCATGAATCTCCTGTTTATCAGCAAGGGGGATTTCTCTTAATATGGCTTCTCTTTGTTTTTCATTAGAAAAAACCAGGGTGTTTTTATCAGGATATTGCTGTAGAATACCTTTTTGTATAGATTGCTGCAATATCTCCTGCCATTTTTCTTCACTGTAGTCCAAAGTACTTTGCCATAGATCCCAGGATAAAGGGCCTATAAAACAAGCAGCATATTGCAATGCTTTCCAGCAATCGGCGGGGATGTCTTCCAGATTCTGCTTTAGCATTTCTTCCAGATACACAGGTAAAACAATCTCTTCTTCTGCATATTTCAATTCCCATTTTTTCCCATTATGAAACAAAATATTTTGAGAAAGGTATAAAATCGTCTGGCATAAAGAAAAAAGATTTCCCTGGGTAAGCTCTAATAAACGATTCAAAAGCCGATCTGAAAACCGCAAGTTTAGAAGCTTCTTAATGATATTGATGCAATTTTTTTCATCTATGGGAAGAAAATCCAGGATTTCCATCCGTTGTGCGATTTCCTGAAGCATTTGTCTTGGATCTCTCCCTGAGATTTTCGGCCTTACACTTCTTTGCAGTGCCTGGATTTGCATAATGGCAGGAACGTTAGGCCCACGAAGCTCTAAAGGCAATTCAGGATTGTCCAACATTTCAGGACATCCAGTAAAAAGAAAAAGAATGGGCTTGCCAGAAAAAGCATCCAATAAATAAATTAAAAGCTTTAGAGTCGCCAGATCTGCATTCTGTATATCTTCAAGGTAAAGAACACAGGGAAGCTTTTCTTCTAAAAATTGGGCGAACTCTATAAACAATGAATTCTCAATCCCCTCTGCCTGGATGGATTTCCCCTTTTTCTGGGTGAATCGCCTTGTGATTTTTCCCGTTGAGCCTTTATATAAAAAATGTTCCAATCCATCAAAGGCCTGAGAAATTTTTTGTTCGCTTTTTTGGCTAAATTTCTGAAAAAACTCTGAAAACTCATGTACAAACAGGCTATAAGGAGAGAATAGCGGCTGGTTTAGCCCCCTGCCATAATAGCAAGGGATTTCACTTTTAGAAAGGGTATATCTTAGAAGCAAATTTTGTCCAAAATCTTTTTCGCTTCTAATAAAAAGAGCATCCCCTTTTCTATCTTTTAATTTCAGAAGTTTCTCTTCTATGGTATTTTTTTCTTTTTCTTTTTCTAGCAGAAAAAGCATTTCTAGCAATTTGGGTATTTCCATGAAAAATCCTTTTCCAGGCAAATGATCCTACGTTCCGCAGCTTCTAGGAAGAAAAAAAGTATTTTAAACGGATAGAAGTAATACTTACTCTTTACATAGTTTAAAAAAAATATGCATTTTGGGTAACCCATTATACTATAATAGGCTATCGTTCCTGTTCCTCCAAGATTTCGGAGTAAAAATTAAACGATAAAAGCCTAGAAATAAGCCTAAGAGA
>CALKWO010000232.1 GCA_938003875.1 uncultured bacterium
TGCTTTTCTTTATTTATCGCAGTTGATTTACTTATAGGCAACGTGGCACACTCATCTGTACTCCTTCAACTTTAAATTTGCTGTATTCTCTTTGAAAGATAAAAAATAAAAAATTTGAGGCTTGTGTAAAAAGTCTTTTAATAGTCGTTATCGTTATCTTTCTCGTTATCGTTATCGAAAAGCATCCTGTTAATTATAAAGGATTTAGATAAAGAGAACGATAATGATAATGATAACGAAAAAGATCTATCAGGACTTTTTACACAAACGTCAAATTTACGTTTTGATCTATCTATCATTACTATTAGCTAATAGCTAATGTTTGAAATCATATCTATAAAATACATGAGCCTGCCACATTCTTTGCAAAAGATGATATTGCCCGATTTTAAGCCTACAATTTCATTGGGAATCAATTGGCTACGGCAATAGCCACAAGACCCTTCGTCTACAGCACTCATACCATCTTTTCCATTCACAGACAGTACTCTTTCGTAAGTCAGGAGAGTTTGTCTATCTTGTTGTTCTACTATGGACCTTTGCTCCTTGCGTTTTTTTTGCACTTCTGCCATCTCTGCGTCTACCTGGGCTAAATCTTGTTCTACCTCTTTCTGGAATTCTTGATATTCGGATTCTACTTTTTGTACGCTTATTTTCTCTTCTTCATACTTTGCTTTGAGTTTTTCCAGGTCTTCCATGCTTCCTAGAGCATTGTCTTCCAGGTTTGCTTTTTCTTGCTTAAAGGTCTTAATTTCTTCTAAAAGGCTACTATACTCGCGATTGCTCTTGATAGAATTGAGCTGGCTTTGTTTTTTGGAAATATTGCTCTCGCATGTCAGCAAGAGGCTTTCTTGTTCTTTAATCAAAACTTTTTTCTTCTTAATTTCTTCTTCAATATCATTTAATTTTTTTTTGCTATCCTGTACTTCTTTCTTTTTCCGTTGGAGCTTCTGGGGTAATCGCTGTTGAGAAGAACGCAGTTGTGCTATTTCTTTATCAATTTCTTGCAAAGCAAATAAATCATCTAAAAGTTTCACGAATCACCTCATATCATAAAAAAAGCAGGCATAAAGCCTGCTTATCCTTGAAACTAATAGTTGCCAGCACTTTCCAAAAAACCTTCCAATTTTCTGGAACGAACAGGATGTTGTAATTTCCTGACAGCTTTAGCTTCGATTTGTCTTACTCTTTCACGCGTTACATTGAATAGCTTACCTACTTCTTCCAGAGTATAGGTATAGCCATCGCCTATACCATAGCGTAGTTTGATAATCTCACGTTCTCTATAAGTCAATGTTTGTAAGACTTTTTCGATTTTGTCCTTCAACATTTCGTGAGTTGCTACAGTTACAGGGGATTCCGCTCCTTCGTCTTCTATAAAATCTCCAAAATAAGAATCATCGCTGTCTCCAATAGGGCGATCCAACGAAATAGGAAGCTTGGCGATCTTCATGACCCTTTTGGTCTCGTCTACAGAGATGTTGGTTTCTTTGGAGATTTCTTCGATTGTTGGTTCTCGCCCTTTCTTTTGCACTAGTTTTTTAGATACATTTCTTAGTTTGCTCATCGTTTCTATCATATGAACAGGTATGCGAATTGTTCTTGCCTGCTCAGCAATAGAACGCGTGATTGCCTGTCTTATCCACCATGTGGCATAGGTAGAAAATTTAAATCCTCTTCTATATTCATACTTTTCTACAGCCTTCATGAGGCCTGTATTCCCTTCTTGTATAAGATCCAGAAAGGTCAGACCACGATTGCGATATTTTTTTGCAATAGATACCACAAGGCGCAAATTACCGCTGGAAAGTTTTCTTTTCGAGTTTTCATATTCTTCATAACGCAGCTCGATTTGTTTGACCCTTTTGAACAATCGCTCTGGACTCTCTCTAGCTTTAAATATCAAGCTATCCATCTCTTTTTGCAGCTTGCTTATACGGGAAACCATCTCAGAATTATTTTGGATTTCTTCTAATTCTTTAATACAATTTTGCATTTTTAGGGAAATTTTTTGCAATTCCTGCATCATAGGGCGAATTTTTTTAGTCTGGAGGCCTAGTTCTTCGAGCAACAGAACGCCTTTTTTTCTTCTTGCCCTGATTTTTTTGGCAAAAGCACTTCTTTCCTTCGAGCCAGACTCTGTCTTCAGGTACTTTTCAAAATTTTCTGTGTTGACTTTTAAAATATCTTCTAAAGTTTTTATATTTTCATTCAGGCGGTATTCCAGGTCGGTTTTTTTTATTTCTAATGTATTATTTCCTCTCAAAGTACGATCAAAAGCAAGCTCTCCATTCTGCACTTCTTTTAAAATTTTTAAGGATGCTTGAAGAGAGAGTTCTGATTCCAGTACTTTTTTACGAAAACGTTTTCGTGTCAATTCTATTTTTTTGGCTAGCTTGATTTCTTCTTCACGAGAAAGAAGTGGGATTTCTCCCATTTGCGTTAAATACATACGGACAGGATCATCAATCCTTTCCGATGCAATTTCTTCTACAAGTTCTTCATCAAGAATATCATCAGGTGGTTTGTTGGCATTGTGATCATTAGGGTCTGAATCCACCAATTCAATTCCTTGTTCATCCAGAGTCATCAGAATATCGTCTATTTTTTCGGGATCTTCCTCTGGCATTAAATCATGGAATTCATCATAGGTGATAAAACCCTTTTGCTTCGCATTTTCTAACACTTGTTTCAGGTCAGAATCGAGTTTATCCATAGAGACATACTCCTTCTACTCGATCAATTTGCAATTCATTATGAGCAGATTGATTCTGTTTATTTTAATCCTTATCCCCAGATATATGTTGGGAAGCAACGTGTGTTCTGCACAACTGCCTTGCATTATGCAAAATCTGACTCTTTGCTTCCTGTTGAACAGGATGAATATTACATAGCGTCTGTCTGAGCTTAGCTAATTCTCTCAGATATTTTGCTTTTTCTAACCCTTTAAAGACGAGATTCAATCTTTCTTCCAGAATATTATTTTCCAAAATACCATAATTAGCATGATATAAATGAACCAGATGGGGAGCTATGGAAGAATCAATTCTGCTTAAGAGAGAAGCCAGGTTGACTGTATTATAGTCTAACCAATATTCGTGTATTTTATTCGCTACTTCTTTCCAGTTAGTATCTTTAAACTCGCTAACTGGATAACAAAAAGAAATTTGCTCTATTTTTTCAGGGTAATGGAGCATGGACCAAATCAAAAATTTTTCATCTTCAGCTTGTAATTTTTCTTTAATTTGTTCTGTCTGGGAGAAATTGCCAGTGTTTTTTTTCTCTAAAGAAGTAATCTGAGAATCCAAAATCTCTGGAGGGATTTTAAAAATTTCTCCTACACGGTTCAATACAAGCCGCCTGCTAACTGCATCAGGTATCAAAGAAATAGTCTTCGCTACTTCCTGGATAGCATATCTTTTTCCAGAGGTATTTTTTAAATCATGGTGGGAAGCAATGCTTCGGATTTGAAAATCCCAAAAATCTTCTGCTTTTTCAATTCTTTCCTGGAATGCATCTTTTCCGCGCTGGATTAAAAAATCACAAGGATCAAGGTCATCTGGCAAAACAACAATATGGACGTTAATTCCTTCTTTTACAAAAAAATGTATAGATCTGTCTGCGGCTTTGCGGCCTGCATTGTCTCCATCAAAAAGCAAGATAACGGAGCCTGCATAACGCTTGATAATCTTTGTATGCTCTTCGGTAAGTGCTGTCCCCAGGGTAGCAACTGCCGTTGTAAAACCATACTGATGAGCCATCAAGACATCTGTATATCCCTCCATAATGATAAGGCTCTTTTTTTCCAAAATGCTATTTTTGGCAAAATTCCAGCCATAGAGAGTTTTACTTTTGGAAAAAAGCAAAGTTTCTGGGGAATTCAGATATTTTGGTTGGTCTTCGGGTGAAAGCGATCTTGCACCAAAAGCTATGGTTTTTCCATCCATATTCCCTATAGGAAATACAACACGATTACGAAATCGATCATAATATTTTTCCTGATTTTTTGTACTTTTTATGATTAAACCTGTTTTTTCCAGTGCTTCTTCAGAAAAACCAGATTTTTTTGCAGATTCCATCAAGATTCCCCATCCGACAGGTGCCATACCTAGCCGAAATTGTTCCATTATGGCAGGAGAAAGGAATCGGTTTTTCAAATATTCTAAGCCTTGCGGATAGAGACTGAGCTGTTTTTGATAAAAATTGGTAGTCCATTCCATCAGTTCCCAAAGAGTTTTTTGCTCTTCTCTATCTTTATCAACGCTAGCACTATCTTCTCTTAAAAAAATTCCGAATCTGCGTGCTAAATTCCTTACTGCATCAGGAAAAGAGATGTTTTCTATTGCCATCAAAAAATGGAAGACATTCCCTGCTTTACCGCATCCAAAACATTTGAATATTTGCTTTTGTGCATTCACAGAAAAAGAAGGAGTTTTTTCCGAATGAAAGGGACATATTGCCTGGTAGTTTGTTCCTATCCTCTTGAGTGTAAGATGTTCTGAGACTACTGTAACAATATCCGCAGCCTGACGGACTTCTTCTATCACTTCTTGAGATAAAAATGAACTCACCAGTTTGCCTTTCTGCTGTTATAAACCATAAAAGCATAAAATTATATAATAAAAAAATCGTTTTGTCAATGCCTGCATATAGTATAAAATTGACAAGAATCGATTTTATAAAAATCTTACCATATCTTCTATTTTTATACTTTCTCCCAAGAATGCCATAATATAACGCCTGATACGGTTAGGTGTCCAACGTTTCAGAAATTTAGGATGCATTGTATTATCTACTAATTCCTGGCAATATTTTCTTTCTCTTCTGGTCAGAAAATCGCTTTTTATTTTTGGTATATTGGGACTTTTGCACCATTTTTCTATATTACGATTCGATGCAAAAGGCGGTTCACCTGTTACAAGATGGAAAAAAAGTGCGCCCAGGCTATATATATCGCTCCATGGTGTTAATGGTTCATTATTATCAGGCAATAGAAGAGATCTTACCAGCTCAGGAGATGCATAGTGGTTGTTGACTTCTAGCCTTGTATGAACAAAATCAGACAGTGTGACATATTCTACCCCTCCCAAATAAGAACGTCCTGTTTTGGCCTGGATGGTAATATTTTGTGGGTTAATATTCCGATGCACAAAACCAAATTCAGAAAGATGTTCCAGCGAATATGTCAAATCCGACATAATCCAGAGAATTTCTGGTAATTGAAATCGTATATGCTTCATCAAGGATTGTAAATTTTTACCTTCTACCCAATCTGTAATAATAAAACATCTGGCAGGATCTATAGAAAAATCTTTTGCGCTCATAACACCTTTATCCTGGTCTAGTACCATGAGAAAAAGAGCACGCCTGAGATATTTTTGCATATCTATAGGGTTCAGATCCTGGGGAGCAAATTCAATGAGATATTGCTTTTTGTTTTCCAGGGACAAGGCAAAAAAGATATTTTTTTTATCAGGAAAAGGCATTTTATCCAGAACTTTATAGTAACCTCTACCACCAATACATACATCGTGTTCAATCAATTTTTGATTGAGCTCTTGTATCCGGCGAATAATATCTTCATACATGCGATAACTGCCTTTCACAACAACACAAAAAAAACATTTATAATTTCAGTCCAATATAGTTTAGCAAAGCATCAGATAAAAGGCAAGTTGTAAAAACAATCTAAAAAACAAAATTTTTTTTACAAAATAAAACTTCTTTTTTTTTCCAATACCACTACCTACTAAAAAAATTTGCAAAAGTATAGCTTAGCTAAAATGGACGTAACCGCTAAAGCCTCAAGGATTTTTTAGCCTAAAACCAGGTTTTTTTTATTGACAAAAACCACGATAGATGATTATCTAGGATGGATATAAAAACCCTTTAGTCATAAAAAATATATATAGTAGCGTCTCCATTCCCGTTTGGTACTTTTAAAATTCTAGAAAGGCATAGTATGAAACAAAGAGAGATTTTTTTCTTATTTTTGGGATTTACGTTAGGTTCTCTTGTTGGCTTTATTGCTGGTATTGCCCCATCTCTTTCAAAAGAGAACAATGCTCATTTCCATGGGCAGGAGTCTGGAATGCCTAGAATGAAAGCACCAGAATCTCCTGTAGAAATTTTGGAAAAGGAATTGAAAAAGAATCCTGATAGCTATGAAATTTTGCTCAAATTAGCAAAAGAATACCATCAGAGAGAAAATTTTAGAGATGCTGCTATCTATTATGAGAAAGCATTGAAAATATCGAACCAGGATGCGATTGTGCTTTGCGATTATGGAATGGTGCTGGAAGAATTAGGGCAATGGAATGATGCTATAGCTCAATGGGAGAAAGCAAAAGAACTCTCCCCTTCTGCCTGGCAGCCTTTATACTGCTTGATAAGAGCCAAAGCTGTAAAAAAAAATGCTGTCGAAGACGTACGCAAAGAATATGAATCGCTGAAACAGAAAGAGCCTAAAAATATCGAGATTCCTTTAGGTTTAGGTGTTGTATATGCACAGGCAGAAAACTTTCCAGAAGCCTTGTTTTATTTCCAGGAATCGCTTGGCATAGAGCCAGAAAATCTCCAGACTCTGAGTTATATGGCTCGTTGCTACGAAAAAAATAAGCAACCAAAAGAAGCTGCAAAGTTTTATGAAAAATTATTAGAGCAACTTCCTAAAGGACACAGGACAGAAATGCTGCGCAAGAAGATAGAGGATTTAAAAAAAGAGTAGCATAGTGTCCAAATTTTTAAAAAATCGCAAACACTTTTGAAAACAATAGTATAGTCATTGTAAAAAGTGATTGCAAAAATTTAGCAAAGAAGATATATTGGAGAAGTATGGACATAAATATCCCAAAAAAATTCTAAAAAAGAGGGAAAAAATGGCTGATAAACGGATTTTTGTTATTGATGATGAAATAGAAACAAGAAATAATCTCGTTCATGCTCTCAGCAAGTTTGGTTTTTCTTGCACAGCCTATGATAGCGGTATTGTCGCTATCCAGGAACTTTTGGAATCCAGCCAAAAAGGAATTGGTTATCATTGTTTTATCATAGACCCATTTTTACCTGATGTAGATGGCTGGAACCTGGGCAAGCTATTCCAAAAAAAATACCCTGATGTTCCTATCTTGTTTATCCCTAAATTCAAAAATATTTGCTTACTAAAATCGCCGTCTTATAAAGCTACGACAGGTTGTATGGAAAAGCCTTTAGATTTTGATTTGGTTGCAAGAACTTTATTGGAATGGAACCTTCAGGAAACTACGATTAAGAAGACAGAGCACGCCACAACATCCGATACAGATTTTATTTCCTATGTATTGATTCAGATTTCCGCTCCTGAGCAAAGCAAAGAGATCTACGAAGAACTATCTAGCATAGAAAATATAGTGTCTTGCGAAGCTGTCAGGGGAGATCTTCAGATTGTTCTATTGATTAAAACAGCCACAAAAGAAAAGATGAAAGAAAGCCTTGAAAAAATCGAAGCTTTACAAGGAATCCATATTGTATCTGTTTTGCCTGTAGAGAAGCTCTCTTTTGGCCTTGCCTTAGAGTCCTTTCTCCAGGAATACCAGCAGATGCTCCAGGAAGAAGAAAAACAGAAAGAAACGAACAAAAGCTATCTGCTCCTAGACATAGAGCCTGCTCTGGCAAAAAACATATATGTAACACTTTTTTTTACAGATCGTGTAATCTCCTGCGATTGTCTCAACAAGGGAGAGAAGCTGATAGTAAAAATATATAAGAGCGATACAGCAAAAAAAGATAAAATATTGGAAAAATTGAAACAAATGGAAGGTGTTCTCAGGCTTAGACAGGAAAATATTATTGAATTGCGCTCTGCTCAATAGAAACTATACTTACAGCCATTTGCTTGCTGTAGGCTTTAATTCATGCTTGGAGAAAATATGGTAGAACCAAAAGAACAATTTGCTTATCGTTTATGGAGATATGAAGGTGCAAAAGGGGAGCTAATTCCTTTTCTTCAATCAGCCCAAGACCATTTTGGCTATATTCCACGCCATGCAATCCAGTATATTTCTAGTGTAACCAGTATACCAGAATCCCAAATTTATGGAGTGATAACCTTTTATAGCCAGTTTAGACTTGCTCCTATGGGAAAGAATGTAATCAAAATTTGTGTTGGCACAGCATGCCATGTAAGTGGTGCCAAAAGAATAGTGGATACAGTCCAGGATGTTTTAGGTATAGAAGTAGGCGATACAACAAAAGATCATTTGTTTTCTCTATTTACAGTAGCTTGCTTAGGGTGTTGCTCTCTGGCACCTGTTATGATGATCAATGAAGAAACCTATGGTGCATTGACACCCAATAAAGTAAGAAAAATTATCAAAGAGATACAAAGAAAAGCAAAATAATATTAAATATATTCCAAAAGAAAATACAAATAGCATCTCTTTAAAAAAAATATGCTATAACCGCAAAATGGAGTAGATGCTATTTCCATAGCACTACCCATTTTACACAGGATCATTTTGTCAATACAATATTTATTTATAAAAAGGCTTTATTTTAAGGGGGAAAGAAAATGAAAATTTATCAGAAAATACTTTATACCCCACTGTTATTTCTTCTCTTCTTGTCTATAGCCCAGGCAGAGCTGGTTGGGCTATGGCATCTGGACGAAGGAACAGGCTTACAAACAGCAGATTCTTCTATCTATGGCTATAACGGTACCCTGGTAGGAGCACAATGGAGTAGTGGCTATAGAGGAAATGCTTTGCAATTTGATGGAGTGAATGACTATCTTAGAATTGGCAATCAACCTGCCCTAGATATGGATACGACGATGACTCTATCTGCCTGGATATTTCCTACTGGGCCAGGAGGAGGTGGATATTACGGTGGGATCATCATCAATAAAGAAGGGGAATATGAAATTGCTAGATGCTCTGATGGTCAGATCACCTGGGCTATAACCCACGGAGGAACAAGTTGGAACTGGACTATGACAGGGCTTTTTGCTCCTTTGAACACATGGACTCACATTGCCCTGGTCTATGATGGTGCAAGCGTGAAGACCTATGGCAATGGGGTACTTGCTCATACTTATGCTATGACAGGCTCTATCGGGCATGAGAGCAGCTATCCTACAACCTATGAATTTTGGATTGGTGCTCGCCAGGCTGGTTTCGACCAATATTTTCAGGGCAAAATTGACGAAGTATCTGTTTTTAACACTGCTTTATCTCAATCTCAGATACAATCGTTAGACCAGGTTCCTGAAATTTCTTGCTGGCTTTTAGCACTTTCAGGTATTGTTTTTTATTCTGTCAGGAAAAAAATTTAGATTGTAGATTCTTTTAGAACCACTTTATTTTGTAAATCATTAGATTATAGAAAAATTCGTTAGCCTGCTTGTTACAGGCTATTCTTAATAAGGTTTATTTGGAGTTATTGTGTATGAACGTTTCGATTCTTTATGCAGTGGCGTTCATTTCCTTGTTTTCTGTTTTTGTTGCTCTTTTGAGAGCAGTATGGGTCAAAAAGCAAGACCCAGGGCCTGATGCGTTAGTGGAAATTTCCAATGATATACGAAGCGGCGCATGGGCTTTCATTAGAAAAGAATACAAAGTCATGTCCTTTGTGCTTGTCCTGGTTGGAATACTTCTGGCTTTTGGGCAGAGCAGCCTGGGACACTATGTTTCTTTTTCGTTTTTCTTTGGAGCTTCCATGTCGGCTCTGGCTGGTGTTGTAGGGATGGACACAGCAACAAGAGCTAATGTCAGAACGACAAACGCTGCGCAAAAAGGTTTGCAGGCAGCCTTGAAAATCGCTTTCACTGGCGGTTCTGTCATGGGTCTTTCCGTAGTAGGCTTCGGATTGTTTGGTCTTAGTATCCTTATCGCTGTATATAGCTATTTGATTCCTGATTCGTTTGAAATTTTCAGAGTCGTTGAATCCTATGCTTTGGGTGCCAGCTCTGTTGCACTGTTTGCTCGTGTAGGCGGCGGTATTTTTACCAAAGCAGCAGATGTGGGCGCAGACCTTGTTGGCAAAGTAGAAGCAGGAATTCCTGAAGACGATCCCAGAAACCCTGCTACCATTGCTGATAATGTTGGCGATAATGTCGGAGATGTAGCTGGTTTAGGTTCCGATCTTTGTGAATCCTATGTTGCATCGATCATCGGTGCGGTGGTTCTCGGTGCAGCAATGAAATCTGTAGACCTGGCGATTCTGCCTCTTGTTTTGGCTGCGACAGGAATTGTTTGCAGTATTCTTGGCACCTTGTGCGTTCGTGTAAAAGAAGGTGGCAATCCCCAGAAAGCCTTGATGCGTGCCCTTATTATTGCTTCAGCTTTGATTACCCTGGCTAGCTATCCTGTGATTCATTTCTTTGGTGTAAATCATGCCTATGTTACAGGCATGGGAATTTATATTGCCATGCTTGCTGGTCTGTTTTGTGGTGTGTTGATTGGAATCGTTACAGAATACTACACTGGAGATGGCACCAAATCCGTAAAGGAAATTGCAAAACAATCCACGACAGGTGCTGCCACAAATATCATTGCAGGTTTTTGTTTGGGAATGAAATCAACAGGCCTCACAGTTATTTTATTAGGCACAGGAATGTATGTAGCGTATTACTTTGGCGGTTTATATGGAATCGCCATTGCCGCAATGGGTATGCTCTCTAACCTGGGTGTACAGCTTTCCATGGATGCTTATGGCCCTATTGCCGACAATTCTGGCGGTATTGCGGAAATGACCCACAGACCTCCTGAAGTAAGAAAAATCACAGATAGACTGGATGCAGTAGGAAACACAACAGCAGCTATTGGAAAAGGCTTTGCCATTGGTTCTGCTACTTTTGCAGCCCTGGCTTTGTTCATTGCTTACAAAGAAGTCGCAGGAATTGGCTCGATTGATGCAACAAAGCCTCTGGTTATGATTGGAATTTTGATCGGCGGTATGTTACCTTATGTTTTTTCTTCCTTCGTTATTGGGGCAGTAGGCCGTGCTGCCAATATGATTGTAGAAGAAGTGAGAAGACAATTCCGCGAAATTCCTGGTATCATGGAAAATCAGAATAAACCCGACTATGTAAAATGCATTACCATTGCCACATCAGCAGCAATCCGAGAGATGATGATTCCTTCTGTTTGCTCTGTATTCATTCCTGTTGTCATTGGGTTCACAGGAGGCAAAGAAATGCTAGGGGGAGTTCTGGTCGGTTCTATGGTATCGGCGGTTATGCTGGCTATATTCATGGGCAATGCTGGTGGTGCCTGGGACAACGCAAAAAAATACGTTGAAGGCGGTGTCTATGGAGGCAAAAAATCCGATACCCATAAAGCCACTGTTATAGGTGATACAGTAGGCGATCCTTTCAAAGACACAGCAGGCCCCGCAATGGATATTATTCTTAAACTCATGAGCGTAGTTTCTTTGATTATCGCAAGAATGCTTCCTTATTAAAATAAAAGCATTCTAAAGGAATAGGGGGCGAATTCTTTTCGCCCCTTATTTTAGTTAGGGGATCGCTATGTATCTATGGAAAACAATCAAAGTTTTTATCAGCTCTACTTTTCTGGATATGGAATGGGAAAGAGACAAGCTTGCCGAAGTTTTTCTGCCTTTGAAGCAAAAGCTGGCTCAAAGACGTATCGCATTGATTCCTTATGATTTAAGATGGAGAGAAAAGCATTCTAATAAATCACTTGTAAAATGGTGTCTGGAAATGGTTCGTCAATGTGACTATTTCATTGGAATCTTAGGTTTTCGTTATGGTTGGAGGCCAGAGTTCGATGAAACAGGGCGAGCAAATGACAAGAGAATATCCATTACAGAAATGGAGATTCGGGAAGCTTTAAAAAATCTACCTCAGGAAAACCGCTTTTTCTTTATGGGCGACAACTCGCTGCGCAAAGAAGAAAACCTTTCCATGCAAACATCAGAAGACTCTCAGGATCAAGAAAAACTCAAAAGCTTTATCAGGGAAAAAGAAGAAAGAATCTATGGATACAAGACTACAGCAGAACTTTCCCAAATCTTGCTGGATAAGCTTCAGAGAAGCATTGACGAGGAATATCCAGGCGAAAATCTTGTGGATCTGGAAGAATATACCAGGCAACAGGCTTTGAAAGAAATCCTGGAAGAAAAAGTTCGCGGTTTTGTAGGAAGAGATGATTCTTTAAAAGAGATAGAGTGTTTTGTAAGCGAAGAGAGTTCTAAAAATTATCTTGCGGTTTTAGGCGTAGCAGGAACAGGGAAATCTGCACTTTTAGCCTCTTTTATAAAGAATTGGAAAGAAAATCACAAAGAAGTGCCTTTAGTGATTCATTTTATGAGTATGGGTAGCGACAGCCGCAATATACAGGGAATTATGCTTCATCTGGGCGAGCAATTACAAGACATAGGGATTCTTCAACAGGAACTCAAGGAAGACCCTGCTGAGCTTAGAAGCCAAATCCGTCTTACCCTGGAAGGGTACAAAGGAAAATTGATTCTGGCTATAGATGGCCTGGATGAAATCGAAGATTTAGGAAAAGATATGGCATGGCTTTCTCGTAATATCCCTTCTAATATAAAGATTCTTTTAACCATAAGGCCTGTAGAACCCTGGGAACAATTACAAAAATGGGAAAATCTTACTATTTTTTCTCTTCCTCCTCTTTCTGAGGTAGAAATCTTTGCTATTATCGAAGACTATAATAGAAATCATACCCTGAAAATGAGCCATGAAGATAAGGTATTTCTAGCCCAAAGAGCAGATGGAAATCCTCTCTACCTGAAAGTAGCTTTGGAAGAAATGATTTCCAGTGGAATTGCCGTTGGGCAATTAGCCACCTCTATAGAAAGCTTGTTTGAACAAATTCTGCAACGTTTGCAGAAAAAATATGGAGTAAAAATGATGGAAGACTATTTTGGTTTGATTGCTGCCAGTCGTAATGGGCTGGCTGAGATGGAGCTTCAGGAATTGCTTTCACAGGAAGAATTTTCTAAAGCAAGCCAGAATATTGTAGATGAAGCTTTGCTGAGTACTACAAAAGCCTGCGAAAATTTTATTGTTCGCCGTGGTGGCTTACTTCAATTTTTTCATCCAGAATTCGAACGTTCTTTGAAAGAACGCCTGGGCAAAAGTGGTATGAGGACATACCATAAGCGACTTGCCTGCTATTTTTTTCAAAAGGGATGGCAATACGAGCGTTCTCTACTGGAAACCTGCTACCAATACCAGTGGGCAGAAGAATACCATGAGCTTTTAAAAACACTGAGCGATTTTTCTTTCTTGCAGGCAAAAGTAAAAGCAGGGATGCCCGATGATCTTCTCCAGGATTTTATAAGAGCTTTGGACGATACAATAGTAGGTGTGCCCTTTTCTTTTAGCATTTCTAAAGCACAAGATGTGCTCATAGACAGAAACATACTCAAGCTATTGGCAAAAGCTATCAAAGTGGATCTGAATTTTTTGAGGCAACGTCCAGAAAGTTTGTTTGGCACTTTATGGAATCGAGGCTATTGGTATGACGCTCCTGAAGCGGAAGATCATTATCTACTTGGACATGAAGAGATATCTCTGCCCTGGAGAGAACCAGGCTCTAAGCTTTATAAGCTCATGGAATTTTGGAGAAAAGACTATGAGCAAACAGGATTCCTGTGGTTGCAAAGCCTTAAGCCTATGGAATTGAGTTTGGGCAGCCCTTTGTTGAAAATCCTTAGAAAGCATGAAGGATGGATTACAGGCCTGGCCTTTCATCCTGAAGGAAATCTTTTGGTATCTTGCTCCCATGATAAAATCCTGTGCCTTTGGGATATGGGGACAGGGGAATGCATTAAAACATTCCAGGGACATGAAGGCAAAATTACCTCACTGGCTTTTTTCCCTGATGGGAAGAGAGTTTGTTCTGCTGATGAATCAGGACAGATACGAATATGGTCTATAGAAAATGCCTCCTGCCTACAAAGCTGGAAAGCCCACGATAAAAGCATCGAAGGCATTGCTCTGGATAGACAGGGCAGATGTCTTGCAACAGCATCCAAAGACTATAGCATTAAAGTCTGGGATGTGCAAACCGCAGCGAATTTAGCTACACTATACGGTCATTTGAATGAAGTCATTTCTGTAGCCTTTAGTCCTGATGGTAGCAAGCTGGTTTCTGGCTCTGCCGACCAAAGTATCAAAATCTGGGATATGGCCACAGGCACCTGCCAGAAAACCATAGCCCACCATAAAAGACTTGTATACCAGGTTTTGTTTAGCCCTGATGGAACCCAGATTGCATCTGGCTCAAGAGATGATACAGCCTGCCTTTGGGACGCATCGACAGGCGAAAATATTCATACTCTTTGCAAACACCAATGGGGAGTTTTAGGAATTGCATACAGCCCTGATGGAAAGAAGCTAGCAACGGCTTCGGGTGACAAGAGCATCGCTCTTTGGGATACCCAGACAGGAAAGTGCCTGAAAACCTTCCGATGGCATGAAAGAAGCGTCTGCACTGTATGCTTCAGCCCCGACGGAACATATCTGGTTTCTGGTGCTTATGATAAGACGATCCGCATCTGGGACGCAACAAGCACGGAATGCTCTCTTGTCTTAAAAGGTCATGATGAATGGGCCAGAGTTGCTGCCTTCAGCAATTCAGGAAAGCTTTATACTTCTGGCTCTACAGACAAGAAAATCTGCCTTTGGGATGCCATGAACGGGCATTTGCTCAGGCAATGGAAAGCACATGAAGGCTGGATTACAGCCCTATGCTTTCACAAAAACGATAGAATACTAGCTTCTGGCGGAGGAGATGGCTACATCAAACTCTGGGATGTGAGTAACGCTGTTTGTCTCAAAAGCTTTGCAGCCCACACAGAAGCCGTTATGGATATTCTTTTCTTAGACACCAAAGACATCCTTGTCTCTGTCTCTCGTGACAAGACCATGAAGCTATGGAATATAGAAACAGGAGAATGTATAAAAACATTTACAGGCCACGATGGATGGATTTCCTGTGTAGACTATTGTCCTGAGAAAGATACCTTACTGACAGGATCTCATGATACTTCTGTATGCTTATGGGATCGACAGACAGGCAACTGTTTGAAAACCATAGGAGAAAAGCAAAGCGCAGAGCATAAGCCCGATCATCATATCCGAAGCGTAGCTTTTACAAAAGAAGGCGATAAAATCGTATCTTGCAATAGAGGGCAGAGAGGATTTGTCTGGGATATCGCTACAATGCGATGTATGGATACTCTTTGGGGCGAACTGGATGCCAGAGAAATGGCGAGCAGCAAAAGCCGTTTTTATATCAATGTCCAAGATACACAAAGCCATTTGATAGACAAAACAACAGGCGATACACTTTCCATATTCCCAGAAACCATTCTTTCTGCAAAAGTTTCTTCTCTAAATACCATTACAGGAGTAAGCCAGGGGCCTTATGTATATCTTTTAGCATTGAAGGGATATTAAAACTTGCTGTATAGGAAATTATAGTTTTGTCTTAATCTTAATCTTAATCTTAATCGTCATACGTGTTAAGTTTTAAAATTTTGTCTTGCAACAGATTGTAGCCGCAGGGTTGCGCTAAAAAAGTCATGTCTGATCAAAAGCCGAACGCCAGCGCAATCCCTGCGTTTTTTCTCAATAGCCTCTAACTAACTAAACAGATCGAAAAAATTTTGCCAATCCAGCCACAAATTTAGACCATCACAAGCGACTAAGACAATTTTTATCTTTATCCTGAGCCAATATCTGCAAACATGAGCTTTTCTCAACCAAAAACAAAGGCAAAAGCTTCTCCCTTCCGTATTTAGGAACCAACCACTCTTTCACCTTAGCTGTAGTAAACTGAGCAAACAAAAAAATATCACCAATACGAAGCAATCGAAGAACCTCATCCATCTTAGGAATCAACTTAAAACGCTCATTAATCTTAGCAACGCCATACTCACAACGAAAAACCTTCACCTTACGCTCCTCCATATTCTTCAAAATCAAACCACGAAGATACGCCTTCTTATTTTCTATTTCCTTTTCCTTATCCATCAAAATACGATACTCTCGAATCCATTCATTCATTTGATCCATACAAATTTCCTTCAAAATTTTACATCCTGTCCAAAGGGCTCCTTACCGCCCTACCTCCTTTATTCAGCACATGAGTATAAATCATAGTAGTACTCACATCACTCAATTTAGATGCAGGAAAAACATATTGCCATGCAAACTCCTTCTGCGCATT
>CALKWO010000233.1 GCA_938003875.1 uncultured bacterium
TTGTTACCACGCTTCATCCATAATTCCGAAAACTTCAATTTTTAAGTGCGGAATGAATGAATCATTATGAAAAAAAATTATTATATTTTTTATGCCATACTCTCTAGTTTTATTTTTTTCTGGTATGGAGAAGGAAAGAGCTATCTTCCTGTCTGGTGGCCTAGAATCCTATGTATTTTCATGGGAGTTCTGGTGTTTTTTAGCATGTATTTTTTAGGAAGGATCATGCTTTCCTTTTTTTACAAAAGAGAAAGCAGGCTTTTTTCCTTGGGCATCGGAATTTTTTTCTTTTGTCTTATTGCCTTGACATTGGGTAGCTTGGGGCTTTTATCAAGGCATTTCTGCCTGATTTTTTTGCTTGCGCTGAATGTCGCAGGCTGGAGAGAATGGAAAGAGCTAATAGAAAAAGCGGCGGATGGGATTCTTTTTTGGAAAGAAACAGGGATGGCATCCAAAGCTCTAAGCTCACTTTTTCTTATGCTTTTTGTCTTGAATTTGATGCATGCTTTTCTGCCACCGTTAGACTACGATGTTTTAGAATACCATTTAGGCGCGCCTTCCGAATACCATAAAGCAGGAAAGATTTTTTTCCTGGCAAACAATGTGTATGCAAATTTCCCACAAAATCTGGAAATGATTGCTTTCTTCTGCATGACTCTAGCAGGCAAGATTTATGGGGCGAGCATAGCTCATGTCGTTCTTTGTTTTTTGGGACTCTCCCTTATGTCTGCTATATACTATCTTGCAGAAAATTTTTTCAGCCAGGAAGAGGCTTTCCTGAGTGCATTGTTCGTGTATTTTTTACCCTGGACAGGAGATTTGCAGCGTATCTACTATGTGGAAATCCCTCAGGCCTTCTTTTTGGTGCTGGCACTCGCTTTGCTTTATAAGAGCAATACCCCCAAAAAATATTTTTTATCGGGAATCATGATAGGAATTTCTGCTGGCTTTAAGTATACCAGCTTATTTTTAGGCTGTATGGCTTTTATCCCTTGCATCCTATGCGTTTCTGGTGGATACCAGAGCAAAATAAAGGCAGCTCTATGTATGGCGATAGGTTTTTTGCTTGCTTTTAGCCCCTGGGCGGTCAGGAACTATATCAATACAGGAAACCCCCTATATCCTCTCTGGAACTCCTGGATTATACCTGGTTATTGGACCGCATGGATGTATGAAAGATTTGTTTATGCCCATAGCGCAAGGAATTTATATCTTTCAGGAATGCTGGCAACATTAGGAGAAACCTTTCTCTGGGGACGCTATGCATCTCTTGTTCATATTTTTCTTTTTATCCCCGCTCTTATAATTTTTGCCCAAAAAATTCGAGCTATAATGTTTTTTATGATTGTATGGATAGCTCTTTGGCTAGGCTTTACCCACCAGATAGACCGCTTTGTCTATATAGTTCTTGTTCTGGCCTGTATCCCTATGGGATCTGCCTTCAAGCAATTTCTGGAATCCTGTTCTTCTAAGATAAGCCTTGTTTTTGTTTTTTCGCTCCTATCCATAACTTTGTATCACCAAGCCTACCTCACCGTCCCTGAGGCCTATGATTTCTTTCTGGGAATGAAATCCAGGGAAGATGTGTTGCAAGCCCATTACCCTCCTTATCAGGCAGAAGAGTTTCTTCAGAAAAATATTCAGGGGAAATTGCTGTTGCTAGGAGAAAGCAGGGTCTTCTCTTTGGATCACCCCTTAGTCTCTGGCACAGTTTTTGATCAAAACTATCTGGAGCATCTTTTTTTAGAACTTCAGGATCATCATAAAATCGCTCTTTCCTTGAAAGAACAGGAAATTGACTATCTTTATATAAACTGGAATGAGCTGAATCGCTTACAATCGACATACTCTTTTCCCTTTGCAGGAAAAAAATTACCTGGCTATTTCTGGGTTTCTCATGAAGAGCTAGAGCGTTTTTTGAAAAAATATGCCAAACGCATTTTTCATGACCCCAAAGCCAAAATAGAAATATACCAGCTATAATCTATTGCATTCATTCATTAAAGGAAAATCTGTGGATACTAATTTTATTGGTATTGAGCAATACCATCATTTTTCTTTAGGCCGCATTGCTCTTACGCGTGGTCTGATCACTTCTCAGCAAGTGTTGGAAAGCATCAAAATCCAACACAATGAACCATCCCAAAAAATTGGCGATATTTTCGTCAAAATTCAGGCAGTCACGAACTTTCAGCTTCAGGAGCTTGTGGCTTTTCAGAAAAAAGTTTTATCCAAAATTTTGATCTGGAAGTATTTGCCAGACTCAATTCTAAAGGGATATGTCTATTTTAACCCAGGCTCGGATTGTCAGATTACTACCACGCAGATCAAAAAAACAGAGGAGATAGAATACCAGCAATTTCTTACGACAAACACCGTTGTCCCTCTGGCAAAAATTCTTATGGAACAAGAATCATCTCTTGCGGAAGAGATGGAAAAGCTTTTCAATTCGATGACTCTGTTCTTCATGGAATGCCCTGGCTGCCATAGAATATATCGTTTATTTCACACTCAGGAATCTTATTCTTCGTTAGTTTGTCCTGTTTGCTGGACATCGGAGCTAGCCTTAAAAGAGGCAGGCCAGACTCTAACCCAGGTAAATATCGCCTCCTTGCAGTCTAGCTTTTCTAGGGAAATGTCTTGCGATCTAAAAGCATTGGAAAACCCTGTAGAAAAGATTATCATCCCTCACCAATCGCCAGGGTTTGTTCTGGCTTATGAAACACTAAAGAGAATAGAGCCTGACCATAGAGAAGGCATGACTCGTAAATTTTCAGCAGACCACCGTACCATAAAACTGGTTTTTGGTGATATGGCATCCCAATTTTGGGAACATCCGCCCCAGAAAGAGACTGCCAAACAGGAGAATATGGCTCCTCCGCAGCCTATTGAAAGCCAGGAAAAAGAAAATTCAGACAACATAAAACCAGCAGAGGATGCATCGCCTCATGGCGAAATAGAGCCTAATCTGGACGCTGTTTTAGAAGAGAATGAATATATGGGACATCGTATAGATAAACCCTTTCAGGAATCTTCTAAAACCAAAATGCGCGTTATCACCAAAAAAGAGTTTGAACAGAGAGTGACTACAGCCAAAGCTAAAACGGAACCCAAAAAAAGAACCGTCTCTCGAAAACTGGTATTTTTTCTATGTATTCTTTGTATCCTGAGCTATGGATTATGGAAGTTGGCGTTTCCCTCCAGAGTCTCGACAATAACGCCTCCTGTTTCCAATACTACAATAGTACAGCCCTCCTCTGTTTCTGTAGCTCCCAAGCCACCTGTAACGACAAATGGAGTGTCGGATACTCCGAAAGAAATAGAAGCTACACCTTCTAAAAGTGCTTCTATTTCTTTAGATGGAGTGGCTACACAACGCTTGAAAGCTATCATGCCTAAAATTGTTATGCTTGCAGGTCTTTTGGAAAAAGATATTCAGTCATTTTTAGAAAAAAAAGATTGGAAAGCCTATAAGAACAGCTATGTTAGCTGGCAAGACATGTGCAAGCACTATATTGCCAAAAAGATGCCTAAAAAAGATGGCAACTATACTTCAGCAATAATGAGAGATAAGGTTTATCAAATACATGAATTGCAGCAGAAGCTGGAACAGGTATCTGGAATTTTGTTTCAATATCTTGAGGCAAACTATAGCCAGAATGAAAAAAATAAGCCGATGGAAGCTTCTCTGCTGGAGTTGATGAAAAATGCTAAAGTCTATAACACAATTATGGAAGTCAGGACGCTATTTTCAGAAGTATCAGGCAGCGATCTATCTATTTTTACAGCATTTTTTAAAAAATAGGAATTTCTCATGAAAAAATCATTGCTTTTCTTTTTTCTATTTTGCTGCATTTTTCTTTGGGCAGAAGATAATGAATCTTCTTCACCAATCAGTATAGATGCTATAATCTCTTCCGCCTCTTCTTATTTTGAAGCGGAAGAAGAATCTATAGAGAGCGAAATCGTCAATCTAAATGTAGGAGTTGCCGAATCGGCTCTGGAAGGGCTTTTATCCTCCAAAACTTCCTCGACACCTGCCTCTATAGCACCCAAAGTAGCAGGCCCTATCATTGGTTCTCATCGTCTTGGTGCAGGCAGGACAGTAGGAGCTTTATCCAAAAAATACAAAGCACCAGGAGCAGATAAAGTACTTCGGGTGCTTTACAGCGCATACGAAATCATTAGCCAGACAGATGGTTCTTCCAACGCCGTCACCATTATCTTCGCTATCGTTGGACAAATTATAAAAGAAGTTCTCAGCGAACTGCTAGAACAGATGATTGACAGTATCCTCGTTGCGCTGGAAGTCCCTCCTGGTATCAGAGAAATCATTGGCGGAATCATAAGTGAGGTCATATCCTATTTCCTCATCAATCCCGCTGTGGACGAACTCTTGGATTTTGCCCAGGATATAGTTTCGTAACTACTATTGGCAGAATTTTTTCGATCCATTATTTATAGGGTATTAACCAAAGACGCAGGGATTGCGCTGGCGTTTGGCTTTTGAGTAGACATGACTTTTTCGGCGCAACCCTGCGGCTACAATTTTTGCTCAAATGCTTTCTTCTTTCTCTACCTAAAAATGCTACCTTTCCTATTTTTTTCTTGCTGTCTTCTATTTTGTCTGATAAAATTTTTGATATTTTCGTTTTGTATCTTGATTTAGACCAATCTTATTCAAAATTTTCAAAAATTTATAAATTTTCTACGAAAACAACGATAAAAGGCTCAAAGATGACGTTGATTCAAATCAATAATATCCATAAATCTTATGGTTATGAAGATATATTACAAGGCATCCAGGCAAAGATTTTTACAGACAGCAGGATAGGCCTTGTCGGTAACAATGGAACTGGAAAAACCACTTTATTTAAAATTATTATTCAGTCTTTACAGGAAGACGAAGGCGAAATCATCAGACAAAAATCTTTGAAAATAGCCTATCTTCCACAGATTATAGATATCAATGAAAATCAGACATTGCTGGAAGCTTCGCTGGAAGGGTATTCTGAGCTCAGAAGTCTGGAAAAAAAGATCGAAGAAATCCACCAAAAGCTTGCAAATACAATAGAAGAAAAGCAGATCAACCAACTCATCGCACAGCAGGATAAGCTCTTGCACCAGTTTGATAGTCAGGGTGGCTATCGCTATAAAGCAAAGACAGAAGCGGTATTGCATGGTCTTGGATTTCCATCGGAAGTATTCTCTCAAAAAATAGGACAGCTTTCGGGGGGGCAAAAGAATCGAATTGCCCTGGTTCGGGCTTTGCTACAGGAAAGCGATTTGCTCTTATTGGATGAACCTACAAACTTTCTGGATGTAGAATGCACAGAATGGCTGGAAGAATACTTAAAAGGCTGCACGCAACCTATGCTGGTTGTTTCTCATGACCGCTATTTTCTTAACCAGGTAGTAAAAGAGATATGGGAACTCTCACAGGGAAAAATCACTTCTTATCCTGGCAATTATGACAAATATGTTGTTATGAAAAAAGAGCAGCAAGAACAAAAGCAGGAACTTTATGAACGCCAGCAGGACGAGATCAAGAGACAGGAAGATTTCATTCGTCGTAATATATATGGAGAACGCCATAAACAAGCCCAATCCCGTCGAAAAATGCTTGCCAAGATGGAAATTTTGGAAGCACCCCACTATGAAGACGAAATCCATCTTTCCATCCAGGTAGAAAGGCCTGCTGTAGACAGGATTCTGGAAGCAACAGACCTTGGGCATAGCTATGGGGACAAATTTTTGTTTGAAAATCTTTCTTTTTCTGTGTATTGTGGAGAAAAGCTTGCTATTGTAGGCCCCAATGGTTGTGGAAAATCTACCTTGCTACATATCCTTGTGAAAAGACTTGCACCCAGCCTTGGAAAGCTAAAAATAGGAGCCAATGTTACCATTGGCTTCTACCATCAGGAACTCCATGATTTGGTTATGGAAGACACTGTGTTTGACAGCATAAAAAAAATCATTCCAACAACAGACGATCTTCCCATTCGCAAGTTTCTTGCTCTATTTTTATTTCAGGGAGACGATATATACAAAAGAGTTCAGAAGCTCTCTGGAGGAGAGAAAAGCAGGCTTGCTATGGCAAAGCTCATCATACAAAAGCCCAATTTCCTGGTTTTGGATGAGCCGACCAACCATTTGGATATCCAGTCCAGGCAAGCTTTGGAAAAAGCATTGAAGGAATACGAAGGAAGCATCTTGTTTGTTTCTCATGATCGCTATTTCATCGATCAGGTAGCCACCAGAATTCTCTACTATTACAAAAAAAAATGGATCAGCTTCTATGGGACTTACAGCCAGTTCTATCAAAGCAGAGACTATCTTTTGCCAAAAGAAGAAGATATAGAGAAAAAGAAGCGTACAGCTTACCAGCGTATGCCAGATCAGGAAAGAGATAAGAAAAGGAAAAAGAAATACACTCTCCAGGATCTGGAAAACAAAATCATAGAAATAGAAACCCGTATGGCAGAAATCAACCTGGAATGGACAAAAGAAGGAATCTACCAAAACCCAGAGCTTGTGAAAACACTCAGACAAGAATACGAAGAACTCTCCGTTCAATGCAAAGACCTCAATGCAGAATGGGAAAATTGGGTCGAAAATTCCTAAAAAATTTTCTCTATGTTATTGCTTATTCTATCGTTTTCTCTGGTAGATGAAGGACATATAAAAATGAAAAGTATAGAAGAAATAAAAAAACTTCTTTCCGAACACAAAAAAGAATTCCAAGAAAAATATGGTCTGAGCGTGATAGGTATCTTTGGTTCTTACGTCCGTGGAGAGCAGGTTGCTGAGAGCGATGTGGATATTTTGGTAGAATTCTGTAAACCCATTGGATTTGTAAGGTTTATCCAATTAGAAAATTATTTTTCCGCTCTACTTGGGATCAAGGTTGACCTAGTCACCAAAAAAGCTTTGAAACCCTATATCGGAGAGCAGATTCTAAGGGAAGTCCAGTATGTCTAAGAAAAGGGATTTTAGAGACTATCTCCATGATATTTTAATTTCCATAGATAGTATCCAGGAATTCATCGCTGGTATGACCCAAGATCAATTTCTTCAGGATAAAAAAACAAGAGATGCTGTAGTGAGAAATCTGGAAATTATCGGCGAAGCAGTAAACAAACTTCCACAGGATATACAAGATAAATATCCCCAAGCTTCATGGCGGGAAATCGTAAGCATGAGAAACAAAATGATTCATGAATACTTTGGAATTGATTTCGAGATTGTCTGGCAAACAATGCACGAAGATTTAGAACCTTTAAAGCAAACAGTTAAGAAAATTATAAGTGGTCTGTAATTTGACAATGTTGACGCTTGTGTAAAAAGTCACTCTGAGAGAAATTTGCTCTTCTAAAGGCTCATTTGAAAATGTAAAGATTTTGCACCACGAAGGACACGAAAACCACGAAGGCTATAGTTCTTAAAATTTTTTCTTTGTGTCCTTCGTGCCCTTCGTGGTAAAAAATTTTGTAGTTAAATTTTGAGTTAGGGGGTTTTTACACAAGACTCAATGTTAAATTGCACATATTGGTAAAATACGCCTGAGGCTACAATCTATCCATTGATGGGCCTTATGGAAGCATTCCTCCATCCAGATATACCTGGTATTCTATTTTTTCTGGCTGATAAACCATGAGTACATCGTCTACAATAGGGCTTTTGAAAAGAGTTCCTGCTGATGGAATAGGAAAGAGGATTTCATATCGGAATTCTTCATCTTTATCTACTACATAGGGTGAGCCCGATTCATCTACAGGAGTCGCCTTTTCTTGCTCCTGCTCTTCAAAGCTGTCCAAAGTCTGATTTTCAAAGTAGCCCAGGGTTTTCATGAAATTGAACCAATTTTTCAAAATTTCTGTGATCAACGGCTGAGCACTTTCTGTCGCTGAACTTTGCAGCCCATTGAAAGCGTGAGAAGGAGGAGGTGTTACTCTAGGCTCTACTGGTTCCACTTCGTTTGTGTCTCGCGAAAAAGGTTTTTGTACTTTATCCACGACGACCTTCGCTCCTTCCGTCATCTTGAAAGCAAATTTTTTCTTCCATCTTTGCCCTTGGCCTGCCCCTTGTCTTTCTACATTGACTGTTAGATGAGATATTCCATAAACATCAGGTTTGTATACCAGCTTACGGATATAGTCTGAGCCACCTACTTTATCAGTCATCATATTCCATAGCTTTTCCCAAACTGCCCAAGAATATCCATTGATTTTTCTCTGGATTTTTGCTGGAACGATAGCCCCCCATGCCCTGGTATTCCAGGTTAGAGAGGAGACTGTTCCTCTGGATAGACCAGCGAACCTTCCCTGGAAAACACCATAGCAAAAATTAGAACCCACTTTAACAGGATTGAGAGAAGGGAAGCGGGAAGGAAGATAGTTGGTGATGTTGTCCACTCCTGTGGAAATGTTGGATATACGAAAGTCGTCTATCGTCATTTCGGGCGTATCGCTTAGCCCTGTCCCTGCAAGATAAAAGCCATTTTTGTCTTTTAACGATGGATATAATGCCTCGAAGTGATCATCAGGTATAGGTTGTTCATCATCCATTCCTGTCCCCACGATAGGTTCTCCGCTCGTTTCGCTATCGCTGTCGGAAACACTATCGTCTAGCTTATAGTCTGAGCAGACTTTGGTTATGGTTTTTCCACTCTCCTGTGTTAAAAAGTAAAAATTTCCACAAACAAAAGTAGCTGAGCTGTCTTTGCTTCCTCCAAAATTTTCCATGGAAAGCCCCTTTTGCCATCTTGTTGCAAAATGATACCATTCTTGCGCATAAAGTCCATAAGGATGTCTTATGGGCATACCAGGTTTCTCAGGGTCTATTGTGGCATCCGAGAATGTCATGGTACGAGAAACAGAAATGCAAGGATAGAGAATGCTCAAAGGATTTTTTGCAATATCGTTGTTTATCGTATCATAGCAAAAATACTTATGCTGTACGCGTATCTGTACTTTACGCAAAAGAGGCCATAGTTCATACTCTTTGTCAGGATGGTTGGGATCAGGCCCCATTACTTTCATCTGGATTTCTCTCTGGATTCCTATTTTATAAGGCAGTTCTGTATAATAGTGTGTCGAAAAAAACACGGTTCTCCATTCCTGAGAAAGCCATCGGCGGTTCAGCTTAAACCAAAAAAGGACTGTCCCTTTATTGGCTGAAACATCTTTTAAAGGGGGAAATACAGCATTGCTCTCATTGTCTTCATAATATAGAATCTTTGCATTGTTTTTGGGTGCGTAAGAAAATACAATGCCATCTGTCAAAAGGCTGCTATAAGTAGCATTTCCATCCAAAGGGAATGCAGGGTTAGGAACGCTTTGGGTATATTCCTGGTCAGAGACAGAGCTGGGAAAAAGATAGCTTGAAGTCGTCTTTCCTCTGTAATTACCATTAAAATCCAGAGTAAAGCGATAGTTTGCTGCTGTATCCAGGTTGCTATCTCCTGTTTTTAAATTATATCCAATAGGTAGAATATGTCCAAAATACTGAGAACAGGCATCTAAAAGCAATTGGTTGGTATTGAAGCTTTTTTGGATATTATTTCCATAGCTGAACGCATGAAGCCCCTGCTGATTTTCCACATAGGTATTGTTGGTTCGGTAGCTCAGGTTAGGCTTCCAGACGCCATCCTCCAGCCTGGAATAGAATACAGAGCTTAGTCCACCCTCAAAATCATATTGGCTCTTATAGTGTATCATATCGAAGATTTTAACCAGTGCGTATTTTTGAGCAGAAGAAACAGTGTTTCCTCTTTCGTCCAGTATCTGTCCTAAAGAAGTAATTTCAAACCTGCCCAAGGGGAAAAAGCATAGCTCTGTTGTATAATACTTTAGCTCTGTCTTATTGATAAGCTGATACAAAGGATAGTCGGGATTGCTGCGTTTTAAGTGAACATTAGGATCGCAATTGGCCTTGATCATAGCGATTTTTGTGGATGCATTAGGGACAGGCTGGCCTGTTCCCCAAAACACTCCGCCTTCTTTGCCTTGCTCGTCCAGAAAGCTATAAAAGCTGTCCCAGTCTACAAAAGGCTTTTCCTGTCGTTTTAGTATAATCTGCTCCGCAAGAGCGGATGCTTCTGTTGCCGTTATGGAAATAAAGCTCCCGCTAACACCTTCCGTTATCCCTGAAAAAATAGCGGTTAAGACTGTTTTAGATGCAGTATTCACATTCACAGGGCAGCGATAGTCTTCTTTGTAAGTTTCCTGGGAAAGTGTGTCACTGCGAAGATTTTTGTATAGGCTAAAAACCTTCATCTCTTCTACGGTAGGATGTACGGTGATATAGTCCCATAAATATTTTAAATCTTCTCTTGTGATAGATCCTATGGTTGATCCATTGGCATCCTGGTATGTACCAACTAAATCCAGCTTGCTTTTGAAGCCGCCTATACTGTTTCTTTTTCTCACAATCGCTTCGCCCATTCCTCTGAAAGGCCCATCTGGCAGGCGATAAGAATATTTTTTTGCAATCTGGACACTAAGATTATCGAGTAGCTTTCCCATGATTTCTATAGAATAGGCATTGGATGGATTTTTTACATCGATCTGGCTATTGACATTGATCTGAGAAGCAGTATCCAATATCTTCAAGGTGTATATATGATATGGGTCTGCTACGATTCCACTAATCTTTCGCCCTTGAACAGGATCTCCTGCCTCTTCCTCTTCTATAGTTCTCTGGTAAGAACAAGAAGCTGTAGGATGGTTATAGATTTCTGTCAATTCCACTCCCTCGGCTGGACTACCATCTATGCGATAGAGCCAGTTTTTAGAAACTTTGGTAATGTCCTGATTGAAATCTGTCTTCAATTGCAATACTGCATAATCAAGTCCTGCCTGTGCCAAAAAAGATACATTGCAGGTATCGCTATGGTTCGCAGCTCCCTGGTTTTCGATGGTTGTCAGGACAACAAAGCTAATTCCCATGAGAGAAAGCACAAAAAGCATGGAAACAACCATAACCAAAGCTGCTGCATGATGACTTTTCTCTCGTATTTTCATAATTTTTCTCTTTCTTGTATTTTTGACGTTTGTGTAAAAAGTCCTGATAGATCTTTTTCGTAAATTAGCCTCCTTCGGAGGCAATCTTTCCCGTGCGTAAGCTGTAATCTTATC
>CALKWO010000234.1 GCA_938003875.1 uncultured bacterium
AAGATTAAGATTAAGAATCGTAGTCCGATTCGTTATCATTATCTTAATCTTAATCGTTATCGAAATTTTTGTGATTTCCCTTTAATTTAGGGATACACAGAAGTAAAATTTACATAACAAGCTGTCTTGTATTCAATTAAAAATGGGGAAGTTATTTAATTCTCATCGCTTACTCAGATCAGGCATGTAAATCTCTTGTCAGCCATCCATTTTTATGGGGAGTGAGAAGAGCATAGGGCGTGATCCAGGAAAGAGAGAAGATCCAGAGTATACCATAGGGGAAAGCCCAGAAGCCATTGCTGTTTTTGTATTTCAGCCAATAGACAATCGCAGGAAATAGAGAAATGATCGTCGCTCCCAAGAGAAGGTGGATACCAAAAATATAAGGGCTGGCTAAAAGGCATAGGAGCGTCTGGATTCTCAGAACCTGGACAAACGTCAAGGTTAGCCAGTGAAGCAAAAGATTGATTCTGGCACCTGTTGCTGGTGTCGAACGAAAATTTTTGAAAATAAAACCTGTCATGACCAATGTCTCTCTGATATTGCTTCTTGCCCATCGTAAAAACATTTTACAGAGCTTTGTGTATTGGGTAGGTACTTTCGTGTATACAATAGCTTCAGATTGATAGCAAACATGATATCCTGATTTCAGGATGAGGTTTGTCATGGCTCTGTCTTCTCCTATATTCGCCCTTTTTCCTAAGAATTTTTGCTGTAGCCATTCTGTCAGCACGTTCAGAACAACTTTTCTGCGGTAGGCAGAAAAAGCTCCTGGCGTACACATGACAGCGTTTACGCAGCTCTGGCTCGCTCTTGTGAATTGAAAGCTATATAAAAAACCAACATCCAGCATCCTGGGGACAAAACCCTCCCTGCGATTTAAAATTCTTACGTTTCCAGCCACTGCCCCAACAAGAGGGTCTTGGAATGGACTGACCAGATAGTGCAGAGAGTCTTTCTCAATGACAGAATCGCTGTCTACAGTAACCAGAATATCTCCTTCGCTGTTTTTAAAACCTTCGTATAAAGCCTGCCTCTTGCCTTTATTTTCTGGATAATGCAGTATTTGGATTTTCTCGCCCCATTTTTGTTTTGCCTTGAGCATCCATTCCCATGTGTCATCCTGGCTGCCATCATCTATAGCAACAATGTGCAGCTTTTCCGCAGGATAGTTGCTTTTTACCAGGCTTTCTAGTGTTTCCCAAATACCTTTACCTTCATTATATGCTGGAACCAGGACGGTTACTTCAGGAAGGCATTCATCCTTTTGTATAGGCACACAGCGATAAAAAAAACAAACCAGAAAAGCCCGCCAGAGCAAAGCCAAAATATTGATGTATAATAGAGTATGGTTGATGTGCATCAGGAGACGCATCCACACTATATTCCGAAATTCTTCCAGGAATACCTTAAGTGCATTGTAAGTAACAAAAGATGCAAAAAAAAGAAACAAAAACCATAAAATACTTGTGATTTTTATAAAATAGTCTAAATTATCTGTATTTTCTTTAGAATATGTTTTGCTCTGTAGAAAAGGTTCCTCTGGTTTCATAGCTGTTTTTTTAAAAAATATACCAAAAATATCAGAAAAAATACGATTGTTATCGTCTTTCCTGCAATATCATACCATGGTTGATGGTAGGCGATTTCCAGGCTGTATTTCCCCTGGGGCAATAGAAGAGAAAGCATCCCTGCCTGGGAAAGGTATATAGGAATGTTCTTTCCATCCTGGCTTGCTTTAAGATTAGGATGGTAACGCAGGGAAGGGAAGAAGAAGCCCTTTTTTTTGATATCCATTTCTAACAATATAGAATGCGTTTTTTTATGGATCAAAGTAGCTGTGTTTGTCGAGACATCAGCGCAAGGTTCAAAAATCTTTGCCAGAATTTTCTGACATTGGGGATCTTGAGAGGAGAGAATGCCATCAAATTCTTGGCTCTGCCCTTCATAGCAAAAGCATGCAAGATGAGGGTCATAAAGAGGATGGTGGCAGACAAACGAATTAAAAAATTCTATTATGCCTTTTCCTTGCAGAAGGTATGTTTTTCTAGGAAATAAAAAGGGTGTAGAGAGCTGGTTCTCATACAAAACAGAAGTGGAAGATTGGTAAAGCTTCTTGAGCCACGAATTTTCAGGAAAATCTTTCAAAGATGTTTTGTAGTAACCAAGATTGAAAACAAGGAAGCGTATATCTAAAAGAGCCAGCCTATAGCCAAGAGACATACCAGAATATAGTACAAAAGGAGGCACAGGATGCCCTAGAATAAAAGATTTTTTATTTTTTCCCAACTGAATCTGAATTTCCAGATTGCTTTTTCCCTGGGTGGCTTCCAGCGGCAGAGTCACAAAAAATGTTTTTCCAGAAAGATCCCCCTGGGCTTTTCCCATCATTTTGCTATTTTGGAGAACCAGAGCCTCTGAATTTTCAGGGATATACATGGGTAAACATAGCATGGCAGAATATTTGCCGAGAGGAACGCTAAGGGAAATAGAAATTTTTGTTGCTCCGCTCCATCCAGGCAGGCTTTTGAAGACCATGTCGTTTTCTTGCAATGCAATACAGCGGGAATCATATCGGAAATTTTCTTTTTGGAATCCATAGTAATCGTGAAAATTAGAGTATTCCAGGGGATATTGCAAGATAGCATCGGAAATTTCTTTTGGGAAAAGCGACCTCTCAAAAGAAATTCCTTCTTCCCAGACTGTGGAATTTTCCAGGGCTACAGGGCTTTCCAGCCCTGCATAGATAGAATTAGCATAGCAATTCACAAGAGGCAATTCCAGGCATCTTCCTGGATTATAGATGGTCTTTTTTAAAAAATCATAGCTATCCAGAGCATAGGATATTTTGGCTATTCCAATGGCATCATGGATACCTTGCTGTGGTTTATAGCAAACTTCAGGGTAGGAATTTTTCTTTTGGATCAGGCTTAAAAAATCATAGGAAATGCAAAAAACAAAGAGAAAAAAAATCCCTTCAGCATACTGAATTTTCTTTTTTTGGAGAAAGAGAAAGATTCCATAAGAGCCAAGACTGGCAAGAAGACAAATTGTAAAATATAAGACTCCCAGATATCGGCATGTCAGAAATACCTGATGCCCTAAAGAATAAAAGAGTTTATAGCGAATTCCTTCCCAGAAGACCAGAACCAGAAGAAAAAAGGCACAAAGTAAAAGCCGCAGGCAGGTATATCCTAAAGAACGGTTTGCCAAAAAGACCAGAGGACTTAGCAACGCCAGCAGCAAAACAGATATTCCCAAATAGGCTGAATTTACGCCTGTCTGGTCCGCCAGCCTGGAGCCACCTTTCTGGCTGTCTACCTGGTGGTTCCCAAACCAGGCATTGCGATCAGAAAATTCTTTTATGTGAGTCAGGGGAATTGTCTGAAAGATAGGCATTTCTTGTTCTTTTTTCTGCAAGATACGAGATTGCCCATAATACTGCTTTTCGATTATGGCAGGCAAGAGATACCAGGCACAAAGGCCTATAGGGAAAAAAATCATCAAAGCCCAACCTTTTTTGGGAAAGATTTCCAGGGATTCTTTTTTTCTTAGAGGGAAGAGCGCGATTTCTACAACCGAATAGATAAGAAATAAAAGCATCAGGAAAAAGAAAACCCCAGGATGCCCTAAAAGACAGCAGGAAAGCCCAAGAATCATGAGGGAGTATTCTTTTTTACTCAAGCCTCGTTTCCAAAAAAGAAGGAAAAAAGAAAAGCACAAGGGATAGAAGGAAAAGGCGAAAGCTCTGGGAATTGCCCCTACATGCAAGATTTCTCCTAATCTTTGCCAGCCCAAAAGATAGGCAGCCGTTCCAGCGAGAGCAGCCCCACTAGAAGGAATCCATTTTTTAAAAGAATAGTAGCAGAGAAGACCAGTAAGTATATTCAATAAGACGCAAAAGATTCGGCCCGTGTAGACTATGCTCTGGGTATCGGATAAAAAAAAAATCTTTTGCAGGACAAGGCTCATCCAGCCCATAATCTGGATCGACAGCATGGCCTGATATCTGATAAAAGTTTCCCCACAGCCATAAAAAAAATTCCAGGCAGGCAGATAGACGCCTTCCTGGATAGCCTGCTTTATGACATGGACTTCAGAGAGGTGGGTAAAATAGTCTAACCCCAGGATAAAAGGTGTACCATAAAAATACCACCAGCTTGCGAGGAGGGAGAGAAGGATGACTATAAAAAATTCTTTTTTTTTCATATTTTTCAGAAAGATAGTTACGAAGCGTTACGGATTTGTAATCCGTAACGCAAGAAAACGATGAACTATACTTTCAGCCTGTTTTGGTTTTCAGAAAGCAAGGTTTCCAGCATGGCAGCAGGATCGCCAACTTTGCTCAGGAAAATCATGGCAGCGATAATAAAAGGCTTGAAGCTTGCCTGGTGGTAAGTGTGAGGAATGTATCTTTCAAAGACGGTTTTAGATACTTCGCCTTGTTTGCAGCTTACACCAGTGATGTCAGCAGGCAAACAATGCTGGTACAAAGCCTTACCATTTTTGGTGAGCTTCATTTTTTCTTCTGTGCATTCCCAATCCATATATTTTGCATTCTCTTCCAGGCAAACTTTTTCCAATTGTTTTAATCCTGCCTGGTCATTGGCGTGCAGCAAGTCTCTTCTTTTTTCCATAACCTGGAAAGAAGCCCAGGATTTGGGATAGACTATATCCGCATCTTTAAAAGCTTCATCCATACTCTCTACATGTTCAAAGCAGCCACCAGATTCTTCTGCCTGCTTTTTAGCAAGGGCAACGGTTTCTGGCAAAAGGTTATAACCCTTAGGGTGCGCTAAAGCTACTTTCATTCCAAAACGAGTCATGAGTCCAATGACTCCCTGGGGAACGGAAAGAGGTTTGCCATAGCTAGGAGAATAGGCCCATGTCATGGCAATCTTTTTTCCTCTCAGACGATCTATTCCGCCAAAATAGTCTTTGATCTTAGCAAGATCAGCCATTGCCTGGGTAGGATGGTCAATATCGGATTGTAGGTTGACCAGGGTTGGCCTTTGGGCCAGAATTCCTTTTTCGTAGCCTTCTTCTACGGCTGCAATGACCTGTCTCTGGTATTTGTCGCCTTCGCCCAGGAAAATATCATCGCGAATGCCTATGACATCTGCCATAAAAGAAATCATATTGGCGGTTTCTCTTACGGTTTCGCCGTGAGCAACCTGAGATTTTCCTTCATCAAAGTCCTGAGCTGTAAGCCCCAGAGCATTCACAGCAGAGGCAAAGCTGAAACGAGTTCGTGTAGATTGGTCTTTGAAAATAGATATGGCAAGACCTGTATCAAAGATACGGAAAGAGATGTTCTGTTTGTGCATTTCTTTCATACATTCTGCAACAAGCAGAGTGGCAAGGATTTCATCATAGGTTTTTTCCCATGTCAAAAGGAAATCCCTCTGGTACATCTGTATTTTGAGATTTTTCAATTCCTGGATTTTATTTTTTAAAGCATGAAGAAACATAGATTTTTCCTTTATTTCTGGCAATAGGTCTTTGGGAATAGGGCATAGAACATGCAGGCTTTGGAAAGGTGTTCTACAGGAACCTGGTCGTCTACGCTATGAGCATATATCTCATGAGCAGGGCCAAAGCCAAAGGTGGGAATTCCGAACATACCCATAGTCGCTATTCCATTTGTGGAGAATGTCCATTTGTCTACTTTAGGATCACTATTGAAACATTTTTTATAATTTTCTATTGCTTTTTGGAGCAATAAAGAATCTTCTGCTAATTTCCATGTTGGATAGTATTTCTCGGTAGGATACACTTTTCCTGTATATCCTGGGCGTTCATAGGTCAGGACTTCTACGGTAGCGGTACCAGGTTTGAACAGACTTTCGATTTCTTTGACTGCACTTTCTTTCGTTTCGCCCCAGGTGAGCCTTCTGTCGAGTTGTATTGTGCAGCTATCTGGTACAGCGCATTGAGAGGGAGAAGTAAAGAAAATTTGAGAAACTGTAACCGTACCTTTTCCTAAAAAGGGATCACTGGCAAGGCGAGAGTTGAGTTTTTCTATTTCCAGAATGATAGGAGCCATTTTGTAAATGGCATTGTCTCCTCTTTCAGGAGCAGATCCATGGCAGGAAATTCCTTTTGTCTTCACGACCATTTCCATTCGGCCACGATGTCCACGATAGATATTCAGATTGGTAGGCTCTGTCAGAATCACGCAATCAGGAACAATTTTATCTTCTTTGATAATATACTGCCAGCAAAGACCATCACAATCCTCTTCCATGACTGTTCCTGTGACATACAGGGTATAGTCATCTTGTAGGTGGAGTTCTTTTATGATTTTGCCAGCATATACCATCGAAGCCATGGCTGCTTCCTGGTCGCTTGCCCCACGGCCATAGAGTATTCCATTCTCTAGCTTGCCTTTATAAGGGTCTATTTTCCAGGCGTTTCTATCGCCTACACCAACAGTGTCTATATGACCATCCATGGCAATTTTTGTTTTGCCATTTCCTATACGGCCAATGATATTCCCCAGGCCATCAATCATGATTTCATCAAAGCCTACTTTTTCCATCTCGCGTTTGATGCATTGGATGACTTCTTTTTCTTCACAGCTTTCTGAGGGAATGCTGATCATTTCCCGCAAAAATCTTACCATATCATCCTGGTATTTATATGCTAATTTTTTTACTTCTTCGATCATAAATTTTCCTTTTATTTTTGAAAGATTGGCAAATATCCATAGGGTATTTGTAGAATAATCGTCGCAACAGGAGTCGCGAATGTCTTTCCAACATTGTCCTCCCAGCTTCCATCAGGATACTGAGCCTGCAAAAGCTGTTCTCTGATTTTGGGATACCATTGACTCCAATACTCTCCTCCTGCCATATACATGGCCTGAATTGCATAGTAATGCCCATAATAGAAAAAATAGTGGTTACTAGGAGGATGGGGATCATACCTTGGTGGGTACATAAGGTATTTCAATCCCTTTTCAATACTTTCATCATCATAGACACCTGCATTAAAAAGGGCAGTTATACCAGCAGCCGTCAAGGAAAAGCTGGTTCGAGACTCACTGAGTGCCATGAGCTGATAGCGAAAGCCCCCTGTTGGCCCAGCACTCTTTCTTATATATTCTATCGCTCTGTCAATGTTTTTTTTAGGAACTCGTATGCCGATATTCCTGGCTGCCCGCAATGCCTGTACCTGGCATACTGTGATAGACATATCTGCATCCATAGCAATCGGCTCGTACCTCCACCCGCCCTGGTCGTTCTGGCATTCCAAAATCAGTCGGATTGCTCTTTCCAGAACAGGCCTGAGTTTGGGATCTTGTGTCATTCCATACACTTCTGCCAGGAATAAAGTAGCAAAGGCATGGCTATACATTCTTGTATTGTAACGACTTATATAGCCAGTTGCTGGATGTGCACAAGAAAGGATAAACTCTATACCCCTGGCTAGATTTTTTGCATAAGGCCCTCTGTCGGGCAAATTTCCATTCGCAAGAAAGGCCATACAGGCCAGGGCTGTAATCCCAACATGAGGACGATTTTCTTTGATTACTTTATAGCTTACATTGAGCTTATAACCTATATCGCAGCGCCAAAATCCTTCTTCGTCTTGTGTTTTGGAAAGAAATTTCAAACTTCTGGCAATGGACTCTTGGGCTTGTGGTGTAATTTCATTTCCAATGATTTCGCATTGCGGATACGAAAAGAAAAAAAATACGCAACCTATAAATAAAGTAAGATATTTTGTGAACATGGCAGCTCCGTATAGATGTATATATATAATTTTTTTTACGCTTTGCCTGCACTTCCCAGAACTTTTTCGTTTTTATAAATAATAAGTTTTGCCAGTTCTTCCCGAGCAGGGCCTAAATATTTTCTGGGATCAAATTCAGCAGGATTTTCCTTGAACATCTTGCGTATCATAGCAGTCAAAGCCAGTCTGCCATCAGAATCAATATTGATTTTGCAAACTGCCGACTTAGCGGCTTTTCGCAATTGTTCTTCAGGTATGCCTACAGCATCTTCTAGCTGACCACCGCACTCGTTAATCATGGCTACATATTTAGGCATGACAGAACTGGCACCATGAAGAACGATAGGGAAGCCAGGGATTCTTTTTTCAATCTCTTCTAATATATCGAAACGCAGTTCAGGAGGCACCAATATGCCTTCTTCGTTTTTGGTACATTGCTCAGGTTTGAATTTATAGGCTCCATGAGATGTTCCGATAGAAATGGCGAGTGAGTCCACATTGGTCTTTTTGACGAAATCTTCTACCTGATCTGGATGGGTATAGACAGATTTAGCAGCCTGTACATCATCTTCTATTCCAGATAGCACACCAAGCTCTCCTTCTACTGTAACATCATGTTGATGAGCATATTCTACAACCTGTTTTGTTAATTCGATATTCTTTTCGTAAGCGTGATGAGAGCCATCAATCATGACGGAAGAAAAGCCTGTTTCAATACAAGATTTGCAAAGTTCAAAGGTATCTCCATGATCCAGATGCAGAGCTATAGGAAAATTATAGCCCAATTCTTTGCTCATGGCTACGGCACCTTCTGCCATATAGCGAAGTAAAGTTTTGTTGGCATACTTGCGTGCCCCACTTGAAACCTGCAAAATAACAGGAGATTTGGAGATCCCACATCCCTGGATAATGGCCTGGAGCTGTTCCATGTTATTGAAGTTATAGGCAGGGATGGCATATCCACCTTGCATTGCCTTTTGGAACATTTCTCTTGTATTACACAGACCTAAGTTTTTATAACTGATCATGTTAATGCCTTTCTGTAATTTATATTTTATGAAAACATGTTTTTTAGCGGTACCTATTCATTTTATCTAAATTTTTTTTACTGTCAAGCCTGCAAAAGTTTTCTGATTTTACGCAGAACACAAAAAAATATATTCTTTTAAAAAGAAATTGACAATAACAATTAGAATGAGTATACTTCAGCTAGTAGGAATTTGGCAATGTCATATTGAAAAAACAATTTATCACCTTGAGAATAAAAATCTGAAATTGCTATGTAAATCTCCAACTAAAATCTTCTGCAAGCTTTATGAAAGGAGAAAAATATGAAAATTTTGGCACTTATTCTTTTATTAATACTCACAAATACTTCCCATGCCTTATTGATGATCAATTCGACAGATATGTCCGAAGAGCAAAAACAGGTTATTTCTTTTACTCAGTTTGTAAATTCTCCAACCATGACGCAAGGGCCTATCGAGATAGACTCTACGGAGGGTGTTACTGTAGAATGGACAGGTGTAAATACCAGCAATAATGCTTATATTGGAAATGATTCCTCCTATTCTTTAGGAAATAATGGCGTATGGAACTCTGACGCTCAGGGCTATACGGCCTTGAACAACTATACAGGTTCGATTCGCTATACCTTCAACCAAGATGTAAGTAGCGTTGGAGCATTCATGAACTATGTTCCTGATAGCAACAATCATGTTACCATCACTGCCTATAATAGAGCAGGACAGGTAGTAGAAACTTATGATATCAACAATCTGGCTCCTATATCTACTTTCCGCGGTGTGAACCAGGGAGGCTTTCGTGGCATTCAGCGAACCATGGCAGACATAGCCATGTTCGAAGTATCCAACTCTTATGTTGTTTTAGACCATCTAAGCTATGGAATTGTGTCAAATTATACCCCTGAACCTTCTTCTCTGCTTATGGCACTGGCAGGTATAGTAAGCATTCTTGCTCTAAAAAAACAAAAAAAATCATAAGCTGTCAATTTTAGCTCCTAAAGAGCGAAATAATAGCCAGGGAAGTGCCCCTGGTAAGAAATTAGAATTAAATAACATACCCATTAAAAAAAAAATTCACAGGCACAGAGGGCGCAGAGAAGAAAAGATTTAAAAATTTTACCACGAAGAACACGAAGCATTAGAAACAAAATTTTTTATTTTTTGTCTCTCTTCTCTGCGCTCTCTGCGTCTCTGCGGTTATATCTTATGGGGAAGTTATTTAATTCTCATTACTAATCAAAAGAGCATTAAAGATTATGAAATTTATATATTTTTTATTTCTTTTAAGCCTATTTTTATTGAATTCTTGTGAAAACATACAGATTGAAGGCGAAATCCCTCTGAACATGCCTGTGATAACGCCTGAAGTTGTCGTTTTGCCAGGAGATACTTTAAAGATCACAGTATGGCAAAAAAATGACCTTACACAGACGGAAGTCGTAAGAGCTGATGGAAAAATCAGGCTGTTGCTAGTAGGTGAGCTTTCTGTTGAAGGAAAAACCCTTTCTCAAATACAGCAAGAAATTACTAAAAAGTTAGAAAAATATCTGAAAAATCCTATAGTAGAAGTATCTCTTGGTTCTTCTGGTTATGTTATCTATCTTTTTGGGGAAGTAGGTAGAAAAGGACCTATGCCTGCGAGAGAAAATATCACTTTATTAGAGGCACTGATCAGCAGTGGGGGATTTACCAACTTTGCTGATAGATCCAAAATCGTTGTCATACGAAGAGTGCCTGGTAAAGAAATTCGCTACCGTTTCAATTTTTTTACCTATCTTTCTGGTGAAAACATCCAACAAAATATTTATCTTCAACCTAAAGATATTATATATGTTCCTATGTTACCTTTTTAGCCGAATCCAAAGGAATTTTTTTACAATCTGAGCCACTATGGATAGAGAATGGTCTTTAAAACATATACTGAGAATACTTAAAAGAAACTGGTGGATTATCATTCTTTGCTCTCTTGTAAGTACAACTGGAGCTGTCATAGGGAGCGATTATATCCCCGTTAGCTACGGCTCTGATACTCTGTTATTAGTAAAATCGGAAGGTCTCCCCGATTCTTATAGCCAGGCGACTATAAACCAAAGCATCCAGCAAAGAATTGAAAATATCAAAGACCAGGTTTTAAGTAGAAATCGCTTATCGAGAATCATTCGAAAATTTGATTTGTACATGAAAGAAATTGAGAAAACTTCCTTGGAAAATGCTATCAGGATTATGCGTCAGGATATCAAGATTAAAATTTTTGCTAGCGTTTTTCAAATTACATATAATGGAAAAGACGAGCCAGAAAGAATTATGAAAGTCACCGATGAACTGGCTGCTCTTTTCATTGAAGAAAATTTAAAATATAAGCAACAAATCTATTCTGCATACCAGTTTATGGAAAGAAAAGTCCGTGATTCTCAGCAAAAAGTACAGAAACTAGAAGAAAGCATAGTGGATTTTAAGCATAAAAATGTAGGTGCTTTGCCAGAGCATTTGCCCACCAATCTTACTGCTCGAATGAGTTTCTTGAGACTTTTAGAAACGTCGAATAAAAGTCTCATACAGGTAGAAGATGAAATCAGGATGAAATCTAAAGAATTTGAGCTAGGTTTAGACGATATAATTCTAAAATTATCCCAGGCATATCATAAAAAGAAGGGCGCAAATCTCTTAAGCGAGGAACCCAAAGGAGAAGACGCAGCATCTAAAGAATTAAAAGCTAAGATGGACAAATGGACAGAGCTAAAAACGGAGCTATCAAAACTTTTGGAGATCAAGGAACGCTTACTTACAGAATATACTCCACAGCACCCTGCGGTAAAGTCCCTAGAAGACAACATCGTTTTGGCTCAAAGAAGATTGTTGAACTACCAGCGCACCGTACTAGGCACAATGCCTCAAAAAGAAGGGAAAACAAGGAAGGAAAGTTATGATTATGCCCTGACACCAGAAGAACGGGAAGGGGTAAAAAAAATGATAGAATCCTACGTCAGGCTGCGCAAAAATTTTGGGGCATATAGGATGATCAAAGAAGAGCTGTATGTTGCTGAACAAAAACTGGATAGCTTTCCTGAAGATAAAATCCCTGTTGAAGTGCAAGCCAAAGTCAAAGATTTGAAAAAAAAGGTAGAGCAGCTAGAGCCTGAAGTTTTCGATGTAGCGAATATTCTCCTGAAAGAGCATGATCGTCTGCTACAAGTAAATAAGTCGATATATCAAAACGAGCTAAAAGTAGGCTATATCTATAAAGAAATCAAAGACTATAAAGAGAAATTTAATTTCTATGACAAAAGAATACAGGAAACTTCAGCCGTAGAGCAAAAGCTCTCCGAACTTCAGAGAGACTATCAGATTGCTCTTAAAGCATATAACTTCATGATCCAGAATACGGATCAAGCTAAAATGCTAAAAGATCTTAAAGAAGAAAGAGATGCTGGCGAGTTCATCGTACTTGACCCTGCATATCTTCCCACAGAAAGTCGCTTCTTGAGAAATTTAATGATTTGGTTCGTTGGCTTTATTGCTGGAGTTGTGGCTGGCATAGGACTTGGTATACAAAGAGATATAATGAAGCCTCGAGTGGAAGATGTAGATATATTAAAAAAAATCAGCGCGAGCAATATATTTACCTCTATTCCTTATTTCCGTCTGCCTAAATGGAAAATGAAACCTGTTCCTCTACAACATATATGGCCTGCTCTACTTTCGGAAGATAGTGGTATTACGACTCTACCTGGCGCAGAGAATAAAGAAAAGCGGACTCTGGCACTTACTTCTGGCAATAAAAGCGAAAATACGAACCAGCCTGCGAATGTGCCTGCTGAAAGCTTTCTTAAAAATACTCAGCAGATCAAGAAAGAACAACTCGCTCAGGTAGAAGAGCTCAAGCGTCTGCATAAAAAAGATCTTCAAAGACAACTGCGAGACATGGAAGTGCCTATCAAAATAGGAGAAGTCATGGTCAATAAAAGACTTTTGGTGAACAACCAGGTCTATCGTCTTTTGACGATCTTAGAAGAGGATCTAAATCTTACAACCAATGCTCCTCCTATTGAATTGAGTCTTGTAAGTCATCTTACAACTTTTTTTGCACCTACTTCGGAGATTGCCAGCCGCTATCGGCGATTGCGATTTCAGATTTTTCCAAGACAAATAGATAAGCAAGCACCCAAAAAAGTTTTATTTACCAGTGCTATTCCAGGGGAAGGAAAGACCACTACCTCTTATAATGTAGCAGGTGCTATTGCAACAGGTATAGCAGATAAAGTGATATGGATAGAATGCAATTTAGCTCATCCATTAAAGGAAGGCTTTGCGGAAAATAGCCCAAAGGGCCTTGCGAATATACTTTCAGAAGAGATCGAGCTATCAGAAGTTTTAAGGCAGACACAATTTGAAAGATTCAAAGTGCTTCCTGCAGGCCAGACACATTTGAATCCATCAGAGTTGCTTGCATCTAAGGCAATGACGCAACTTGTAGATCAAATCCAAACAATATATCCAGACCATTTGTTGATTTTTGATGCACCATCAATACTATCACCTATCGATATTTCTTCTTTAATATCTTTGGTAGATAGCCTGGTCGTTGTAGTTAAGGCCCATAACACATCTCCTGTCATTTTAAGAAAAGCTTTGGAATTGATAGACCAGAGCAAAATAGCTGGCTTTGTTCTCAATGGCGTAAACCGCAGTGAACTGACAGATGGAGGTTCTTTTGAAATGGCAGGGTGATTTCTTTTGAGATCTTTCTGTTGAGAATTGCCTAACTTTCCTGATATACATTTCCAATAGTCATCAAAAGGGGAGAGCCGAAATTCCAAGAGCATTTGGGCTCTCCTTGCCACCTTTCAAGAATTTGCCAAGGATGTTGAAACTATGCTGCATATTTTAAGAATTGGATTGACAAAACCTTCAGTCATTCTCTTTATAAGTGAATTCGTTCTGATATATCTTTGTGTCCTTTTAGCGACTTTTTTAAGATATATCATAGATCCAAATGACTTATGGATACTGGAAAATATACTTACTAATAGTTTTATTGTAGCAGTATCGTTGAGCATTGCTTTATACTATTTAGATGCATATAGTACATATTTTTATATGCAAAATTCCAGGGCTGTTTCTTTCTGGACTCTAGTTCAAGCAGTCGCTTTAAGCTATATTTTTTTAAGTATTTTCTATTATATTTTCCCTTATCTTTATATTGGACGAGGAATTCTTGTTATCAATTTTTTTGTTGTCATTCTTATCCTGGAGTTATGGAGGACTACATTCCCCTTGGTTAGCTCTGAGACAGGATTGATAAGAAGAGTGGCCATTTTAGGTAACGATACTCTTGCTTGTAATTTGAAAGAAATAGCGACAAAAAAATTTTTAGGCTTTGAAATCACACGAATCATCCCACTGGAAGGAATTCAAAACATCCAGGAAATTATTGATATCTTGGAAAAAGAAAAACTCAATACTCTGATCATAACCAAAGAAACGCTAAAGAAGCTACCTTTGGAGCTTCTATGGAAATGCCATTTAAGAGGAGACCAGCTTATTGATGGTCTTTCTTTTTACGAATGGCTAGTGGGAAAAGTTCCTTGCGAAGATCTGAGAGCCACCAATATTCTTTTTGTTTATAATCCAGCCAATCGCTATTTTACCCGATTCGTAAAAAGAATATTTGATATAGTTTTCTCTTTGATTCTTCTTGTGATCACAGCCCCATTTCATCTTCTGGCTGCTTTTTTGATCAAGATAACAGATCCTGGTCCTGTTTTTTATTCGCAAACGCGCACAGGACTTTATGAAAAAGTCTTTACCATATACAAATATCGCACTATGGTAGCAGACGCAGAAAAGCTAACAGGCCCTAAACAGGCGAGCGATCATGATCCTAGAATCACATGGATAGGAAACTATCTCAGGAAGACCCGATTTGATGAACTTCCTCAGCTTATTAATGTATTGAAAGGCGAAATGAGTCTAATAGGGCCAAGGCCTGAGCGGCCTCATTTTACAGAAATCTATAAAGAAAAAATCCCCTATTATTTTTTAAGACACTCTGTTCGTCCTGGAATCACAGGCTGGGCGCAGGTAAGCCATGAATATACAAATGATCTGCAAGGCACTTATGAAAAATTTCAATACGATATGTACTATATAAAATATTTTTCCCTGGGATTGGATTTTATTATCTTTTTAAAGACATTGAAAGTCGTTCTTACAGGGAAGGGTGCCAAATGAAACAGAAAATTATAAACGCCTTTAGTGTGGATGTAGAAGACTACTTTCAGGTAAGCAATTTCAATAGCTTTATTCATAAGGATTGCTGGCAGAACTTTTCTTTGCGTGTTCAAAAAAATATCGAGGATTTACTAGAAATTTTAAGTCAATTCGATGTCAAAGGAACCTTTTTCATTTTAGGATGGGTAGCAGAAAAATTGCCTGAAATAGTTTTAGATATACATAGAGAAGGTCATGAAATCGCCTGCCATGGTTATCAGCATGAACTAGTTTATGATCTTGGGCCAGAAAAATTTAGAGAAGATATACGAAAATCCAAAATAATTTTGCAGGATATCTCAGGTCAGAAAGTTATAGGGTATAGAGCACCAAGCTATTCTATAACCAAAAATTCGCTCTGGGCACTTTCCATATTGCAAGAGGAAGGTTTTCTATACGATTCCAGCATTTTTCCAGTATATCATCCTCGCTATGGAATTCCTGATTCCCCAAGGCACCCTTATAAATATAGTGTAAATCAAAAAGAATTGCATGAATTTCCCCCTGCCACTCTGAAGATAAAAAATTTCCATCTTCCTGTGGCAGGAGGAGGCTACTTTCGTCTTTTCCCCTATGATTTCACAAAATGGGCAATGAAAAAAATCAACCAGGAAGGCATGCCCTTTGTTTTTTATTTGCATCCCTGGGAAATAGATCCAAAACAACCGCGCTTTGCAAAAGCAAACTTTATAAACCGTTTTCGGCACTATGTTAATTTGAGCAAGACAAAAGGTAGACTGTGTAAACTTCTGCAAGATTTTTCTTTTAGTACTTTAGTCGATCTATTAGAGAAAAAAGACTAATTTTTGTATTAGTCAAAATGCTAGAACCGCAAAATGGAGTAGATGCTATTGCCATAGCACTACTCATTTTGCACAGGATCACTTTGACTAATACAAAAAAGACTAATTTTGATACATAAAAAAATCTTTTTGAGAAAGGAAAAATATGAGTACAACACTTTTTAAAGGAAATCTTGTACATCTTTCTGGAACAGAGATTCAGGTTGGGCAGAATGCACCTGAAGTAACGCTTGTTACCAAAGATTTAACAGAAAAAAAAATAGGAGGAAAGAGCGATAAGTTAAATCTTTTAGTCGTGGTTCCCTCTCTGGATACAGGGGTATGTGCATTAGAAGCAAAAAAATTCCATGAAAAAGCAGCATCGTTAGCAGGCGTAGAAATCATTGTCATTTCTATGGATTTACCATTTGCCGCAGGCCGCTTTTGCACAACAGCAGGGATCAATAATTTAACTTTCGCCTCAGATTTCAGAAATAAAGACTTTGCCAAAGCCTATGGTGTGCTGATTTTAGATGGTCCGCTTGCAGGGCTTACCTGCCGTGCTTTATTTATAAACGATAAAGAAGGCAAAGTGGTTTACAAAGAGATTGTAACCGAAATCACCCAAGAACCAGAATATGAAAAATGTCTGGAGTTCCTGAAAAAATTGCAATAATTTTTGAAAACCCATAGCAAAGAACCACAGATTTCCAACTAGAAGTCTGTGGTCCCAATTTTTATCCATAGAAAATCCTGTTGATTCTCGTTCCATAGCATCTCTTGAAATATCTTCAACAGCATTTTGACCAGAACAAAAATTTTAAAATATCTTCTTTCTACTATTGCTTTTTTATAAAAACTATGATAGACTAAAAAAACTTACTTTATGTTTCATATAAATTTTAATTTTTTAGAAATTTTAAAGATTCCAAGGGGTAGGCGGCTTAAAAAAAATGAGCTAACAAAAAAATCAGCAAAATGGTAGGTTATTTTTTATCAGTCGCTTAATTGAGGAGTTTTAGGATGCGGTTTAAATTAGCTGTTCGCTTTTCTGGAAAACTACTAGACACTTATGAATTTGATAAAGATCAGGTGACCATTGGAAGAGCACCAGATTGCGATATAGTCATTGACAATTTAGGTGTATCCAGAGTACACTCCCAAATTGAAAGAGCAGGAGAAGTCTTTGTTTTAAAAGACATGAAGAGCAATAATGGTACTTTTGTTCGTGGAGAAAAAATCCAAAGATACAACCTAAACCATCAGGATGAATTTTTTTTAGGAAAACATTCTATTACTTTTTTATATGATGAAGCTGAAAGAGAATTGCTAGAAGAAAATTCTCAAACAGAAGTAATGCCTAGAAAAGATACTGGAAAAAGCGATATACAAGGCATGACCATGTCTATGGATGCTCATGATATTGCTGTTATGGGGATCAAAAAACAGGCTACTTTGGCAGCCTATTTAAGCATTGTCAGCCAATCAGGAATAAAGCAAAACATCCCTATCAATAAAATTGCTATTTTTTTTGGAAGCGACCCTAAATGCGATTATAAAATCGAGGGCTGGTTCATCAGTAAAAGGCATGTTCTCTTGCTACGTGAAGAGACAGGCTTTCGTCTTATTCATCTAGGCCATAAAAAGCCTCCCAAAATCAATGGCATTGAAATAGATGATCAAAAACTAAAGCATGGAGATATACTAGATATAGAAAATATAAGAATGACTTTCAATATTGGTAATCCTTAGTTCTAGTTTTATCAAGGTGGGACAAGGGTATACTTCTAGCTTGAAAATTTTTTTTGCAATAAAATTTTTTACAAGCCTTTGGTGTAACATGCTGGTTTCTTAAAAATCAAACAAACCAATATAAAACGAGTGTGTCTAATCTCCATTTTTTTATAATACCCCTAGGTATAAGCCCTCTGGTTCTAACAGAATCTGTGGTATGTATAGTCTATAAAATATAGAAGGCTGAA
>CALKWO010000235.1 GCA_938003875.1 uncultured bacterium
TTTTATATATTATATTCTATTATTTTCTATTTTTCAAGTGAATTTATATTATACCCAGTGTGGTTTTTGCAAGTGAGTACGTGAACGTCATACGTGTTAAGCAATAATTACTTACTTTGCAATGATTTGTAGCCGCAGGGTTGCGCCGAAAATGACTATCTATTCGAAAAAGACGACCTTCAGCGCAATCCCTGCGTCTTTTGCCAATAGAGACTAACTGAATCGTATTAAAGGGCATTGACCAAAGACGCAGGGATTGCGCTGGCGTTAGACTTTTGAGCAGACATGTCTTTTTCGGCGCAACCCTGCGGCTACAATCTATTACAAAACAAGATATTAAAACTTAATAGGTAAGGTATATAACAAAAATTTTTTACTCTGGAAGCGGTTTTATGCAGCGAAAGCCTAGAGATATATCTCGCCATACTGGCCCATAGCCTTCCCTGCAAGAAGAAGAGCAGCTTCCTGGCCCAGAACGGAAAGAGCCTCCTCTACAAACACGGCTAAAACCTGCCATAGATCCTATGGTATTTTGGCTGGTATCTTCCTGGTATGGAACGTACCAGTCTTCGCAAAATTCCCAGACGTTCCCACTCATATCATACAGGCCAAACAAATTGGGTTTTTTTTCTCCTACTGCATGAATTGTTCCAGCCGAGTTTTCTGCATACCAGCAATATTGTGGATCCATATCATCGCCCCAATAGTATCTTGTTTTGGTTCCAGCGCGTGCAGCATACTCCCATTGAGCTTCGGTCGGAAGAGCAAGTCCTGCTTTTTGGCAGAACTCCTGGCACAATTGCCAGGAAACATTTTCCACAGGAAGACTATCTCCCTGCAACTGGGATGGATTTTTTCCCATAATTTTTTTCCATACAGATTGCGTTACCTGATGCTTTGCCATCAGAAAGTGGCTTAGAGTGACTTTATGTATAGGCTTTTCGTTCTCATAGTTTTCACTTCCCATATCAAAAGTTCCCCCTAGCAACAGAACAAATACCATACCTGTTTTTTCATGACAATATTCTTCTACCTTATTGGTTTGCGACCCACAGGAATAGCTAGCTTTTCTCAGGTATTGGAATCCAGGAATTTTTACCAAAATTGCCTTTGCCTTTTCTTCCTTGCGCTCCAATGCTTTCATCGCCTCCTTGAAGCGAATCTCTTCTATTGTTTTTTGGGCAATTTTTTTTCGTTCCTCTATTTCCTGCCTTTTTTGTCCTTCTATTAAAAATTTTTCCTTTGGATGAAAAATTTTCGGTTCTTCTTTTTTTTCGATTCGGACTGTCTCTTTCTCTACCTTTTTCGTCTCCTCTTGCTCTTGGTTCTTCCTTTTTTCCAGACTCACTTCGTAGACAGAAGGAAATATTTCTTCCTTAGCAGGCATTATATCTTGTAGTATAATGGGAGGCGTTGTTTCTCTAAGTTTTTCTAGCGTTTCTCTTGCGCTTGTAGGACGGTTTTTGCCTGTTTTATCTAGCATAGAAGAAAGGAGCTTCCATTTTTCCTGGCCCAAACTATCAATTGGCTCTATGGGATTTTCACATATAATTTTATAAAAATGCTCAAAGCTGCCTGCATTGAAAGGATGGTAGCCTGATACCATTTCATAAAGTATTACCCCTAAAGCCCAAATGTCTGTATAAGGCATTGCTGGTCTTCCCATATATTGCTCTGGCGACATATAAGGAAGTGTTCCGCTGATAGCATGAGTTGCTTTGCCTCTCATAGAAAGGCTTGTCCTGATTTCTGTAGATAGCCCGAAATCTCCCAGGAGCATTTTCCCATCTTTACGAACTAGAATATTTTCTGGCTTAAGATCACAATGTACGATTTTTTTTTCGTGGGCGAAATCTAAAGCACTCCCTATGGGCAAAAGAAGTTCTGCTGCTTTTTCCAAGGGCATTCCTTCTCTTTTCTTTTCGAGTATGATCTTTCGCAGATTGCTACCTTCCACATAGTCCATAACCAAAAAGTATCGCTCCGATTTTTCTTCTTTTTCTAACTGACGATATTGAACGATATTGTCGTGGACAAGCAGACGAACCAATCTATGATATTCTGAAAGCAAATTTTCCAAAGCTGTTGTGTCCTGAGAAATATCTAAAGGCAAAAGTTTTAGAGCAACATCCAGCTTTGTTGTGCTATCCCAGGCAAGGTAAACCTCACCCTGCCCACCTTTTCCCAAAATTTGTTTGAGTTCATAGCGATTGTTTAGAATCTTTTTGGTTTCCATCAAAGATAGAGAAGCAACAATAGACTGCCCTAATCGCGGTAAAATTTTTTCTACTTCCTGAGCGACATCGTTTTTTTTCACGATTTCCTTTCTCAAGTTTTCATCTGATGCATCGTGAAATTCCTTTATATCCTCTATTTCTTCTATAACATCCAATACCAAAGGCCGTATCTCTGTAAGGAAATTCTCGATTTCCTTTATCTTGTTTGGCTCTAAAACATGTTCTTTTGTGGTAACATAACCATGTACCAGGCGCAAAGCACCCATCAAAGCTTTTGTGCCTGGAATCATGTCGCAGGCTATATCCAATACAACATCCAAAGGGGCTTTGTGTTTTTCATACCATTTCCAAAGTTTTGCCTGAATTTCCATGAAATCACCTTAAAAAATCTATCCTAAAATTCCAGAAGCCATAGCACAATTAGAATTTGGCTTGTTTTTTCTCCTGAAAAAAAATCTTCTCTAGCAGAACTCATCGCCTGAAAAGAATTTTGTAAGTTGCTCAGAATCTCCCTGGCTTCTTCGAGAAGGAGACTGGACTGAAAACGGAAAACTTTTTTCTGATTTCCCTCCCACTCCCAAAGAGTTGTCTCAGGCAAAGTTTTTAGTAAATCGCCAATAAACTTAATATCATGATCTGAGTTGATAGAAACAAGAGCGATTTCCAGATTTTTTATATCATTTATACTTTTTCCTTTTGCTTTTTCTGTGACAAAAGAGAAAACTCCAAACGTTGTTTTTTTTAGATTTTTTTCCTGTATGAAGCTTAGAAAAAAGTCTGAAGCAGCAAAAGAAAGAGATGCTTTTTTATCAGCTTTGGTGTCGCAAGTCTCTTTAGCCCTTTTTTCTTGGGCTATAGGAGCAGAGGGGACTGCCATTTTTTTCATAGATGCAGAAGGCGATAAGGCAGGAGAGGCAAAATTTTCCTGCTTCTCATCTTGTTTTACTTCCATTGCTATTTCGTGGGATGGTTCCAAAGCTTTTTTGGATTCTTCATCAAGAGAAAATGCAATATCTTCATTTTCATTTTCATTTTCTTCTTCTTTTGTTTCTTTTTCCGCTGCTATGGTGTTTAAAGATTCTTCTTTTGGTGCAGAAAGAGCTAATGCTTGCTCTTCATGGGCAATTTTAGAATCATAATAAAAAAATAAGGAAAAGGTTGTAATACCTAATAAAATACAGGCTGCTAAAGCAATCATAGGATAAAAAGACATTTTTAGAATTGTAGCACTCTGTTTTTTTTCTAAATGATTCATCACATCCAACACGAAGGAAGGCGAAAGCGAAAACCTGCGGAGATCACGAATTTTTTGTGCATTTTCCACAAGCTCTTTCCATGCCATAGAACATTCCTTGCAATGAAGACAATGCTGCTCTATGGCTTGTTTTTGCTCTTCGCTAAGCCTTTTATCTATAAAATCGCTAAAAAATATTAAATAATCATGGCATATCATACATATAACCTATTGTTCTATAATATATTAAAGAAATCTACAAAAGTATAGCTATTTATAAAATACCTATAAATCACAAAGCCCGCTCTTAACAAATTTTTTCTGTGCCAGATGAGCAGTGCTATGATAATAGCATCTGCTCCAGCAGGCGGTATTCAGCCTTATTTTTTTTATAGACTATACATACCACAGATTCTGCTAGAGCCAGACAATCAACGTACTATTTTATTATAGACGCTTAAGCATTCTGTGAGTTCCCAGATTTTTATATTCTTACAGATTTTATAAACATCTTTTATCAGTTCAGGAAAAAAAATTTGCATACCTGGTAATAGTTCTTTATAATGCACGAAAAAGAATTGGCAGTTGTTACTCTTGAAAGGCAATAAAGCGTGGATAAGGAAAAATCTCTGGAATCTCTATTGCAAACGTTGGCGAATAGCCCAGAAGAAGACAAGCGGTCTTTGACAAGGGCTGCTGTCAGTATGCTTCGTGAAGTTTGCAACGTTCATCTGAATTCTAGCTATATAAAATTTCATAGCACAGCACAGATTACCCGTTCTATTTTAGATCAGATACTTCTTGGCCAGATTGAAGGAGAATCAGAAGAGGAATTTTTGGAAAGCGGGGATTTCGTTGTAGAATCTCCTTCCCCTGAGCCAGAGCCTTTTGTTTCCAAAATAGAGGAGCAAAAGGTTTCTCCTTTGTGCGAATTGATCCAAAAATGGAACAGTGTCATAGAACCCTGGTTGCAGATTACTCTTCCTCCTGCTCAGGGATTAGATAGCATTGTACTTTTTTTAGAAGCGACATCTGCTCTGCGTAGCAATTTGCTTAGTGCTGCTTCCGTTGCGAGGCATTTTAATAAAGAAGATATCAAACTTTTTGAAATATATTGGAAATTATGGGTAGAAGAAATCCAAAAGCAAGGATATGAAATTTTTCCTGACAAATTTGGCCGCCTTGACAATATTTATGGCCGAGTTATCTATTCTTGTAAGCCAAGACTTAGCCAGGAAGAGATTGTACTTTTAGTGCCAGGCATCAAAAAGGGAAACGAGACGATATTAGATCCAGTGACGTTGATTACCATGCCTCCAGAGATGCCCTTTCCTCAGGATCATCCAGACAAAGACTTCGCTCCTCAATGGCGAGCTATCTTGGGCGAGTTGGATTTATTGTTGGTGCATCTGCAAATTCAAAGTTCCGTAGTATGTGCCATAGAAGGAATCAATAAAACCAGGATTGAGCCTTTAGCCCAATGTAGGGATAGCATCATCAATGAAATAAAAAGACGAGGGGATGCCTTGAGAAACGCTATCAAAAATAAAGAAACAATCTATCGTTTGGCTACAAATTATTGGAGAGTAGAAGAGTGCTTCTGGAGTATTTTTCATAATGATGACCGCCCTGCTGGTTATTCCTTCTTTTCTCGGATTCGGCGTAGGGTTCAGGCATGGCATCCTGTAATCCGCCAGATTGACCAGTTGTATGTCCGTAATTTTGAATCGGGAAGAGACTCCATTGCTTCTATTAATAAATACATTGGCAATATTCTTTTGCAAACAAAACAAGGTGTTCCACCAGGAACTATTTTAAGGCAGTTGAGACCTGCAACTATCGTAAAGGTCAATAATATCACAAGATTGCTTAAAGGCAGGGTCATCGCTACATAGAAGCTGAATTTTTGTATTGGTCAAAATGATCCTGTGCAAAATGAGTAGTGCTATGGCAATAGCATCTACTCCATTTTGCGGTTCTAGCATACTTTTAAAGAAGGCACTATTTATATCTTCTCTTGAAATATGCTCAACAACATTTTGGCTAAAACATAAAAGCTGAATTTTTCTTATATCTTGAGCTACATACTATGGAGCTTTTGTGCTTGCTTTTTTGGAAATAGCAAAGTAAAATAAAATTTATAAAACGCTCTTTTCGATTCTCTTTTTGATAGGGGATAAAAGTTATGAAAATAACCATTTTTCTTTCCTTTTTTTTATTCTGCTTTTGTGGATGCAGTACATATACAACAAAAGATAAAAATATCGAAAAGATTCCTGCTTCTTCTTCCTATGAGGAGAAAAAGCCTTCAGAAAATAAGAATGCACAGCCCAAACCACAGGAAAGCCTGCCAGGTTCCCCTATGGGGCTTGCTGTTCATAGCATGAAAAAAGCACAGGAAGATATGAGTCAGACTATAAAGCTGGTAGAAGAGCTTCGCAAAGGCGATCAGATTTTAGATTTTCGTAGCAATCGCCTTTCTTCTTTCCAAACTTTGCAAACTTTTTTTGGCTCTTCTTTTCTGAACTATGATGAATACCTCTTTTGGTTTCCTACTGAGGATGGTCAAAAGATAGGTCTTTATGAAGAGGATGGTTTTCTGGAAAAAGGCACCATTGGATTGTTTATGAGTTTTAAACGCTTCATTGCAGTACAAAACAAAGGTGGCCTGAAAACAGAAACAGAGTTCTATGTAGATACCACGAAACGAGATTTGATGGTTCATCGTTATCGTACCAATCAAACGACAAATGAAAATTATACGCTTCCTGGGAAATAAAGGGGAAATTCTTATGAAGAAAAAAATTTTTCTTTTGATACTAATGTTGTTCTCTCTGGCAGGTTGCAACATGCTAAACCCTGAAACACAACAAAAAGATTTTAAAATTCAGCAATTGCAAAAAGATAATGAAAATTTAAAAACAGAAAACCAGGAACTACAACAACAAAACCAAAAGCTCGCTCTTACAGGAACAAAAGTTTTAGACAGGCTTTCCAGCTTACAAAAACGCTATCGAGAAATAAGCGAAGAAAATAGAGACTTGAGCGAGCAGAACCAGGATCTACACCAAAAACTATACCAGGAACGCATCTACAAACAGAAAAAATTTCAAGAAGAAACCCAACAAGATGCGGATGATTTACAGAGAGAAGCAGAGAAGCTTTTTCAGAACTATGAAAAACTGGAAGGAAAGCCTCTTTTAAAAGAAAATCCTCAGGAAAAAAAAGAAATTTTAAAAGATAGCCAGGGTCTATATGAAGATATACTAAAACAAGAAGATAGCATTAAGCCAGAGAAGCCAAAAATGCCTCAAGAAAAAATGGATAAAGGCAGTCAGGATGCTTCTATTCTGGAAAGGCTTACTATAAAAAGACAAAATCTACTGCAAAAAAAACAATGGAGTCTTAGCGACGAAAGAACATTGGAAGATTTTAAAAAGATTTTGCAAAGCGATCTTTCCAATCAGGAAAAGCTAAAGACAATAAAGGAAGCCTTGGAATTTGAAAAAAGTCTGGAGAGTCGAAAATAACAATCTGGAGCAGGAACATGCAGTTAAGCGATGAAAAAAAAGAGCAACTTCTGGCACGCCATTTTACCTTGATGAAGCTTGTAAAATATATAGAATGCACGACAGAAAACTTTATTGGCTTTTTAAAGAATACCTTTCTCTTTGAAAAAAATATAGAAACAGGGAAAGACCCTTCTTACGCTCAGGCGAGTATGTTTCGAGAGCTGATAAAAAATGAATCCCAGTTGAAAAAGGTTCTTTTGAGTCAGGAGTGGCAACAAGCTATAGAATATTTCGTAGTCCCTCACAACACCAGCGAACTTTTAGATATTTTTTCCCAAATAGAAGCAGGCAAAAAAAATTGTGATAGCAAAGCATGGGAAATAAGAAAGAAGCTTATTCAGGATGCTTTTTTTACAGAAGACAAAAATAAGGGAAAGGCACGCTATAACACATCTCTTTTACAGTTTGCTTTTTCCGATCAGACACCTCCCTGGGCCATCCAGAATATTGAATGGGAAGTAGAAGAAACCAAAGGAGAACAACATGTTGTCGGACACCCTCTGGTTTCCTTAGGAATCCCTCAGCCAGACGGCCCTGAAATATACCGTCATCTTTATGCTATAACAGGCTCAGAAAAAAAAGCAGCCTGCATTTTGATGTTGCATGCTATTTCCACACAAGACCACTCTCTTCATGTTATAAGCCAGGATATTCTAAAAAAAATAGACTTAGGCGAAGAAAAATGGAAAGATTGGATAGAACAGGCTCCTTTTGAATTGAAAAAAGCTTTTTCACGTTGCTCAAAAGAAGATAAAATACAACAAGAATTTTCCTTAGAGGGACTTTCTTTTCTATCCAGCCTTCTCATGTATTTAGAGCAAAACAACCCTCAAGGATACACTCACATCAAAGATAGAATGGAAAGCTTTGGCCTTGAGATAGAAAATATAGATAAACCCTCTGGATATGATTTTTCCAACTATGTTCCCAAGGGCAATATTGTCCGAAGCCAGGCAAAGATCAAATACTATTGGCCTCAGGATAATCGTTGGGAAATATTGGTTCCTGGTAAATGCTATTTTTCTGCTGGTACAGTTCCTCTTTTTTTGCAGGAAATCGAAAGGCTTACCATATTGGGAGAATTAGAGCCAAGAGAAGAAGATTTTCATGCTGTCAAGGAACTGTTGCTTTATATAGAGCTAGGCGACAAAGTTCCTAAACCGCCTATGTTGCCTATTTACAATGCTCTTCGCAGATGGATGGAAGCACTTTCTATCAAAGAAAATTATAAGGCTATCGAAACTTTATGCGAATATGCCAAAGTTTTCAGGCCTCATATCCAGATACCTGCTATGGGCGAAAAGCCTTTCTCTATTTCCAACAGAGAGCATAAACTCATTTCTCGCCTTGCGATAGATCAAAAACCAGGCATCATCATTGGCATCAAGCAGGCAGGCATCATTGTCCCTGGAGATAAAATGCCTTTGTGTCTGCCTGGAACATACTGGATTTCCAGACAACATTCCCAAATAGAACACCTGATAGAAATGACCTCTTCTCTAGCTATGGAGGAAGAAGAGATAAGAAAAGCATGGCAAAATCTTTCCAAAGAAGAAAATTGTGATGATTTGCTTTTGGTTTTAAAAAAATTACTAAAAGACATTCCCTCTCTGGAAGACAATCTATGGGAAATCATTCAAAAAACCATTTTGGAATTCAATCTCCGAGGTGGAAAGGAGAGGATCTTTTTCCTTCCCTCAAAGAAGATTACAGCCCAAGAATTCAAGGAGGTAGAAAACAATAAGGAATTTCGTGTCAAAATTGCCCATAGTGCCAGGATGGAAGAAGGTACAATCGTTTCCCAGGAGCCAGGGACAGAATATTGTACTGTAGTCATTGCCAGTGGAATTTCGCCTAAACTTTTGCAATCCATTCAAAATATCTATCAGGCAGCACGACAGAAAAAGGGAAAAGAGAATAAAAAAATCGAAGCGATTCGGTGCAATCTTTTGTCTTTTTTGCTAGAGAATCGACAAAATGGAGAGATTGCAGATCTTTTTTCTTTCTGCGAGGAACATGCAGAAGAATTGCAAGTAAAAGAAGAACTGTCTCTTGTAAAAAAATGGCTGGAAAGCTAGGAGCTGTAACACCATGAGCAATATTTTGATTGTAGATGATGACCATGCCATTCGGGAATCGCTGGAAATGGTTCTCTTGTATGAAGACTACAAAGTTGAAAAAGCAAAGGATGCTAAAGAGGCTCTGTCCTTTTTAAATAAAATAGAAGGCAATATAGATGTTGCTTTACTGGATATTAAAATGCCTGGCATGGATGGTCTGGAGCTTTTAGGCAAAATCAAGAAAGATTTCCCTGAAATAGAAATCATCATGATTTCAGGAAATGCAGAAATTGCCAATGCTGTTGAGGCAACCAAAAAAGGGGCGTTTGATTTTTTGGAAAAACCTTTGGATCAAGACCGTGTTTTGATTACCATACGCAATGCTTTAAAAAATAAGAAGCTTTATCAGGAATGTACCACATTAAAGCAAATCGTTTCTCAGGAAAGACAAATTTTGGGCACAAGTCCTGCGATGCAGGAAATTTTCAATACCATAAAGCGTGTCTCTGCAACAGAAGTTCGTGTTTTGATTACAGGAGAAAATGGTACTGGCAAAGAGCTTGTTGCCAGAGCTATTCATGAAAATTCTGCACGCAGTCGTGGGCCTTTTATTGAAGTCAACTGCGCAGCCATCCCTGAGAGCCTGATTGAAAGCGAGCTGTTTGGACATGAAAAAGGCTCCTTCACGAACGCCTATGAAAAAAGAAAAGGCAAATTCGAACAGGCTCATGAGGGTACTATATTTTTAGACGAAATTGGAGATATGAGCCTGGCTGCTCAGGCTAAAGTCTTAAGGGTACTGGAAGAAAATAAAATCGAGCGAGTTGGTGGAAATCAAAGCATCAACATCAATGTTCGTGTGGTTGCAGCTACAAATAAAGATCTTGCCAGGGCATGCAAGGAAGGTACTTTCCGAGAAGATTTATTCTACCGTCTCAATGTAGTTCCTGTAGCCATGCCTCCGTTACGAGAAAGACAAGGGGACATTCCTTTGTTGGTTTCTCATTTTTTAGTATTTTTTTGCCAAAAGTATAACCTGCTCACAAAAAAAATTGCCTCAGAAGCCATGCATGAACTTCAGTCCTATCGGTGGCCTGGCAATGTAAGAGAACTTAGAAATCTGATAGAAAGATTGGTTATTTTAAGCGATTCCGATCTCATTACTTCAGAACATGTAAGGAACTACCTTAGTTCTCCATCCAAGAATCTGGAAGAGATGCCCTCTTTGTGCCAGACATTTGAAGATTTCAAACGAGAATCAGAAAAGCTTTTTTTGACAAAGAAATTGGTGGAAAATGGTTGGAATGTAAAAAGAACCGCCCAGGTTCTGGAAATGCAGCGTAGTAATCTATATAAAAAAATGGAAAAATATGGCTTGACAAAAGCTGGCATAGATATAGACGAAAATTAATAGAGAGAATAAATCAAATATGGATGGAAAAAGAAAAAAAATTGCTGATGTCGAAGCAGAATGGGAAGAAAAAATGATCACTTTTTCCTCTCAGATAGAAGGTCTTCAGCATCGCATAGTAGAATTGGAAGAAAGGCTTTTGAAATTAGAGAATCCTCCTGGTAAATCTCAGGGGTTCCATAACTCATTCGTGCTATTTTCTAAAGAAAAGGTATATCCTGTAATGCAAAAATATGGCTCACTTTTGGGAAAAAAAACTATAGACGCTCTCTCATGGGCATATACAGGAGCAAAAGAAAAATGCAGAATAGCAGGCTATGCTAAAACCGCCTTATTTTCTGGTTTATTTTTAGGAATTCTGTTATTTTTTTGTTTTTATCCCTGGACAAACAGGCCACAAGAACAGAAGGATATGAAAAACATTCCCCATTCTGAGCATTCTATAGATTCCTCTTCTGAAAATAAATATTTTTCAAGGACGCAAGAAGAGACAAAGTTTTCGGAAAGAGAGAACTTGGAAAGCAATATGCAACCTGCATCTCAGTCTAAGGAAGAAGAGCGAAATGACTTGCCCTTGATCACTACTCTTATTGAAAAAAGCCAGCAAGGAGATACAAGCAATCGTATCCAGGCAATAGAAGCATTGGGAAAATTGAATTCTCCTTCCGCCAACCATCAACTTTGTAAGCTGATGAAAGACAGCAATGCAGATATCAGGTGGTATTCTTTGAGAACGCTAGGAAACACAAGGGGAGATAGAGCATCCCTTCTGGCTCTTTTTGCCATTGTCCAGGATAAGCAGGATAGCATTGAATATAGAAGAGAAGCCATGCGCAGCCTGGCCAATTTAGGAAGCAAGTTCGTAGAGTTCACGGCAAGCGAAAAAAAAGCTTTACTGGATATCCTTCTGGATACGAGCCTGGATGAAGAGCTTCGTGCTAATTCTGCTTATGCTTTAAGTACTATAGGTTATGCAAGTATTAGCAGCAGGATTACCCCTCTTCTGAAAGATCCCTCTTCTTTGGTCAGGGAAATGGTTGCCTATACTCTTGGGTCATTTTCTTATCCTAATGCAGATAAAGAGCTTATAGAATTGATGAAAAGCGATGAAAGCATCCAGGTTCGGCTTGCTGCTGTCCAGGCACTGAGCAAAATCAATATTAAAGTAGGTAGCATTGCTCCAGAATTGTTCGATCAATGGAAAAAAGAGACGGAAGATTGTGTAAAAAAAGAACTCAAAGACTCTCTTAAAAAGCTTTCTCGGATTTCGGGTTTCCCTGTAGAAGTAAGAGAAAAGATGGGAAAATACATAAAAGATTGAAAAATTATTTTTTGGAGAAAAAAGAGAAAATATGGACGAAAGAAAGAAAACCAAAAGGATTTCCCTGGAAGATCTGGCAAAACCTTCGCTAAAAGCACAGATACTATCTTTAATCATGCCTTTTGTCAGCGCGCTGACAATACTTCTTTTGCTAGCTATATTTATAGAGCCTAAAAAGGCTTATGAATTGATGACACTTTCTGTAAGCTCCTTTTTTGCTTTGGGTAAATTTGTTGTTTTTGTTCCTGTTATTCCTCATGTTTTCCCTGATATTAAAGTGACATTTTCCATCTGGCAAATGGTAGGCATGATTGTTTTCATGGATACATGCACTGCAATCATACTAGGCTATAACATTCATCTTTTGACAAAGATGAAATGGATGGGAACAAAATTCAAAGAGATCAGAACAGATTGCTTTTATCTTCTGGAAGCCAACCCCTGGATGAAAAAGTTGGCATCTGTCGCTGTTTCCCTTTTTGTAGCCTTCCCCATTGCTGGGACAGGAGCTATTGCAGGGACTTTCCTCGCCTATCTTTTAGGATTCAAACGGCTTTATACCATTTTTCTTATTTTCGTAGGAGCACTTTTCGGCACACTGCCATTAGGCCTGGGGGCACTTTATATGAAAAAGAATCTAAAGGATATGCTAGAAGACCCCGTATATCTTATCATTTCCATATCTATTCTTGTATTGCTTTTGGTATGGGGTTCTTATAAGATGAAAAAAATGATCCAGGAGCAGAAAGAAAAAAATCCTCTTTTTGGCAAAGGCCCTATTGAGGTACCTATATAAAACAAATTTTATTTTTATTTCTTTTAAGAAAGGATTGCGAATGGCTTGAGAAAAAGCATTCGCTTAACATGATTTTATGAAGATTTTAGCACTCAACTGTGGAAGTTCTTCTGCAAAATACCAATTGTATGATTGGGATACCAAAAAAGTTCTCTGTAAAGGCGTTGTTGAAAAAGTAGTTGTAGACCAAGGGATGAATGCTTTTATTAAGCAAGATATGCCTTCTTATGTAAAAAATCATCCCTGCCCTAGCCATAAAGAGGCCTTGCAGTTGATTTTCGATACTCTGGTTGATCCCCAGGCTGGAGTAATCAAAAATATCAGAGAGATCAGTGCGATTGGGCACAGAGTGGTTCATGGTGGTATGAAATTCGCCCGTTCTGTTATGATTACCGAAGAGCTACTTGCCAAAATCAAAGAAAATATTCCTCTTGCTCCCCTTCATAATCCTGCCAATATCGAAGGGATCATGGCAGCCAAGGAATTGATGCCCAAGCTGCCCCATATTGGAGTTTTTGATACAGCATTCCATCAGACCATGCCTCCTTATGCTTATATCTATGCTGTCCCATACGAATGGTATGAAAAATATGGCTTAAGAAGATACGGTTTCCATGGTACAAGCCATCTTTATGTGTCTAAAAGAGCAGCGGTATTGATGGGCAAGCCTTATAAAGAATGCAACATCATCACACTTCATATTGGCAATGGTGTTTCTATTGCTGCGATTAAAAACGGAGTTTCCATAGATACTTCCATGGGATTTACACCCCTGGAAGGTGCAGTGATGGGTACAAGGTCTGGAGATGTCGATCCTGCTATCGTTCCCTTTATCTGTAAGATGGAAAATAAAACTCCAGAACAGGTAGAAAATATTTTAAACAAATCAGGCGGACTCAAAGGCATCACAACCAAATATACAGACCGCCGTGATATTGAAAAAGCTGCTGCCCAGGGAGATGCCAAATCACAGCTTTCTATAGACATAGAAGCCTATCGTCTGAAAAAATATATCGGTGCATACTCAGCAGCTTTAGGAAGAGTAGATTGTATTGTTTTTACAGCAGGCGTTGGCGAAAATTCTCCCATCATTCGAGAGAAAGCATGTGAGGATTTGGAATTCATCGGAATTCAAATCAATAAAGATCTGAATAAAGTCACCAGAGGTAAGGAAACCCTGATTTCCACACCCGACTCCAGAGTTAAGGTATTCGTAATTCCTACCAACGAAGAGCTTGTTTTTATTGAAGACGTAGTAGCCATTCTGGAAAATCGTTACGATGTTCATACCAATTTTACCTACTCTTTCCAATCTCCTGCTTATAAGCCATAGTTCATATTTCCCAGGGCCTTGCCCTGGGCTAGTATAATCCAATAAAATTTTAACACAAAAACATAAAATATCTCAAAAGACATAAAAATTTAACTATATATTAGATAATAGTTTATATATTTTTTGTATTTTTTTTGTGCTTTTTGTGCAAAAATCTGCAAAATTATAACTTTAGGTAACAATCTATGAATCGAACAGTTGTGATCAATGTGGTCGGATTGACAAAGGATCTGATAGGGGAGAATACGCCTTCCCTGTCTCATTTCATGAAAACAGGAGAGTTCCATTTTCTTTCTTCGATTTTTCCTCTTGTTACCTGTTCTGTGCAGGCAAGTTTTACAACAGGATTGATGCCTAGAGATCATGGTTGTGTTGCGAATGGCTGGTATTTTCGCAATCTTTCGGAAATTTTTTTCTGGAAGCAATCCAACAAGCTGGTTTGCGGAGAAAAAATTTGGGAAGCAGCCAAAAAAATCAGGCAAGATTTTACCTGTGCTAATTTGTTTTGGTGGTACAATATGTATAGCAGCGTTGATTTTTCAGTAACCCCAAGGCCAATGTATCCTGCAGATGGAAGAAAAATCCCTGATATATACACAGAGCCAGCCTCTTTGCGCCAGGAACTCAATCATGCTTTAGGACAGTTTCCGCTTTTCCACTTCTGGGGACCAAAAGCCGATATAATTTCCAGCGAATGGATAGCCCAGGCAAGCCAGACCGTCTTCGAAAAATACCATCCTTCTCTCACTCTCATCTATTTGCCTCATCTTGATTATAACTTGCAACGGCTTGGCCCTCAGAATTTACGGATACAAGAAGATTTGAGGAAAATAGATAGTATATGTGGCAAACTCATAAATTTTTTTCAAGAGCAAAACACGAGGATTATCCTTCTCTCTGAATATGGGATAGCTCCTGTTTGTAAAGCAATTCATATCAATCGCCTGCTTCGGGAAGAAAAATATATTCGAACACGAGAAGAGCTTGGGCTGGAAATCCTAGACCCTGGGGCGAGCGAAGCTTTTGCTGTTGCAGACCATCAGATTGCCCATGTGTATGTCAAAAATCCAAACCGTGTCCAAGAAGTACGGAAACTTTTAGAAAAGTGTCCTGGAATCGAAGCTATTCTAGGCGAAAAAGAACAGGCTGAATATGGTGTGAATCATCCTAATAGTGGTGAGCTTATTGCCATAGCCGAAAAGGATGCCTGGTTTACATACTATTACTGGCTGGAGGATAGAAAGGCCCCTGACTTTGCACGCACGGTAGACATTCACCGTAAACCAGGCTATGATCCTGTGGAACTCTTTTTGAACCCGCAAATTTTTTTTCCTATAATGAAAATTGCCTGGAAATTGATCCTAAAGAAGATGGGCTTTCGTACGCTCTTAGATGTTATTTCCCTGGATAGTGGTCTTGTCAAAGGCTCTCATGGGCGTTATCCTCTATCTCCTTCCTGCGGCCCTGTATTCATGACCAACACAAAGGGGCTGATTCCAGAGGAAACTGTCCATGCTACAGATGTAAAAAGATACATTTTACAGCATATTTTCGATAAAATTTAGCTATTTAGGAATCAGAATCAACTTATTTAATTCTAATTCCTTATTCATGGCTTCTAGTTCTTTTTGTATTTTTGGGCTTTTTGTAAATATTGTTGCGCTTTGCCTGGATCTCCTGATTTTTCATAAAACAAAGAAAAAATATAGAGCGTTGTATATTCTTCTTTGGGAGCTTTTTCCAGACATTCTTTGGCTTTAGCAAAATTTTTTTCCTGAATATATAGAAAAGCTAGCTTAGGATAAAGATCTGGTTTATCCTGGCTTACCAGAAGAGCTTTTTCATAGAAAAGAATTGCCTTTTGGTAGTTTTTTTGCAAAGCAAAAATTCTGGCTATTTTTTCTATCACTTCGAAGTATCTTGGGGAAAAGGAATTTTCTATATCATAGGCTCTTTGATAATAAAGAAGCGCAATGTCTTGCTGTTTTTCCTCTAAAGCTATATCCCCTGATAAAATAAGGCTATCGATATGATAGGGATGTATTGTAAGGGCTTTTTTTAGATGCTCTTTTGCCTTGTCTGGCTCTTGGAGAGAACGAAAGGCAATGGCTTTGTTGTATTCTATGATGAGAAGATTCTGTCGATTCGGCTTTCGCTTCAATGCTTCCTCATATTGCTGCAATCCTTTTTCATATTCTTGTTTTCGTATATGCTGCGAACCAGAATAAATATAAGCTCTGTAGCTTTGGGGCATTGTTTGCATTGTCTTTGCCCAGAGAGTGTCATTGTCTTTCCAATCAAAGCATCGTTGAAAAGTTATCAAAGCCATAATAAAAAGAAGAAGAAATAGAAAAGATCTGTTTCTAAAATTTTTAAAAAATAAAACCCACAAAATACAAATGCCAGGATAGGCAGAGTATAGAAATCTTTCGGCAAAGGCAATCTGCAAAGGAACAATATGGAGTACAGGAACAAGATTCAGGAAAAAAAAGAAAAAAGCAAACAAGTATAGTCTCGATGGTTTTTTATAGAAAAACCATGCTGAAACAAGAATCAATATGGGAAAGACAATTCCGCTCCCATGGAATCCGACAATCTCCCAGGGATAATCATGGCTTAGAGGATAGGGAAAAAAGGCAAAAAGCAAATAGTGAAATAGTACTTTGCTTGCATTGAAATATATCGTGCCAGAGGGAAAAAAAGGATCCACTTCATGGACAGCCAGAGTACCCAAAGCATAGTACCGTAAGATCCAGTATATACCGCAGGCGATGCCCTGAAAAATACAGCCACAAAAAGCAAGTTTCCATCTCTTTCCTTCTGGATTGCCATAATAAAAAAGAAGCAGGGATAAAAATGGAATAACAAGAGAGCTTTCCTTGCTCATACATCCAGCCAGGGTACAAAATGCTGATAGTAGCAGCCATTTCTTATGCCCAGAGCTTTTTCTAACAAACTGATTAAAGCAGAGAAGTGCCATGAGATTGAAAAGGCTACTCAACATCTGGCTTCGATTATAAATCCCAAGTACTGCTTCTGAATGTCCAGGATAGAAAACAAACAGGCAAGCAGCCAATAAAGATTGTTTGTCATCCAAAAAAAGGCGAGCAAAAAGGAAAACAAGGCATGAGTTCCATGCCGCCAGGATAATGTTGCTCAAATGATAGCCTGCTGGGTTATTTTCCCATAAGGTATAGTCCAGAATGAAGCTCAGGAAGGTAACAGGGCGATAGTAGTTCATTACCCTGCATCGAACAGGCTCTATCAATAGATAAGGAGAATCCTGGAGTGTCTTAGGATAAGATGCACTAAAAATTATTGCATCATCAAGGCAAAAAGAGGAAAAAAGAGAAGGAAAATATATAAAAAATGTAAAAAAAATAAGAATGAGAACAGACAAAAAAACAGGATACTTTTCCATAAAATCTATTCCATGCTTTTCGATAACGACTTGTTTCTTAAAAAAAATGCAGACCCAAATGCTTTGTAATAGGAGAGGGTATTGAGAGAAGACGCAGGGATTGCGCTGGCTTTGGGCTTTGAAGAAAAAAGGGCTTTTTTGCGCAACCCTACGGCTATGGATTTTCTGTGTGTTTTTTATACCATAGTATTCGTGAGTAGTAGAGCAAGGCCATGCTCAAATTCTTCTACATTTTGGGCATTCATAGCAAGAGAAAAAAGGGAATTCAGTTTATCCAAGTCCTTTATGGATTGAATTTTAGCCATAAGCTGTAATCCTATTCCTCCAAACCTTAATTGCAAAAGCATTCCTAATCCTTCGATTTTGCCTTCGATTTTGCCTTCGATTTTGCCTTCGATTTTGCCTTCGA
>CALKWO010000236.1 GCA_938003875.1 uncultured bacterium
TTTTCTTTATTTATCGCAGTTGATTTACTTATAGGCAACGTGGCACACTCATAAATTTTCTCCTCTTGTCAAAAATAAAAAATCATAAAAATTTTCTCGCCTGATTATAAATATTTTAAATACATTATTTTTTTATAAAAAGCAAACAAAAATTATTTTTGGTTCTAGACAGTCTATTCTGGTATATTTTGTGGTATATCTTCCATTGAAATATAAAATTGTGTATTACTTCTTGAGCTAAGGCAAAACCCTTTTTTTTCACTGAAGTTCAAAAAACGACCTGTAGCAACATGAACAACGGTTGTTCGATATGCTGTTTTTCCATTATGAAAAGTTTCAGGATTGTCCATATTAATTTGCCATAGAGGAACTTGAGATTTGTCTATACTATCCAGAGAATAACGAAGTTTATGTAAATCTGAATAGTAGCCAAAACTATATTTTTTAATGTCACAGCAAGTAAGATATCCCCCTTTTTGACATGGACTATAAAAGCTTACGACCCAATTATTACCTTCTTTTTTAAAAATTTGTATATAACAACAAGAATCGAAAAGATCTTGTGGAGAAGGTTGTTGCCCTTTAGAGACAGAGTATGGTTTAGGAAGAGTAAAAAGATTTAAAAAATGGATTGTATCTTTACCTTTATCGAAAAATGCCAAAATACCAAATTTTTCTTCCAGGATTTTGTTTTTCAATAAATTGTCTAGCTGGTTACGATATTCTTCTAGCTCTTTTTGTTCCCGTTTTTTTATGATTTGTCTTTCTTCCGCTCTCTCTTTCAAAATTTTTTCTGCTTCCTCTTCTTCAAGCAATATCACGGAATCCCCATCTTTGTTTTTACGAATGAAACAATAATTTTTAAGAGCATCCAACTGTTGCTTTATCACTTTATCATCATCATCTAAAGCTTTATAAGTAACGCAAAAATAAGGAGGATTTCTTTTGCTTCCATGGGTATTGGATCGCTCATGATAAAGAGTATAGAGTTCTTTCTTTCTACCATTATCCAAAGCATAATCTATATCTCGCTTGCCAAAATTTTGTATCTTGACTTCTCCTTGCACTGGACATAAATCATAGTTATATGTGAAATTTACATCATTAAAGATTCTGTCTGCTTTCGCATCAGCCTCTTTTTCTATTCCCACAGAATCATGAACGTTAAAGCTTCCATCTGTAGCAATCCTTACAGCCGCCTGGCAAATATATCTTTCTAAAAATGCACATAAACCTACTTTATTGTATTGTACTACGTGTTCTAATTCATGGAGCATCCAATTAAGATCACTAGGATCTTTAAAATCAATTTTCTCTGTAAAATATATAGTATTTTCAATAGTTATTGCTTGTCCATGTATTGTATTTATATTTTCAGCGTATCTTACATTATGCAAATCAATAGAACGATAATATTTTGCTACAACTTGAATAAAATCGTCAGGAAGTCTTTTTTTTGATGATGCCTGGCGTTCTAAATAATCAATATACACCTTAAATAACTGTGGAAGGATAAGATTTTTTAACTCTTCTACAAGAGTTTGTATTACGTGCTCATCAAAATCTCTTAAAGCTTTTCTAGTGCCTGCGTCTATTTCTCTTAGAGTTTTTCTTGTTGTGCTATTTTTGTTAGTAGGGTCTATGTCCCTACCTGTTTTTCTGAGTTTACTATTTTTATTAGTAGGGTCCAAATTCTTTAATTGTGAGTATAAAGGATTCCCTAAAATTAAAAATATTATCAAGAATACCCATAAACAGTTTTTCATTTTTATCTCCTTATATATAATTCCCAAATCTTTCGTAAGCTCTTGGTAATCAATAATCCAGAGTTAGCATTATCAAACTAAGCTCTTAATCTTTATGCTTAATGATGGCCCATTTTAATCAATTGGAGACCCATCTGGAGCGTTGATATCATTTCTTGTCTGTATTTTTTCCCAATCGAAATTGTATTTATTAAAAGCACCAGCATTTAAAAAAGGATGCTTTACCTTACCATCAAAAAAATAGACTGTATCCCTGTTGGAGTATTTGAAAAGCATGCAATTTTCACCCAAATCAGGTCCGTTAGACAAAGAGGAAATCATAGGATCCTTTACAATACCATCCCAAGATCGAAATAGTTTAGAATAAACACTCGCGTTCAATATAGGCCGTTTTTTGTAATCAATTATAATATAGACTGCTGGATGTCCAGGTGACTGTACTCTTGTCCCATTTTTATAAGCAAGTCCTGACATCATTATAAATTTTATATTGTCAGAGCTGCTAGATGAACTGAAATCTCTGGCTGAACCTCTCCATCTAAAAGCAACATAAGGTTTCAACCCCCAGGTTCTAGCTGTGATTGGGCCAAATCTATTACCTCCACTATATTTGATTGCACCAGCTTTAAAATCAACGGTATCGAAACTTCTAAATACTTCCTTTGCACTCTTTCCTTGTACGGCTGCCTTGATAATATCTCGTGCTAATTGTTTGGCCTGCTCTTTGATATGGCCAGGCATCTTGGAGGCAGCATCATCCCCTAAAGAAACAATGGTTCTATTAACAAGATTTTCTATCCAGGCATAAAAAGGCCCAGGATTGCCAACAGCAACCGAGCCAGCGACAGAAACAATTCCCTTGGCAACATCAGTTTCAGTAATATCGTCAGCCCATATCGCCTTCCAGCCACCTTCTTCTACTTTTGCTTTTTTTTCCTTTTTATTTGATTCATATTGAGCATGAAGGCTACTTAAAGCAAAGCAAAAACTAAAAAGCAAAAGAAAAGCTATATTTTTATTTGATCTTTGTAACATAATAAAATTTCCTTTCCATAAATATCCAACCCCATTTCTACTTTAAATCGTACTCGATATTCCTACGTTCCGTAATGTTCTTCTCTTCAGCTAAGCAGCTCCAGGCAGTATTTATTTAAGCGAATTTCATGCCAAAAAAATTAAGCAAATAATGATTTTTAAGTTAAGTTTTTTGTGCCACATCTTTTTAGCTATCCCAAAGCTCATTCCAAAATAGAAGAGCATAAGAAAAATCATTTGATCTTTTAAAATATACAGTGTAACAGTGACACAATGTAACTGTTACACTGTGTCACTGTTACATTGTAAAATTTTAATTTCATCTATTTTTGGTGGGCGTAACCGTCATTGGGGTTAATCTAAGACAAAAATTCACCACAGAGCAACTGTGTGTGGTGGTATTCATTTTTTTCTAGTATACCAGCATAATGTAAGAATATTCCAATCGGGTTGATTTTCCATGCAATATACATCTCGTTTGGTTTTCCATGCTATTTCTGTTGGAAATTTTCTGAACATCCTGTGTACTGGCTGTGGGATATAAGGATGAATCTTGGAAAGTTCTCTATGCTTCAAAGACAATCCAAATTCTCTTGGCGACACAGGAACTGTAATGATAAAAATTTTGACGATTTCTTTACCCCAGAAGCAAGACGTATCCGCTTTCAGGCTCACGAGAAGTTTTGTCTCTCCTGGATCTATAGATTGGGGAGATTGCAAGGGAAACAAAATTGACAGGTTCCAGACACTATTGATGTAAAAAAGAGTGGGATATACCTTCTCTTTGCCCTGGTTGCTGATCTGTATTCCAAAAGTTTCTCCATGCTTCATAACAGGAATATCTAAGAATGGCTCTAAGGCAAACCACTTACCGCTTTTGAAGGCTACTTTTACTAGTTCTATCTTTGCCTTCATCTCTGTCTCTGGGGCAGGCAACGAAAACAAACGAAGAGACTTTGTCCATTTTCCTATAGTTTCCAAAATTTTTTCTCTGGCCTCTTCTTTGTCTTTCAGGCAAATGGATACACAAGGAAGATTTTTCCAGGATGACGATTCCACAACACCAGGATAAAACTGGATGCTATCTTTTTCCTGATAAGCAACGACATTCGCCTTTTGCATATCGGCCACTCTATCTATCCATTTTTCCTGAACCAGGTTTTGCAGTATCTCTTCCAGGTTATCATGGGGTTGCTTTGGGAAGAAAATCTTTATAGGGATTTCTTCCTGGTTACGGAACAGTTCTTTGGCTTTCCAGCCTTCTGTAACAAGCTTGATAGGTTCATCCAGACAAAGCGAAAAAGGAAGTGGATGCTCTTGTATTCTTTGCTTTTCTTCTTTATTAAGGGTACGGGCTATGCTATAAAAAGAGTATACATCTTGGACAATCACAGGAATATAGCACCCTGATATGCTTTCAGAAACGAGAACAAAAATTGAACCAGATGCGACACCTTGTAAAAAACCACCTTCCAGCTCTATTTTAGATAGTTCATGATAGACTTTCCTTACAGAAAGCGTTTGCCAGAAACTAAAATTTTTCTTTTCTTTAGCAGAATTGAGGAATATAAAGAAGAAAAGGCTCAATGCCATCAAAAATAAAACACTGGCCCAGCAAATTTTTTTGTATCCTGTCTTTCTATCTCGTGCAAAAAGATGCGATTTCCATCCCAAAGCTTTTACCAGAAGAAGCAAATCCTGCTTCTGGCAGGAAACAACCATAGTTTCCCCAGGATGATGTTTTAAGATTTTTTCAAAAATACTCTCCTCTAAACAAACAGACTTTATAGAAAATTCCTTCTCTAAAATCTCCGCATCCTTTTGGGCTAGAACAAGGGCAAGAGCATGATTTTTACAAGCTATTTTCCATTTATTGTAAAGAGATCGTGACGATTCTAAAGGGCGATCTTCCTGGCTGACCTGCTCTATCAGAAGACCTTCCAACCCCTGGCTGATTTCTTGATAAAAAAAGCTTGCAGAGAAAAGAATCAGAGAATCCTTCGCCATATCTTCCCGTGGAGACATGGTATATTGTGCAATGGCAATAGCGCAGGCAAGGCTATCAGAATATCCCGTGTCAGCAAGATTATCTGGCTTCATATTAGCATTCGGCATACTTATAGATACAGGTTCGAATTCCAGACGATATCTTTCTTTAATGGACAGAGGCAACCTTTCCCAGACAAACATAGCACCACTGCCTGCTCTGAGTCCAGAAACCCCACCGTTCTTGCAAGAGTGGTACCTGGCCAGCCTGGCCTTGACAAGAACAATATAAGAAAGTTCTCCACCATCTACAGGAAATCCTACCACAAAATGGATATTTTTCCTCATATTTTACCCTTATTCTTGCAATCTTTTACACAGAAATGTCCTGGCACAATAGTTCAATACGACATATTTTATCAGCTTTTTGCATACCTATTTTCCACATCCCTCCCATACAGATTTCTTCTCCTTTCCATTGTTCTTCCTCACCATTGGAATAGCATACTTTAAAAAGAATAGAAGATCGCAGTTGGGGAGTTCCACCTTGTAAACCAATGCAAAGAGAGCTATCGCAGCTATCCCGCTCCCAATGCAAAGAAATATTTTCTTCCTGAAATAAAAAAAAATCAGAAATACAGATATCAGAAGGAACACTGTCAGAAATGCCTGCTGCTCTTCTTACAGGCAATATTTTTTCCAAAAGGTTATTTTTAGTATATATAGCCAGAACAATATTCTGTGGTGAATTTTCCAGTAGATTCTCATATAAAATTTGGAAATAGTGTAGTTTCTCATCTTCTTTGCCTTTTATCCTGGCTTCTTGAATAATATGCCAAAAATATCCAGGATTTTTCAGGGTAATCTGCCATAAGTCTGGATGGCTGCGAGGCAAAAGAAGCTCATTTTCCTGGTCTATACAAAAATGGCAAGTCAAAAGATGAAAAAGTGTATGATAGTAATACATTTTGTATTGCCTTTGTATACGAGAGTAGCCTTCTTTCAATACTTTTTCCTGCTCTCTGTCTAGACCTGACAATAGCCAGCCTTCGTTAAGAGCAAAAAAAAGTACCTTTTTTCTGAGATTTTTGCAACCAGGTTTCAGAAATTCTAGCATAAATTGTCCTTGTTGGTTACCACGGTTTTCACAATCTTTCCAATTTTTCTAAAATCTGCTCCACCAAATCATAATAGTCTTCATCTTGTGGGTTTTGATTGCCAAAATTTTCTATAAATTTTTGGATAGAATCTTTCAGAATCATCTGCATATCTAGCCGAAGATGAGATTCCTTCTGAATATCACGTTTATGTTGTAAATCTTTAGGATCCATAACATAACATCGGGAAGCTCCATTGTTTTCTGGAACATCCCAGTTTATTTCATCAGCCAGTTTTTCTTTTTTTCTTATCTTTGGCTTTTTGGGTTTTGCCTGGGTAGGCTTGTATTCATATAAAATAGATTCTAGCGATATATCTCTATCAGGAAGAGATTCTTGAAGATCAAAGCGATAAACCATCTCTACGCTATCCCCAAACCGAACCTCTTCTACTTGCAAATAAGACTGTAAATAGATAGAAAAGCCATAGGTACCTTTCCCTGAAACATCCCATTTCTTTTCTAAAAAAGATTCCAGAGGCAAGTCGCTTTTGGCCAAGAATTGACCTCCTGTTTCCAACAATGCAAAGAAAAAAGTATTATGGTTTTTTCGCTGAAAAGGGAAAAAAAGAACACCAAAATTTTCCTGGATTTCTCTGCTTTGTATCTGAAAGCTATGGCCTTTCGCACCACTCCAAAAAAAACCGTCCTTGTCGAATACATTGGAAGTCTTGCTGAAGCGTAGAGTATATTTTTTCCCTTTTTGATAAAAAGCTTCCTCTTTAGACTTCAAGACAAGAGCATATTGAGGCAAACAGGAATTTTCTAAACGATTTGCTCGGATTACAAACAATGCTCGATTTGCCATATTGAAGTCAGAATCCCATACGCACAAATAGAATTTTTTGATTTCCAGTCCATCAAATGCACTTGCATATATATACCCTTCTTTCAGAGTCTTATGTCTCAGCTTTCGTATCCTAAGCATTGATTATTCTCCTGACAAACATAGTTAATCAGAATTATCCTCATAAAGCAATTGTGCAATATGGGCAATAGAGCTTCGAGTGAGGTCTGTCTGCACTTCCCGAGGTTGTTCTGTAATGAATTTTTGCAAAGCATAACAAGCGGATTCTCTAAGTTCAGAATAGGCTTTCCCTGATAGATAAAGTGGGGCTATGAGTTTAGGATTGAGTACTTTATATGCTGGAAAAAAAATGAAATCTCCATCGCCTAGCCCCAGGCTACTGTATCTTGGCACTTGCCTTACATCCTTCATTTCATTGACAAGGGAAAAATTTAAGTAATAACCTAAATCCGAAGCAAGCTGTCGCCCATCGGGTCTTCCTGTCAATCCCTGGAGAGCCTGAAGTAAAACAGTCGTAAAAGGAGAATGACCTTGTGCTATTGGAGTAGAATACCTTTGAGATTCCAAAAGCTGGTCAGCAACGGCCTCTTTTCCAGTGCCTGACGTGATCACCTGAAAAGATCTTTGTTGGAAGACTCTGCTCAGATTGTCCCCTTCATGCCCTATGTTTTCTGCTTCGCCTAGAATCCCTACTATTCTGTGTGCCTCATGGATTTGATCCAATAAAGAGCCACTAAAACAGCAATCCAGTATTATCAAGCTATGGTGAGCATCGCAATTCCGAATTTTTTGCACAAGCTCCAGGAGTGGCAGGCTTGTATTATGATTTTTTGGATTAGCATCCGCAGGGAAAAGATAGTTCTTTATCCCATGCCCAGCATAGAAAAAAAGGAGAGCGTCCTTTTTTCCTGTTTTCTTTGCCAATTCTTCAAGCTTTTGTAAGATAACGATAAGTTGTACTTTTTCCAGATGCTCTATATGTACATTCTTGGGAAAAACCATATCAGGGATTGTATCAACGACAAGGGTCACTTCCTCGAACCCATATCGGCTTGCTAAAACATAAGCAACTTCAGCAGCATCAAAATTGGGCCCACTCAAAAGAGGTGCGTTGTCATATTTATTAATTCCGATAAGCAAGGCATGCCTTTTCTGATAGGCAAGAGGAGATTCAGGAAAATCAGCACTGTATCCTAGTACATTCAATGTTTCTGAAGCTTGTGAATGAAAAGTATTTCCAGATACATCAGGTGCTAATCTGACAAAATTTTGCCTTCTCTTCAAAGCACTTATAAGCGATGGAATAATGCTATTGTCTATTTGCATAATAGCAGAGACGATAGCAGATTGAAGCTTCGTATTTTTTTCTATGGCAAGAGATTCAATCAGTTCATTCATAGCAGGCAATGCTTTTTTCTTTAGTTCTTCTAATTGTTGCACAGCTTCCAGCTTCTCAGAATCTGTGCCAGTTTTCAAAAGCTCTACTAGATTTTCCACAGCTATTTTTTCTTGAGAATAAGTATACAGCATAGCAAAAAAAAGGAAAAAAAATATTTTTGTGATCATTTTTATACTTTCTTTTAAAAAAAATTGCCAGAACATCATTTCCAAGATAAAAACTCCAAACATCATGGTAAAAAATAGCCGTTATGCAAAGAGTTTTTTATTGTTTCTCGGCAATGGATTTAGAGACTGATCTGGATAAACCAGAAAAGTAATTTTTTGTGGTTATGTATAGTAGCAAAAAGCATAGAAGCCAGGGAACGCCTATAAATATTAAAGATGACCATACATTGATATTTTCTTGTATGATTCTCCATATTGACCAGGAAAGACATCCCAAAAGAGGCCCGAACATAAGCCAGATTCCTATCACGACAATACCAGAAGAACTGGATAGAGCTTTATTAGACAGCCAATGTTTGCTATAAGTATCAGCAATAATGCCTAAAGGCCCTCCACAATTCTTGCATACACCATCCGTAACGTTTTGTTTTTGCAAACAATGAGGACACACAATTTTCTTTTTATTTTTTTTCATATCTCATTCCTATCTTGGACAAGCTAAAAAGATCATCATCCTATCCATTTATCCAATACCACCTGATTATTGTTATCCAAATAGCAATAATAATAGCAATGATCATAATCTGTTCGTATAAGGATTCTTTTGGCTTTAAAACACTTTTATAATTTTTCAGCAGAAAATTTTTGATTGCCTCTGCCTCTGGTAGTTGATGCCATTGGGAATCTATTCTGTCTAATGTACTTACTATGAGTTTCAAGAAGCTTTCTTTTTCTTTTCGCTCTGTGTTTGCCAGAGGAATATCTTCTGTGATGTTTATTCTTTTCATCATATCAGGAATAGAGGATTTCGCTTCTAATGTTTTATGCCATTCTGGGTTGATCTTATCGAGATAATCAATAATATTTTTGTAAGCTTTTTCATCTATTCCAGTGGACCCCAGACATCTCAAAAAAAGAGTGATTAAATCTGCGGATTTTGGTATTTTATACCACTCTGGGCTTATCTTTTCTAATCTGGCAAGAGAAGCACTATGAAAATTTCCATAAGTAGTTCCTATGCAACGTATAAGCCATAAAATGGCACACGATTTTATTTGGGGTTCATCACGCCAGTCTGGACGAATTTTGTCTAAGACTTTTTCGGCAAGCACGGTCTTTTCAGGTTTCATGCCTCCAGGGCATATTCCGATCATGGTAAAACATTTTAAAAGCACAGTAAAACAACTTTTGGCTTCTTTGGTTTTATGCCATTCTGGATGGATTTTTTCTAGTGCTTGTACAATTGCTTCGAAGCTCTTTTTTGAACTCGTTCCTAAGCTTATTACCAAACAAGGAATGGCTAATCTGGCTTCTTTCGATCTATGCCACTGTGGATCAATTTTATCCAATGCTTCTGTAGCTGCCTGATGGGCTTCTTCGCTACGCATTGTACGAATCAGAAGAGGGATGGCACTTTTGGCTTCTATTCCAATCCTTCCAAACATAGAAGCAGTGATGCTGCAAACAGCCCTGGTTTTGACTTTTTTGACAAAAACCAGTAATGAGTGCATTCCTTCTTTGGTTTTGTACCATTGTGGATGGATTTTTTCCAACATCTCTAAAGACTGCCCGCTGATACTACTGTGCCATTGAAGATTTTGGACTAGCAAAGGAATTGCTCTTTGTGCTTGTATACTTTTATGCCAGTCAGGGGCGATCTTTTCTAAAGCTTGCATGGCAAAAGCCACAGTTTCCTGGTTCCGTCTTATGCAGCAACAAATCAAATGAGGTATACCTTCTTTTGCTTCTTGTGTTTTATACCAGTCAGGGGCGATTTTTTCTAGCATAGAAGATACTACACTAAGAGTTGCTTTACCATTTTTTAAAAATTTCAGTAAATAAGGTATGCTTTTTTTTGCCTGGCTGTTTCTATGCCAATCCTGGTCAATTTTTTCCAAAGTTTGTTTTAACAACTGATGGTATTCTAGCCTGGAAGTGTAGCTCAAATCATTTTGTACCAGACGGACAATAAGACGAGGAATAGCCATTCTCGCTTCTGCTCTTTTATGCCACTCTGGATCAATCTTTTCCAGTGCCAAAAGCGTAGTAACATCATTCTGATAGCTACCTAATCCTTCCAGCAGATAACGCACAGCTATTGGGGCAGATATAGACTTATGCCATTCTGGGTCAATCTTTTCTAAAAATTCGGTTGCTATTTTATAAATCTGTTCTCCCTTTTTTAAAGCTTTTGCAAGAACCAGGAGCGATTCTTTAGCCTGTTTTGTTTTATGCCATTGAGGATTGATCTTTTCCAGTACATCCTTTGTGGCTTTCCGAACGTGGCGATTTGTATTTACCAGATATTGAGCCAAAAGCCCAATCAAGGATTTAGCCTGCTCCGTTTCATGCCATAGAGCATCCCTTTTTTCTAAAGCTTGCAATGCTGCATCACGCACTTCACGATTGCTATCTTTTAAAGCGAGGATAAAAATATTTCTATACGAAGCATGATCTCTGATGGTTTGTCCTATTAATCCATAAGTATTTAATATATAATTAGTTGAATGTGAGATATCATCCTGGCATATTGTGTCCAGTGCTTTAATCGCACTTCTCCGTACCTCCCAATGGTTTTTTCTCAACACCTTGAGAAAATAAGGAATAGCACCTTGTGCCTCCTCTGTTTGGTTCCATGCACAATGGATTTTTTTCAAGGCATCATAAGCCTCTTTTCGAGTCCATGAGTTGCGGTCTACCAAGGCATAAATAAGCAATTGGATCGCTTCCCTGGCATCTGGCCCTATGTTTCCCAGTGCTTCTGCTGCGAACCTACGAAGATTCATTTCTTTAAGAAGTACCTGGATAAGATCAGGAATAGCCGATACATCTTTTCTTTCCCCTAATATCTTTATCGCCAATCTTTTCATTCTATGAGAGCCAGTCTGTAAGATATAAATTACTTCAGATGTAGGCAGAATTGCTATATTTTGACATTTCTTTCGCATTTTATATCCTTAATTTTTAATAATTCCATTATAAATCTTAAAATCTACTTTTGTGACTGTTCTATCACATAAAGTTCTTTTTTTAAGAGAATCTGCTTTTTTATTGTTTCTTTTGTTTGTAGATGCTTAGGAATACAGCCTTGATGCAGCATACAATTCACGAGATATTCTTTGGCTTTTACTGTATCATTTTTTGCTAAAAGATAGAGACCTACATAGTAATAGTATTTCCATAAACGGAGATGTTTTTCGGAATTCTCCTGGCTTGCGATAGAATATAGCGTATCCAGAGAAAGGGAATTATTATAGTATTCTAAAATTTTTCTACCGAAATTAGTGTCTTGGAGTAGATCGTTGTTTTTTGAAAGGGTTCTTTTAAAACCATCTATATTTCTTTGGCGTGCATAGAGAGAAGCAACGATATCAAGATGCTCTTGACGTTCTGATTGCTCTAGCAATGGCAAATAATCTGCAATGATAACAGCTTGACACTGAAGTGCCTTTTCCAGATAGTCATACACACGCTCTAGCATGAAAGAATAAAGTTCTTTTGATCTGTATTCTTCTGGAAGGCTCTTGAAAATGAATAAAGCACTTTTCAAATTGCCTGCCCATAAATATCGGATGCAAAGGCTGACATCTTTTTCTTCTTGAGCATCTTTTCCTTGTAAAATGGAGATATAAGAATTTTGGGGAATGGAAAAACTAGAACCAGATTCTGGCAATACAAAAAACAAGGATAGATCAGAAAATTTGCAAAATTGTGCATATTGAGAATAATCCATATATCCTGCCTCTATGGTATTCCATATTTTAATGCAAGAAGTCCCAAGAGTACTTGAAGACGCAATATATCGTCCCCCAGGATGGTACGCTACAGTGCTAGCAAATGAATAACTAGCGATACATTTTCCAGTCAATATGTCCCATATATTGATTTTTCCATCTCCAGAAATAAGATTTCTACCATCTGGACTATAGGCTAGACTTTTTACCGAGCCATAATTCTTTGTCAAGGTCATTATTTCGTGCAGAGAGGCTATATCCCATATTTTGATTGTTTTGTCATCGCTTCCTGAAGCTAAAGTTTTTCCATCTGGGCTATATGCTACAATATTTACAGGTTTTGAATGTCTATGGAAGGTGATTATTTCTTTGTAAGAAATTGTATCCCATATTCTAATGGTATTATTTTCATTTCCAGTAGCGAGGGTCTTTCCATCGGGACTATATGCCATACTATTTACAATACAATCTCCTTTTAGGATAGCAACTTCCTTGCCTGTCATTGTATCCCATATTTTAATCGTTTTCCCTAAATCTCCAGAAGCGAGCTTTTTCCCATCTGGACTGTATGCTAATCCCCTAATTTCGTAAGAATGACCAGAAAAAGAAGCTATTTGTTTATTGGATTCTATGTCCCATATTGCAATCGTATTATTCCATCCACCTCTAAAAGCCAGCTTTGTCCCATCTGGGCTATATGCTATAGAATGTACTCTCAAACCTACTACATCTCCTATGCGATTTGCTATATTTTGACCTGTAGCCACATCCCATAGACTAATATAATTGCTAGAAATAGCGGCTAAATTTTTACCATTGGGATTATATAGTATCATATCGTAGCCAGATCCCCAGAAAAATTTTTGACGCAGATTGATTATTTCTCTTCCAATAGATACATCCCATAGCCTTACTGTACCGTTTTCCCCTAAAGCAAGTGTCTTACCATCAGGACTGTACGATATACTAAACACAAACTCAGAACACTTTGGCATCGTTGTCATCTCATCATTGCTGGCTATATGCCATATTTTAGTGTTTTGGCGACATGCTGAAGCCAAATATTGTCCATCAGGGCTATATGCGACTTTTTTAACTCCAAAAGGATGTCCCTTGAAATTGGCAGTTTCTTTTCCTGTCGTAGTATCCCAAATTTTAATCGTTGTTTCTATCTCATGGGAAGCGGCCAGATATTGTCCATCAGGGCTATACATAAGACTGCTCACATTGCCAGAAGACTTCCAACCTTGTAATTTCAATATCGTTTTTTGGGCGGTAGTATCCCAAATTCTGATCGTGCCCTCGTCACATCCTGAAGCCAATTTTTTGCCATCTGGACTATATGCTATAGTTTTTACGCCTATGCCATAACCAAATTGGTCCGCTATAGATGGTTTATAGCCGTGATGGAGTTTTTTTGCTATGTTTATTCCATCTTCAGAATAGCCAAGCAGAGTGGCTATTTCTTGATGAGTATGCATATCCCAAATTTTAATTTTAAAATCACCACTTCCCGAAGCCAGATATTTTCCATCTGGACTATATGCTATACTGTGGACAACTTTAGCATGCCCAGAAAAAGTGGCTATTTCTTGATGGGTATGCATATCCCAAATTTTGATTTTAGAATCATAGCTTCCCGAAGCCAGATATTTTCCATCTGGGCTATACGCTATACTGCTAACACCTTTAGCATGCCCGGAAAGAGTCACGATTTCTTGCTGAGTAGAGATATTCCAAATCTTGATTGTCCGATTCTCGCTTCCTGCTGCTAGATATTTCCCATCTGGGCTATATGCTATAGTTAAAACGGCCTGAAAAAGTCCCCTGATAGAAGGGAATTCTTTACTATTCCAAAGCAATCGGCAGTCTGGCAATCTATTAATCAATTCCCTGGCTTCCTCTTCTTCAGGGCTATTCTTTTTCAAGAGTGTTGGGAATTCAGGTATTGCATTTCCATAGCCTTCAAATCCGATTGCGCAGCATGCTGTCATTTTAGCTTCGAAATGGCGTTTTTCTATTGCTAGTGACTTTGCCCTTTCCAGAAATGCCTTACCTCGTTCGTGTTTTTTAGCAACCAGACTTTCATATTCTTTAATTTTTTGTAAACCTTCTATTTGTAGCCAGTTATATTCGTTATATATATGCGCTAATTGTTTCATTTGCTCTGATAAATCGGAGGATTCTTGTTTTGATGAAGGAGATAAAGCATTCATTCTTTTTTGCACATCTTCTGGAATATCAATGTGTTTAACAAATTCTTCTTGCCATAGCTTCTGTTGTTCTTGTATGTATTTTTTCATGGCATCCACAGCTTCCTGCGACGCATACATTGGCAAAAGTCCCAGATAACGAGCAGCTTCATTTCTTATTGGTTTGCTTTTATTAGGATTGGCCAAAATTTTTGATATAGGCTCGATAGCATTTTGGAACTCACTCAGTTGTGATCCGTATAAAACAGCCATATTTGCTAAAACTTTGATAGCTGCAAGCTGATCCTGGTTATCCATTGTAAATTTTTTAATATCAGGAATATGAGGTGATGCATTAGGTGAACTTATTTCCAATGCATTGGATAGTGATTCTGGATCAATCAAATCTATAGTAGATAAAATGGCTATCCTTAATTTTTTATCTTTAGAATTTTTCAATACATTCTTTAAGAGAGGCATAGCCGATTTTGCCTTTTCTCCTATTTCTCCCAAAGCCATTACTGCCTGGAAAACTTTGTCTGGGTCATTGCTTTGCAAATCTGCTTTTAGCTTTGCTATATTGGTGTCTTCTTGCTGCGTATAAAGAATATTTTCCAATAAAAATAAAAGCAGGATCAAAAAGATAAAATATTTTGTTTTCATAGACTTTATTCCTTCAGGAAGGATTACTTAATCTAGTATTGAAATATCCGAAGGATCATCCAAAACTATAGCAGGGCATTCAGCAGGAATGCTGCTAAACATAATGCTTTCGATTTTGCCTTTCACTCGGATTAGTTTGCCGTTGTAGCATGCTTTGATAGCAAGAAATTTATCATGGGAAGAGTCTGATTCTATTCCAAGTCTTTTAAAGGCTTTTCCCACAGGGAACTGGACCGCAAAAGCATTTTTATCCATAAAGGATGGAGTAGAAAAAAGTCTGTAGTAATTTCCTGGAATCAGAGCATAGGAGCTTTGGACAACAAATTCTACAGACACTAGTTTGTTTTTTCCTTTATATAAATATGCTTCTGAGATAGGGATGTTACTATATTTGGTACAAGCACTTAAAATAATGAAAAAGGATATAGTATAAAAAATTTTTTTCATATATCAGATACTCTTTTTATCAATCTCTTGTTGTTTTAAAAGGAAGAGTTATGGTTGTCCATTGGGGTGGATTGCTCATGATGGATACATCGCGATAGCTACCAGCCTTACCTACCAGTCCTGTACGTTTTTTACCAAAAACGCTTTGAAAGACAATTTTGCCAGCTTCAGATCCTTCATTTACTGTAGTAGAACGATCTTTAGCGAGTTCGGGAAGCTCGATTTCATAAAAATCTTGAGGCAGAGTTGTAACGATTATTTTAAACGCTTCGCGTCCATAGAACTGAGAGGCATTTACCTGCCCAGGTAAAAGAAGCCTATTTTTCTGGCCTGGCTCTATGTAGTTGTTTGTCTGACCCTTTTTGGGGAACAAAACACATACTTTCATGAGACTATTGATATAAATCACTGTTACATATACCCTTTCTTCACTTTCATTGCTAAATTCTATTCCAAATTGCTGTCTATGTTTGAGTGTAGGCAGAAGTTCGTTTTTTGGCTTAGAGATTTTATTTTCCCCTCTATAATAAAACCCCACTTTTTTTATGCTTACAAGATCGGCACTTACATTGAGTTCATGTTCTGTCGGCTTTAATTTCAAAAGATTTCGGACTTTATTGAACTGCATCAAGGCATTAGATAGTATTTTGACCGATTCCTGACTATCTTCGAATGCCATAGGGCTAAAGCCTCTAGGTTCATATTCTTCTTTATTGGCAAAATTCAGGCTTTGGGGAGAGCTTTCCTGATCTGGTTCTGCCCAGACTAAAACCGCTTTCTTTTTTCCTATCCTTAAGATGGCATCTGCCTCATGATGTTTTTCAACTAGATCGAGTACGCCAGATTGATTCAAGTCAGATAGTGCTTTCTGAAAGCATGAAGGAAGCTTATGGAAAGGAAAAGCTTCACCCTGAGGCATACTGATTCCCTGGCTTTGGATCAGGTATTCTCTTTCTATATAGAGTTTGAGACGAAAATCGCCATAGTTATGCACTAATTCCACAGCATCCCAACCAATCTGGATATGTTCCAGGCTGGACTGCTTTTCCCAAAAGCGTTCAGGAACAATATTGCAGAATGAAGCTTGTTCTTCTTTTGTGAGTAACCGTGCCGTGCTTTGCCAGGCATCGGATGTATCCATGATAACCAGAAGGTGTGGAATCGTGATAGAGCCTTTTGTTGGTATCTTTTCTGCTGATGGGACAAGGCAAAAAACAGAGCCTTTGTTTATATCCCGTAGAGTCCCACCATCGAGAATAATACGCTCGTCTTCGATAAAAATTTCCTGGACTTTGCATGTCTTGGGAAGGGAAAGCGATTTTATCCCTAGAACTTCGCTTAGATCATCTCCTTCTAGCGAGGGAGATGGAGAATTGGGAGCCCGCTGGTATTCTTCTTTGATTTTTTGAAAGACAGTGCGCCATCTCATGCCCTCTTCTTGGCTTTGTTCTATGGCTTTTACGAGATGATAGGTAAGCATGCCATATTGTATTTTATTTTCTTTAGCCATATATTCAGGCTCTTTTTCATAAGACTGGCATGCTGAAACAAAGAGTGTCCCTGGCAAAGCATTTTTTTCTTGTATTATGGTATTTTGAGGGGAAGAATAGCTTGTAGCAATCTTTCGATCCAGACTTCTTGTCTTGGTACTACCACGAGTTCCTGTCCCAGAATGACAGCAATCCAAAATCACTGTAGTGTAAGCCTGTAGGTCTGATAATTTTTTTAGCAGAAGACTGTCGAGTTCATCGTCCGTGATATCGTTTTGGCCATGCTTCATGTCACTATCATAGGAAACAAGCGTTTCGTCTTTCCCATCGGGTTCGTCACCATCTTCATCAGACTTTTGCGACCCATGACCACTATAGAAAAAAACAACACGAGTTCCTGGCCCAGAGGCTTTTACTTTTTCTTGTAGTTTATGGAATTGGTCTATTATATTTTGTCTTTTCGCTTGTTCATTAAAAATGGCAGTGATATTCTCTGGTTTAAACGCAAATCTCTTGATAAGCACATTTTTTAAAAGCTCTACATCATTTTTACATCCATCCAGCCATAGAGATTCTGGCAGATTTTCATATTTGTCTATTCCAATCATCAAAGCGTAAGATTCTTTTTCCTGCGATGGGATATAAATGTTAAAAAAAACAAAAAGTAAAATACTCCATAGCATAAAAAAATTCATATAAAGCTGCCTTAAAAAAGGGCATCAGTTCAGAAATCAATAGAAGCCAATAAACACATGGTTCGCTCATTTTAAAATGAATTATTAAAAATCTATTGTAACAGGCTTAAGCGAGTTTTAGGCAGCCATCGCTATGCCCCGATTTTGTAGGGTTTGAGCAG
>CALKWO010000237.1 GCA_938003875.1 uncultured bacterium
ACCCTGCGGCTACAAATCATTGCAATGTAAGTGATTATTGCTTAACACGTATGACCTAAACCTCAACTTAAACCTAAACATTTTTTTCTACTAAAATTTTGATAGAAATTATCGCCCGTTTAGGTCTAAGTTGAAGAATCGCAACTCCGATGCAGAAATATTGGGAGATATGGCATAAAGATAGAGCTTCATGATAGCAAATTTCGAGTAGTAACACAAGAACTTTCGACTCAATTCCGATTTCGATAGCCTCTCGACATCGTTCTTTCCTAAATAGGGAATCAGCATATCAATTTTAAGAAAAACTTGCTATTTTATCCTGATTTATATAAAATAGTTTTTTGTTCTAAGAAAAAATTTTTCAAAATAGATAAGGAGTTTTTAAGTGAACATCACACGACGTAATTTTTTTAAAACTATAGCAGCAGGAGCTTTGTTTGGGCAGTCTCTTCTGAGCGAGAGCCTGGGAAAAGTATCGCTGGATACTTTTATGGGGCAATCTTTACGACATGTTGCGGATTTGACTACCTTGAAGAGACGGTTAGTGCCTTCTCTGGCTTTTTTAGAAAAGGCCTTGGGGCTGAATATGAATGTCGGCGCAGGAGAATCGCTCTCTGTTAGAAACGATCTTTGCGAGAGGGGTTGTGAGCTGAAAGCAAATCCTAAAACTTTGCTTTTTTTTGGACAAATCAGCGATGCTCATGTTTTGGACGAAGAATCACCAGCGCGTCTTGTGGCAGCAGAGGAGTATCTGGAAAAACTAGGCGTACACAGTGCTTTTCGTCCCCAAGATGATCTGACTCCCCATGTTCTGAATTCTATGGTGGAAAGCATGAATGAAATTGCTAAACGAACACCTGTGGATTTTTTACTGAATACAGGCGATAGCCTTGATAACGCCCAGCAAAATGAGCTAAGCTGGTTTATTTCTACCCTGGAAGGCGGAGAAGTGGACGCTGATAGTGGCCTGAACGAAGACCCTCTTTTTGGCCCAAACAATGACGCGAACGATCCTTTTGTATCCAGGGGTTTGCTTGCTCATATTCCCTGGTATTCTGCATTTGGAAACCATGATTTTCTTTTGCAGGGAAATATTCCATTCCATCTTTTATCTCTTTATAATTCTATTTTCGAGAAGATCTTTGATAAGCTTGTAATCCAGAATCCTGTAGGCGATTTTTCCAATGCTGTTCTAAAGCCCTGGACAACACCACCGAATCTTTCTCAGTTGAAGCCTGGTAAAATCATTGCGGATGTCCAGCGCAGTGCCCTTGGCGCAAAAGAATACTTGAAAATGCACTGGCAAAAACAAAGCACACGCCCTGTTCTAGGATTTCCCCGCAATCTATCAAATTCAGAGTTTTTATACTATAGTGTTTATCCTAAAGCTGGCCTGCCTTTAAAGATGATCGTACTGGATACTGCATCTCGTTCAGGCACTGCCCTGGGAACCATTGATGAAGTGCAATATAAGAAATTTTTGATTCCTGAGCTGGAAAAAGCAAAAGCCAACAAAGAGCTTGTCATGATTGTATCGCATCATCCAGGCGATGATATTAAAACTCTCTCTGGGTTACGAGAAGAAATGTATAATACCTATGGAAGAGAGAAGTCGCTGGCAGAGGGAATCAAAGAATTTTTCTCTCAGATAGAAGTAAACCAGAACTATATTTCCAGAGAGCAATTCCAGGAAACGCTAAAATCTTATCCTAATGTTTTTCTGCATGTTGCAGGACACAGGCACTCTCATAAAGTTACCTGCATCGGATCTTCTTCTCAGGGGTATTGGGAAGTTCAAAGTGCCTCTCTTCTGGACTATCCACAGCAGTCAAGACTCTTTGAAATAGTCTATGAAGGCAACAACACAGGCGCAATCCATACTTGTGTAGTAGACCACAATAGCCCATCGGGAAGCCTCTCAGCATATTCCAGACAACTTGCCTATCAGGATGCAACAAGCAGAGCCCCTCAGTCCGATTTCAAAGACTATACAGGAAAAGAAGCAGACCGCAATACAATACTTCGTTTTTCTATTCCTCCTGAAATTGCCAAAAAATTATAGTTTTATATGCTAATCTTGCCCCAAAGGGGAGAAATATAATAGCCAGGGGCAACGTTCCTGCTATTTATAAAGGCCCGACAAAATCGGGCTAAAAATTTAAAAGGAGTTTTTTATGTTACGTTCGATTTTTTTTCTTTTGACTGTAGCTATGATACTTTCTTTTGCTTTTGCTTCGGAAGAAAACATGAATGAAAATGCAAAAAAATTCATAGAAGAGCATCTCAAAAAGGTTCAGCCTATCTTTAAAGAAAAGAACCAGTTGTATTGGGATGCTACAGGAACAGGGAAGCAGGAATTATACGATAAATATGCAGAGTTAGAGATCCAGTATCGTAAAATCTATGCTGATAAAAAAGATTTTGCCATCGTGAAAAGCCTCTACGATAGCCAGAAGATTACCTGCCCTGCTTTGAAAAGACAAGTAGATCTTCTGTACCTGGAATATCTTGCCAGCCAGGGCGACGAAGAATTGATGGAAAAGATCATTAAGATGGAATCCTCTTTAGAAGCTAAATTCAACACCCATCGTGCTCTTTTTGAAGGGAATAAAGTCTCTGACAACGTCCTGTCTGACGTATTGAAAAAAGAAAAAAATTGTGAACGTAGAAAAGCAGCCTGGGAAGCCTGCAAGACAGTAGGCGAGATGGTAGCGGAAGATGTGATAAAGCTCGTAAAATTACGCAATGAATCTGCCCGCAAACTAGGCTTCAAGAACTACTATGATATGAGCCTGGAATTTGCCGAACAAAACAGCGATGATATTATCCGTATCTTCCAGGAACTCCATGATGCTACACAAAAGCCTTTTGAAAAGATGAAACAGATGATCGATGAGAAACTGGCTGCTTTTTATGGGATTTCCGCCAAAGAGCTTATGCCTTATCATTATCAAGATCAATTTTTTCAGGAAGTCCAAAATGTTGGTGAAGTGGATATGGACGAATATCTTAAAGATAAAGATGTCAAGGTCATCGTAGAAAAATTTTACAATGGTATGGGGCTGAATGTAACAGAGATGCTGAACCATTCTGATCTTTATGAGCGAGAAAACAAATACCAACATGCCTATTGTACTGATGTTGACAGGGAAGGCGATGTCAGAACCATGTGTTCCATCAAGAACAATCGCTATTGGATGGAAACCTTGTTGCATGAGTTAGGTCATGGTGTTTACTCCATGTATATTGACAGAAAGCTGCCCTGGCTGCTCAGGGAAGAATCCCATATTTTTGCAACAGAGGCCATTGCTCAGATGTTTGAAATCATGTCAACCAATCCAGAATGGCTGAAGCAGGCTGCTGGCATTCCTGAAGATGTAGCCGAAAAATGGAGAGCTACCCTGGAAGTCGAGAGAAAGATGAATCTGCTGATTTTCTGCCGATGGAGTTTGGTTATGGTAAATTTTGAAAGGGAGCTTTACAAAAATCCTGATCAGAATCTGAATAAACTCTGGTGGGATTATGTAGAGAAATACCAGTTGGTAAAAAGAATTCCCGATAGAAACAAACCCGACTGGGCAGCGAAAATCCATCTTGCAACAGTTCCTGTATACTATCATAATTATATGCTAGGCAATCTGATGGTTTCTCAGCTCATGCACTATATGGCAAACAAAATTCTTCAGGAAAAAGACATAAAGAAAGTGACCTTCATCTCTCAGCCAAAAATCGGTCAATATCTGAAAGACCGTGTTTTTGGGCCAGGCAAAAGCGTGCGTTGGGAATATATGATTTTCAATGCAACAGACGAGCTTCTGAACCCAAAATATTTTGCCCAAGACGTTGCCTTTGAGTAAAAAAAGAGGTATAAAAATTTCCAAGTTGTATCGTTACCGCAGACTGAAGCAGATGCTATTACAGCGCATCTCGGATGGATTGTATACATTAAAAAGAACCACAGATAGACACAGATAGACACAAATAAAAAAAAATTACCACGAAGAACACGAAGTTTAAAAATTATTTGCGTTCATTTGTGTTCATCTGTGGTTTAAATCGCATATTATTTGACTCTGTATGCAACGCAAGTGAGAAGTGCTGTATTATAGCACTGCTTAGTCTGCACAATTTATGGAAGGAGCAAGCATGCAAATAAAAATTTTACTATTAGCACTCATAGCCATATCCATTCTATCTTCTATCTTCGCCCAGGATCTGAATGGAGATGGGCATCCTGATCTTATTTTTTCGAACTATTATAATGGTAGCTCACACAATACCAATTCCTATATTTATTGGGGAAATGGGACTTCTGGCTATTCCTCTAAAACAGAGCTGGCTACCCAGGGCGCAATCGCAAGTGCTGTGGCAGATTTAAACAACGATGGAAAGCAGGATATTATTTTTGCTAACCATTATAGTGGTGGCTACAATATCAACTCTTTTGTATATTGGGGAGCAGATAGCAATCCTTACTCCACCAAAATGAATCTGGCGACTCAGGGAGCCTATGATGTCCAGGTTTCAGATTTGAATGCAGATGGCTACAACGAGATTGTCTTTTCGAATTATCACAATGGAAGCACAAGAAATATCAATTCCTATATCTACTGGGGCGCAGCAAGTAACCCCTATACAAGCAGAACCGATTTAGCTACATCGGGTGCATTGGAGAGCAATATCGTAGATTTGAACAACGATGGATATAAAGACATCATTTTCAGCAACCACCACAATGATAGTAGCTATCTTATCGACTCTTATATTTATTGGGGCGGAGCCTCTGGATATTCCTCTTCCAACCGAACTGGCCTGGCAACTAAGGGCGGTTTTGCCAGCGATGTCGCAGATCTCAACAACGATGGGTATCTGGATATTGTCTTTGCCAACTACCATAATGGTTCTACCCGCAACACCACATCTTATATTTATTGGGGAGCAGCCTCTAATGCATACGCTACGAAAACAGAGCTGCAAACTATGGGTGCAGTAGATGTTAAAATCGCCGATCTCAACCAGGATGGCAGGCTGGATTTGGTTTTTGCCAACTATCATAATGATTCGGCCTACGCTATCAACTCCTATATTTATTGGGGAGATCAGAGCAACCTGTATTCCAGCAGGACAGAACTCGCTACTCTTGGTGCCTATTCTGCCGATGTTGCTGATTTAAATGGAGATGGTTATCTGGATGTTGCTTTTGCAAACCACTACAATGGAAGCTATGCTGTCAATTCTTATATCTATTGGGGAGCAGCGAGCAATGCCTATGCTACCAGGAGTGAGCTTCCTACTTTAGGCGCACTGCATGTCAATATCGTAGGCGGAGAAAATATTGCCATTCCAGAACCTTCTAGTATGGCGGCTGTTTTTTTGGGGATTCTGTGCCTGAGCATAAGAAAATTCTTGCATAAACGCAGAGTTCCTTCGAGAAATAACTTTTAAGGCAGTTCCACAATGTATAAAAAAAATTGTTTTCTAGCCATGCTGCTTTTCTGTATGGTCTATACCAGTGCTGTAACTTTGTATGATGGTGCAGCAGGGAATCAAACGCTCAATCAGCAAGGATGGCTCTATGTTGATTCCTCTGGTATGGCTTCTAATACAGCATCAGGAGGGACGACAACTTTACAGACTTCCCTGAACAACAATATTCAGGCTGGCTATTTCAGCCATAACCCTGTTACTGGATCGCTTGTGCATTCTGGGCTTACAGGGATTACTCTGTCCAGATCTACAGGCTTCACTCTGCATTTCAAGGCAAAAGTTCTCCTGGAACAACATGCCAGCACGCATCGAGCAGGCTTTAGTGTTATCTTGATGAGCAGTGATCTAAGAGGAATAGAGTTAGGCTTTTGGCAGAACGAAATCTGGGCACAGGCAGACAACCCTGTGTTTACTCATTCTGAAGGCATAGCAGTAGATACGACTAATGATTTACACACCTATGCCCTAAGCATTTTGGACGATAGCTATTCGTTATATAAGAATTCTGAATTTATCCTGGGCGGCTCACTTCGTAATTATGCTGCTTACTGGACAAATCCCTTTGGTCTTGGTAGCCGACCCTATGACATCGCTAATTTCATTTTCTTTGGAGATGACACATCTTCTGCAGCAGCGAATGCCTCTATATCCTATGCTGCTATTGATCTGGTTGCTGTTCCAGAGCCATCGGGAATACTTTTCTTCTTCCTGTCATATATAGCATTGCAATGGTTTTTTTTATATAAAAAGCAATAAACCACGCTCAGAGGGCGTGGTTTTGCCCCTTTGGGGCTAAGATTGGAATATAGTTTAAAGTGCATTTATCACTCAAACTATAATTTCCTATGCATCAAGACTATTTTTGGTTGTCCTTGATTAAGATAGGTTTGAGGATGGATGTCCAGATTTTATAAGCATCTCTTGTTATATGAAGTTTGTCTTGAAGATAAAGCTCTGGCTTAGGATTACCTTGTTCATCAAGCATTGCACAAGCAACGTCTATATATGTAAGGAATTCTGATTTCAGGCATTCCTGCTCTATAAGCCTGTTAGCTTCTTTCATTTCATTCCACACAGCAAAGCGGGCGATGCTAGGCTTGATAGAAATAAAATAAACACGGGTTTCAGGCAGATGCTTGTGCAAATTCTGGACGAATTCACAAAACGTATCTGCTACCATCTGTGCTGAAATACCCTGGGCAATATCATTGTCTCCTTCATATAGAACAACTGCTTTAGGTTTATAGGGAAGTAGAACACGATGGGAATAGTAAAGAGCTTCTTTCATATTGCTGCCTCCAAAACCTCGTGGGATAACTACTAGAGGTGCAAAATCCTCATGTAATGTTTCGTGCCATCCTCGTATGCTGGAGCTACCATAAAAAACAATTCCTCCCGATGGGGGAAAAGATTTTTGATCTTCAGCTTCAAATTTTCTTATTTCCTTTTCAAAGCGATCCAGGTTAGAATAAGAAGTTTGGGAAAAAGAGCAGAGTATAGAAAAAAACAAAAGAAGAAAAAATATGTATTTTTTCATAAGTTACATCCTTATAATATTTTAATATAAAATTTTTAAAAAAGTGTTTTAGCCAAAATGTTGTTGAAATTACCAGGGGCGTTGCCCCTGGCTATTATATTTCGCCCCTTCGGGGCTAAGATTGGAATATAGCTTAAAGTGCATTTATTACTAAAACTATAATTTCCTATGCATGAACATACCTGGAACCAGGAATTTTAAAAAAGGAAAAAAATGGATAATATTAGCTCTCAGACAGAAAGTGAAATATTTTATGGCTTGGAAGACAAACCGCCTTTTTTTGCTTCTGTTTTCGCCGCTTTACAGCACTTACTTGCGATTTTTGTCCCTATCATAACACCTACTCTAATCATTGCAGGTGCAATGAAACTGGATATAGCGACAAGCAGCTATCTTGTAAGCATGTCTTTATTAATATCTGGTGTTGCAACCTGGATACAGGTTCGCAAAGTTGGAGCCCTTGGTTCTGGCTTGCTCAGCATTCAGGGAACAAGCTTTACCTTTCTGGATACTTGTATTTCTATTGGTGAAGAAAAAGGTCTGGCTGGTATTTTTGGCACAGCTATTGCTGGCTCTCCTGTAGAAATGATCATAAGTCGTTTTCTCCCCTATGCTCGCAAGATCATTACGCCTCTTGTCAGTGGAATTGTAGTAACCATGATAGGCATGAGCCTTATCAAAGTAGGTATCATTGACTGCGCAGGAGGCTTTGCAGCTAAACAAAACGGCACATTTGGGGATTATAAATATCTGGCAATTTCAGGGCTAGTTTTTTGCACCATCGTGCTTTGTAACCGATGCAAAAATCCTTTTTTAAGAATGAGTTCTATTGTGATTGGTATGGCTACAGGATATATAATAACCATCTGTTTAGGTTGGGTCAGTTTCCAGGGAATGAAAAATGTAGAATATTTTTCTATTCCCATACCTTTTCGCTATGGAATTTCGTTTAGTTTTTCAGGATTCCTTGCCATGTTGCTTTTGTATATCATCACTACCATTGAATCGCTTGGTGATATTACCGCTACTTCCATGGTTTCCCGCCAGCCGATAGAAGGCGATGTTTATTTTAAAAGAATTTCTGGTGGTGTACTTGCTGATGGTTTTAATTCATTTCTGGCAGGTGTTTTCAATACATTTCCCAACACAACATTCAGTCAGAACAATGGAATCATACAACTTACAGGAGTTGCCAGCCGCCATATAGGATATTATATTGCAAGCTTTCTTGTTATTTTGGGGCTTTTTCCTGTTATAGGTGCGCTCTTTAGTCTTATGCCTGAACCAGTTTTAGGTGGTGCTACCATCATCATGTTTGGAACTATCGCAGCAGCAGGAATCAAAATCATCGCCTCGAATGTTATTAACCGTAGAAACCTTCTTATCATAGCATTATCATTTAGTCTTGGATTGGGAGTAACATTCGAACCAGATATTCTCTCTCGCTTTCCTGCCCTGGTAGGCTCTCTTTTTAGCTCAGGAATCACTACAGGAGGCTTGTCTGCAATTCTACTCAATATTGTTCTTCCCTATGATCTTGCAGAAAAAAAAGTAGAGAAAATCAAGGAAGAAATTGGCATATAGCCAGTATA
>CALKWO010000238.1 GCA_938003875.1 uncultured bacterium
TAAGATTACAGCTTACGCACGGGAAAGATTGCCTCCGAAGGAGGCTAATTTATAGAACCGTTCTGGCAATGAAGCTTATCTGTAAAAGCTTATTTCCAGGGCATCATAGTAATTTTATAATAGCTCAGGAAATGGAAAAATATGTCTGTATCTTCTCCCTGGATTGCTTATTGCAAGCCAAAACCTCAAAGAAAAGTTCGATTGTTTTGTTTTCCTTATGCAGGTGGAGCTGCTTCTGTTTTTGCAAGGTGGTATTCTTTTTTGCCTGATTCTATAGAAGTATGCCCTATCCAGTTGCCAGGGCGTGAAAATCGTCTATCGGAAGCACCTTATGACGATGTTCCTGTCCTGGTTTGTGCTTTGAAAGAGGCTCTTTTTCCTTTATGCCAGGAGCCATTCGCTTTTTTTGGCTATAGCCTGGGCAATTTGATTGCTTTTGAATTGATAAGGGAATTCGAGGAAGAAGGCATGGAGCCTGTCCATTTCTTCGTTGCTGCCCACAGAGCACCCCATATCCCTTACAAAGAAAAAAATATCCATGATCTATCAGATGTACTTTTTTTGCAGGAAATTGTAGAAAGATATAACAACATACCTCAGGAAATCCTCACAAATAAAGAATATCTTGATCTTATACTGCCAGGTTTACGAGCAGACTATACTATGGTAGAAACATACCAATATATAGAAAAAAATCCTATACAATGTCCCATAACTGCTTTTGGCGGGTTGGAAGATCCCACGACATCCCAGCGAGATCTTTTAGCATGGAAAGAAGAGACTCAAGACAACCTTCAGGTTGTTATGTTGCCTGGGGATCATTTTTTTATTAAAGTCTCCCAAAAAACTATGCTGGAAAAAATTCAAAAAGTTTTGGATCTTTAGAGAAAATTTCTATGATAAAAAGATTTCTTATTGTTCTTATATTTTTTAGTACAAGTATTGCTATATATTTCTTTTTTTCTACTAAAAAACAAGACCAAGTAAAAGCAGAAAGTACCATACAGATGTATTCCTGGCCTGTTTACAGGGCAGACAGTTCTTTTTCAGGAGTCTGTCGGGAGAGCCTTATTTCTTTTCCTCTCAAACTTCTCTGGACATTCAAGACGCAAGAGGAAATCAAGTCTTCCCCTGTTGTAGATAAAGGTATTGTATTTTTTGGTTCCAACAGCGGGAAATTGTATGCCTTACATACAGATACAGGGGAAAAAATATGGGAGTTTTCTCTGGAAGGAAGAATGGAAGCCCCTCCTTTTCTATGGGAAGACAAGGTTTATGCAGGTTCCAGCGAAGGAAAATTTTTTGCATTCCTTGCAGCCAACGGTAAGTTTGTATGGTCTTATGAAACGCAGGGACAGATTTTGGGATCTGCGAATGCTTTTGCTATAGGCGAGAAGAAACTTATTTTAATCGGAAGCTATGACCACCATCTACATTGTCTGGAGGCCGATTCAGGAAAGCTTTTGTGGAAATATGAAACAGAGAGCTACGTCAATGCATCGGCTGCTCTTTGGGAAAACAATAAGGCTGTTTTTGGAGGCTGTGATGCTTATCTTCATATTCTAGGCATGGAAGAAGGCAGCATCATCGCTAAAATAAAGTTAGACGCACATATTGGTGCTTCTCCTGCTGTGGATGGAAATACTGCCTTTATTGGTCACTATGGCGGAGGTTTTGTCTGTGTAGATATGATAGGAAAAAAAATTCTATGGGAGTATAAGCCTTCCTCTTCTAAATCGGCATTTCTTTCCTGTGCTGCCATAGGCAAGGACAGAGTGGTTGCTGGTTCGAGAGATGGTTTTATCTATTGCTTAGATAAAAAAACAGGCCAAAAAATTTGGGCTTTTAGGACAAAAGCAGAAGTAGACAGCTCTCCTGTGATTTGGGGAGATAAAGCTATCGCTGGCTCAGGGGATGGCAGGCTTTATGTTCTCTCTTTGGACAACGGAACTCTTGTTACAAGCTATGAAATCGGCCCTTCTATAACGACTTCACCCGCTATATCGCAGGGTAAAATTTTTATTGGATGCGATGATGGAAATCTGTATGCCTTTGGCAGTGATCGTTAGCCCAATAGGAGATTTTAAAAGGATAATAAAATGAATGAAATTGTACTAGAAAGCATTATTTGCAATGCTGGGAAGCATCATCTTAAAACCATTCTTCAGAATCTTCATTCTTATGCAGAAAAAGGGGAAAAAGACTCTGTGCTTAAAGAAAAATTGCGACAGGCAGGGGACGGAGTAATGGATATTTATGAAGGAGAATTGAGCATAGAAGACATCAAAAAAGAGGTGTGGGAATTTTTACAAAAAAACCAGTTGTGTAATTTTGAAGCATATAAAAAATATTTAGAATCGCAGGGCAGTATAAAAAGACATGGATACTATACCAACCTGGAGCTAAGCGATCATTCTATTGTAACTTTGAGGATGGGGGAAACAGAAGATAGTTTTGTGCATGTTCATCCTGGCAGACATACGCCTCATACATTCCGAGTTAAGGCAAATACTTTTAAGACTGCTGCTTTTGCTGCGTTTCTAGGGCTGTGCAGAAAAAAATCGCCTTATGATCTTGATCTTGTCAATGAAAGTCGCATGAATTTAGAGCTATCGCCTGTGACAGAAAGTATCGATGCGATCTATTTTCTTTTGGAAAAATTTGGCTTTTTAAGATAGAAGATGAGTAAGCCAAGAAGCTTTTCTTCTTGGCTTACCCTAATATTTATCTGCTATATGCTTCTATTTTTCTTCTTTGCAGCAGCAGCATTTTCCAAAAATAAGGCCTGTAGCCAGACCGCCCAGTATGGAAGATACTAAAATACCTGCAGCCCATGTAATAGCCATGTTCAGTTCGATTGGCATTGTGGCATAGGTTCCAAAGCTAATCCATACAGCTACGCCCAGACCATAGAGAAATCCATATTTTACGGCTGATGCAACGCTTTTTTCTGCTTTAGCGCAAGCATACAGAGCAACGAAGCAAAGTACGAAAACAAAACGAACTACGTGCAATGCATTTTCCATGATTGCGTCTGGTCCACGCCAGAGTTCTTTTTTTGCTTCATAATCTTTTGCCAAAAGTTGTTTGTGTACTACGAAATCCAAAGCTGACCACAATAAGAAAACTACGACTACTGCTAAAATGAGTTTCTTGAACATAAAAAACCTTTCCTAAAAAAAAAGACCTAAAACCTGCAAATAACAATTGAGGAAAATATTACAAGCAATGATTTATCTGGCAAAACCAGATTTAATGCTTTTTGAAATTATAAAGAAAAATTTTCATTATTATAAAAGGTGTTACTATCTAAAAGCAAGAAAAAAATATTTCAATACAAGAATTATTTATATAAATCCCTGGCTCTATCAGAATCTGTGGTATTTATAGTCCATAAAAAAATAAGACAGAATACCGCCTGCTGGAGCAGATGCTATTATCACCTAACTGCATCGAATCTTTTTCAGTGATTTAATTAGATATATAACTCTCACTTTTTTTGACTGAGTTATCAAGAAAGAGTCAAGTTTTGCAAATATTTTCTTTCTTTTTCTTCAATTATTTTAGGTATCTTATGATTTCTATATAACTTCTAATTTCAAAATAAGTTATATCAATATATTAATAGTTTTTTCCCAACTGACACAAGTCCCAAAATAATAAAAATGCATGTTGCTATGGCAGGATTTTTTTTGATCTTGAAAGAAAGATTTGTTATGATATAAAATTAAAATAGATAATGTACTTTCTGATTAACATTTCTTATTGAATAGGAATAATTTATGTTACCACTAACTTCTATTATTACGAGAAATGTAATAACTTGCGAAAAGGATTCTAGCATTTTGGATGCAGCCATCAAAATGGCAGAAAATGGGATTGGCTCCATTGTTGTTGTGGAAGGCAATCAGCCAATAGGCATTTTTACTCAGAGGGATCTTCTTGTAAGAGCTGTAGGAAAAAAATTAGACATTGCCAAAGTTGTTATATCAGAAGTTATGACAAGAGAGATGGTCGTTGCAGAAGAAAACGATACCTGTTCTGGTATATATATGAAAATGAAAGCAAAAAAAATTCGCCATGTTCCCGTGGTAAAAGAGGGAGAATTGGTTGGGATCGTATCTTTGAAAAATATTCTGCATCTCATGAATGATCTCATCATTAAAGAAATGGATCTGCAGGACTATTCTGGTCTATATTGATTTTGCAAATATATTTGGTTCACAGTTGGTCTGAATACAATAAATCACAAAATCCCAAGACGGGGAGGAACAGTGTATGCCGGGATATATGATTGGTGAGTATGAATTGGTTGAAAAGCTAGGCAGTGGAGCTATGGGAGATGTTTTTAAGGGTAGAAACCCTAAAACAAATGAATTTGTTGCTATTAAAATCCTCTCCGAAGAGCTTTCTACCAATCCAAGGGCAGTAGAGCGTTTTAAACGAGAAATCGCCCAAAGCATTCAGCTTAAACATCCTAATTTGATAGGTGCTTATTCAGAAGGAGAATTTAAGGGACGACGCTATTATGCTATGGAGTATGTAGAAGGCGTAACAGCGAAAAAAGAGCTTTTGACCAGAGGCACGTACGATGAATTCCGAATGTTGGAAATCATAATCCAGATAAGCAAAGCTCTCGAATATGCTGCCAGCCAGGGCATTATTCATCGAGACATTAAACCTGACAATATCATGATAACCTATGACGGCAAGGCCAAACTTTGCGATATGGGACTCGCCAAATCAGTAGATAGTGATATGAAAGTAACTGTCTTGGGCACTGTACTAGGGACTCCACACTATATGTCTCCTGAACAGGCAAGAGGGGATGAAGATTTAGATACCAGAACAGATATTTTTAGTCTTGGTGCCACATCCTATCATCTTTTGACAGGTTCACCTCCTTTTGAAGGAAGCGATCCTATTGCTGTTATGAATGCTTTGCTAGAGGAAGAACCTATGCCTATACAGGATAGGAATCCTAAAGTTTCTGATGCAACTTGCGCAGTAATCAATAAAATGATGGCTAAAGATCGCAAAAAAAGGTATCAAACATTTACCGAATTGCTTCAGGATCTATATAAACTGAAAAGAAGAGAGCTAACTTCTGCTCAACTTTCAGGCGATTTACCACAAGCAAAAATAAAACAACAAAAATTTGAAGAATGCTTTGTCCCAAGCGAAGAGGATATTTTGACAGGACAAATTGCCATTCATAACAAAATTGTTCCTCTGGAAAAAATGGAAGAATGTTTTATAAGACAAGAATCCCTCGCTCTTTTAGGAATCACCCTAAATCTTTCTGAAATTATGATGGAAACAGGTATTATCAATCCGCAGCAAAAGCTTGCACTGGATAAGACTAAAGTCCAGTTTATGGTTGACAGAGGCGATGATCTTTTTTTTAAAGTAGGCAATACCAATAATTTTTTAGAAAATAACCAGATAGCGGAATTCCAAAAATTAAAAAAGCTGCGAGTTCGAGGGGTAGCAGCGACATTGCTTGCGCAAAAGCTTATCAATGAAGAAAAAAGAGAAAAAATCTATGCAGCTATTAAGGACACCTTAGTAAAAGAAGAAGGAAAAAATATTCTTAAGGCAGCCATGGAAACCAATCTTTTGTCTAAACCACAAGCAGAGAAATGCTCCAGGATTTATTCTAACAATATTGTTATGGGGAAATACCGCGATTTAGGCGAAATCATTTTAGAAAAAGGATTTCTTTTGCCTGAAACTTATAAGGCTTTGCTTAGAGGGGTGCGAAGGAGTACTTTGACAGGTAAATCGGTTGGTGATTATCTAAACGAAGTTAGAAAAAAAGTATAAATTTAGTATTTTGGCAGGATTTACAAGTATAGAAGTAGTTTGGTAGTGCCTGGAATTTTTCTGGGGTGCATTATCAAAAAAGAAATATTCTTGTAAGTCCTTTCATTTTTTATAGAATAATCCTCGTCAACACACCAGCAATGGAGAAAATTCTATGAACACACAAGGAAATGAGCCTGGTACACAGAAAGATTTATTCAAAAGTTTTTTAAATCGCTCTAAGAAAGAAGAGACTACAGAGCCAGGCACAAGGAAAGTCTTTTTAGAAAGACCTTCTGCAGCAGAAGGTATACAAAAACCACCTATGGCTCCTGGATTAAAGCCAATGTCCTCTGGCAATATGCCTTCTTCACCAGCACCAAGACCTTTGATGAATCAGCCAGCACTGCCCAAGGCACCTTCTATGGTTCCCAAAGCAATGCCACAGAATCCAACTTTACAGCAAAATATATCTAATGCGCCTAAGCCGAATGCAGCACAAACCATGAGACCATCTGTTCCGAATGCGTCTTCTGGAATGGCACAATCCAAGCCACCAAATGAAACAAGACGTTTTTTAGACTTTCAGGCTTTTCAGGAAGAAAATCAAAAAAAACAGCAAGAAACACGCAAAACACCTATGCAAAGCATAAATCCTGTAATGAATACAAAGCCAGCAAAGCCAGGTATACCAAAAGCTAAAAAATACCAGGATCATCGCCTTGGCAAAGGAATTCCTATAAGCCTGGAAGAAGAGCCTCTTGATCAAGACATGGAAGAAGATGTCCCTTCTTTTAATAGAAGATTATCTCCTGTTGAAAGATCGCCCTATCATGATCAACGTCTAGGCGATGCGCTATCTGCACCATTGCCCAGGAGTGCAGGAAAAGGTTCAAAATATCAGGACCACCGTCTAGGTCCAGGAATCAAGCAATAAAGTCAATAAAATCATAGGAAAATAAAGATGAAAAAACAATTTCTTTTACCACTGACTTTTTTGTTTAGCCTTCTGTTTGGGTGTTTTCTTTTAGGAGCGATTACGGGAAGCATTGTGACATCTGTCATGTTGCAAAAGAACAAAGATTCCGTCCCACTGCTTTCTGATTTAGAAAAAGATTTTAATTATGCTGACCAAAAGGTAACTGTAATAGAAGTCGTTGATGGAGATACCATTTTAGCTCAGAAAAATGGAGAAACCTTTAAGGTACGCTATTTAGGAATTGATGCTCCTGAAGACAAAACAGACTCTCCGCCCTCTTTCTATGCAAAAGAATCCCTGGCAAAAAATAAACTTTTGGTAGAAGGCAAGCAGGTTGTTCTGGTATGGGATAAAGAATACTATAGCAAGCAATCAGAAAAAGGCGGAAAAAGTATAAGAAAAGTAGCTACAGATTCAAGACTTTGGGCGTATGTCTATATAGATGATATTTTTGTAAATGCTGAGCTTTTAAAGACAGGCCATGCTTATGTTTATAGAAGACCTGACAATAAACAAATCCAGCATCTGCATGCAAAATATTTTAATGATTTAGAGCAGGAAGCCAGGTCTAACCAATTGGGTATATGGAATGAAGATGTAAGGAAAAAATGGGAAAAAGAAAATCTGCAAGAGGGAAAGCAATCTCCGATGTATATAGCAGACACCGTTTATTTCCATCGCCCTGAATGCCTCAAAGCAAAAGAGCTTTTACAATCAAAACTAAGATGTTTTCATTATTATACAAAAGAAGCTGCAAAAAATGATGGGAAAAAACCTTGCCTGGCTTGTATTCCAAATTATATAGCAGATAGAGAATTTTTTCACCGTCCTAACTGCCCAAAAGTAAAAGAATTGAAAGAATTTGAACGCTTTCTTTATGAAACAAGAGAAGAAGCCATGCGGGATGGCAAAAAAAATTGCCCTATTTGTAAACCATAGATGATGGTACATAACTATGCAAAAAAACAACTATCCTTCTTCTGGAATGGATTTTGAGTCAAAAATTTTTCAGACTTTGGAATCCATCCAGGAAAGAGTATCCCAGGAAGAATTATCTTATCTTGCGAAAAAGGTTCGGGTTATTTTATTGGATTTTTGCGATATCCAAAAACGCTACTATCTGGAATTTCTGCCAGAGGGAAAATGCTATATAGGGAATAAAATTTTGGATATTTCTCCGATGCTGCATATCTCTCTTAGCACAAAAGTATTTGAATCTCTGGCAAACCAGTCTATAAATCCTCTATGCGCTTTTTTGGAAAGAAAAATTTCTGTTGATGGCTTGCCTTTGTTTGAAAGTAAAGTTTTTTTGCCTTTTGCCTGGAAATTTTTGGCAGCATATCAGGAAATTTCTTCCCTACCGGAAAAAAGTCGTACACTAAGAGTATCCCAATATCCTACACAAAAGACATTTTTTACTCAATGTCTCTCTTTTCCAGTAACGATTGTTTTGTTTTTTATCCCTATCTTGCGCTTTTTGAAACTACGCAAATGGACTCTTTCTTTAGAAAACTGGATGGAAGAAACCTGGTGTTCCTGGGATAAAGAGATGCGCAGGAAGCTCGCTTTTGGAAGAAAAGAAAAGTTTATACCTCCTATTCAGAAAACTTCTGTAGCTTTAAAGCCATTGATTTTGAATAATGCCCAGGAAGTATTCGAAAAACAAGAAGCAAAGAATTTACCTCTTGTCATTTTAGAAGAAGAGCAAGAAGAACAGGAAGAGCAAGAAGAACAAGAATTTATAGCAACTTTATCTGAAAAAATCGTTGTCATCGAGAAAAAGCCTGAGCCTGTCATCGAGAAAAAGCCTGAGCCTGTCATC
>CALKWO010000239.1 GCA_938003875.1 uncultured bacterium
CTGTGTTCTCTGTGCCTCTGTGGTAAAATTTTAAATTATGCCCGTTCTCAGAATATAAATAAAAATACAAGGAATACAAATGGTATACAACAACGATTTTATTGCAAACCTTTTGGACAAGATTGCATCGTTGATGGAGATTCAAGAGGAAAATCGCTTTAAGGTCAGAGCTTACAGAATGGCAGCAGCATGTATTCGTGAGCTGACATTTTCTGTAGCTAAAATAGAAGAAGAAAAATTGCTGGAAATCCCAGGCATCGGCAAGGCAATTGCTGAAAAGATCAGAGAAATCGGCACCACAGGAGATTGCGAAGCCCACCGTAAACTTTTGCAGGAAGTCCCTGAGAGTTTGCTGGAATTTCTGAGAATCGAGGGTTTGGGACCGAAAAGAGTAGGGATTTTGTATCGAGAGTTGGGGATTACCAGCACGCAGATGCTCAAAGAAGCTGCTTTGAGTGGTAAAATAGAAACCCTGGATGGTTTTGGAACTAAAATCGTCAAGAAAATAGTGGATGGACTGGATCATCTGGAAGAAAGAAAAGGCCGCTTTGCGCTAGACCAGGTAGTTCCTATGATGCAGAATCTTTTAGAAACGATGCAAGGCATACCAGGAGTGAGTAAGGTAGAAGTGGCTGGCTCTTTGCGCAGATGGAAAGAAACCGTAAAAGATTTAGATATTCTCGTAACTGGCAATAAAGAATATACAGAAAAAGTCATGGATACCTTTGCTTCGTATCCTGAAGTCGAGAGCATTATTTCCAGGGGAGATACAAAGTCTACGGTAAAATGGAAAATGGGAATCCAGGTAGACCTTCGTTTTATCGAAAGCGATTGCTTTGGGGCTGGGATGCAATATTTTACAGGCTCTAAAGAACACAATATTGCCTTGAGAACACTGGCAAAAGACAAAGGTTTCAAAACAAGCGAATATGGTCTGTTTAAAATTTCTGGCAAAAAGGAAATCAAGGTAGCAGGAGAAAACGAAGCGGAATTCTATCGCACTCTTGGCATGGACTATATTCCTCCTGAGCTACGGGAAAACGCAGGCGAAATAGAGGCAGCCATGAAAGGAACGCTCCCCTGTCTGATAGAACTCTCCGATATTCGTGGCGATTTGCAAATGCACACAACACAGTCGGATGGGAAAAACAGCCTGGAAGAAATGGTACAGTCGGCCATGGGATTAGGCTATGAATTCATAGCGATCACAGACCATTCTAAAGCCATGCATGTAGCCAATGGTATGGATGAAGCAAGGCTATCCCAATGGATAGAAACCATCCACAAAACAAGGCAGAAATACCCTGGATTCCACCTTCTGGCAGGAATAGAAGTGGACATTCTCAAAGATGGCTCTCTGGATCTGGAGGAAAAAATCCTGAAAGAATGCGATGTCGTAGTAGCGAGCATACATTCTTCTTTACGAATGAGTTCTGAAGACATGACGAAAAGAATTATAGACGGAATATCTCATCCTTTTGTGCATATTCTGGCACATCCCACAGCCCGTCTGATACAGCAAAGAGAGCCTGTAGACTATGATTTTGACAAAGTTCTTGAAGCAGCGATACAAAATCGTGTTGCTATGGAAGTGAATTCCTCTCCTAGAAGATTGGATTTAAAAGACGTTCTGGTAAGAAAGGTTATAGAAAATAAAGGACTTATAAGCATAAATACAGATGCCCATTCCTTCGATCAACTGCTTTTTATGAAATATGGAGTCCACACCGCCCGCAGAGGCTGGTGCCAGAAGAAAGATTGCATCAATACCTTCGATATGGAACATCTCCAAAAATTTCTTTCTAAAAGATAACAAAACCAATACAGCACTTCTCACTTGCGTTGCATACAGAGTCAAATAATATGCGATTTAAA
>CALKWO010000240.1 GCA_938003875.1 uncultured bacterium
CACTCAAACGCTTTCTTATAGTCTTGGGCTACTCCTAATCCCTCATAATAAAAACGCCCCAATGATAACATCCCAACATGGTTACCCAAGTCTGCTGCCTTCTTGTAGCACTCAAACGCTTTCTTATAGTCTTGGGCTACTCCTAATCCCTCATAATAAAAACACCCCAATGATAACATCCCAAAAGGGTTATCCAAATCTGCTGCTTTCTTGTACCACTCAAACGCTTTCTTATAGTCTTGCTCTATTTCTAATCCCTCACGATAAAAAAGGCCTAACAATACCATCCCATCAGGGTTACCCAAATCTGCTGCTTTCTTGTACCACTCAAACGCTTTTCTATAATCTTGCTTTACTCCTTCTCCATTAAAATAAAAATTCCCCAAATTATACATACCATCAGAGTCACCCAAATCTGCTGCTTTCTTGTACCACTCAAACGCTTTTCTATAATCTTGCTCTACTCCTTCTCCATTAAAATAAAAATTCCCCAAATTATACATACCATCAGAGTCACCCAAATCTGCTGCTTTCTTGTACCACTCAAACGCTTTTCTATAATCTTGCTCTACTCCTTCTCCATTAAAATAAAAATTCCCCAAATTATACATACCATCAGAGTCACCCAAATCGGCTGCTTTTTTATACCATTCAAACGCTTTCTTGTAGTCTTGGGCTACTCCTAATCCCTCACGATAAAAAAAACCTAGCCAGGAAATGCCAAGAGGGCTACCCAAATCTGCTGCTTTCTTAAACCAATCAAACGCTTTCTTATAGTCTTGAACTACGCCTGTGCCTTCACTATAAAATATCCCCAACGAATACATCCCATCGGGGCTACCTAAATCGGCTGCTTTCTTGAACCAATCAAACGCTTTCTTATAATCTTGAGCTACGCCTAATCCATCACGATAACATGCTCCCAACAGAAACATCCCAACAGGGCTACCCAAATCTGCTGCTTTCTTGTACCAATCAAACGCTTTCTTATAGTCTTGAACTACTCCTGTTCCTTCAAAATACAAGCTTCCCAACAGATACATACCATCAGTGTTGCCCAAATCTGCTGCTTTCTTGCACCACTCAAACGCTTTCCTATAATCCTGAGCTACGCCTGTTCCTTCATAATAACATAACCCTAACCAATGTATACCATAAATGTTACCTAGATCGGCAGACTTTTGAAACCAACGAAAAGCTTCAGAATGATTCTCTAAGACACCTATTCCTTTAAAATAGCATTCTCCTATAAGTGCATAATTAAAAGAATCTTGCTTTAACAGAACCTTTGTGAAAATTTTAGACATAGTTTCATTAGCCAATACTTTATCTGGAATACATCCTTCTCCGCTCCATTGCATAATGGACTTTAAAGTTAAATAGGTAGGCTCAGGATTAAGTTCACATGCTTTGCAAATTTCTTGCCAAGCGACTACATAGTTAGAAGAATAGCAATAAGACTGTATACAATTCTGAAAGCAAACCAGGGCTTCATCTTTAGACTGTCCAGATGAAGTTTTAATCTCAAAATGTTTCTTTATGCCTCGTACAAGGCGTTCCATATCGGTATGAAAATCTGGATCAGGTCTTACGACAGTGCCATTTCTATAAGATAGCCTGCTTAGGAGTGCAGGTAGTTTTTCCTCTCCAGGCATTTCAACATTCTGTACAAGAAGGGGGATGATAGGAATATCTCTTTCTAGGGCTGCTGCAATCTCTATAAAAACAAAGTCAGAGGGATTCCATAAACGTGGCTTACCGTTCTTATCAGTAACACTAAGCCACTGCTTACCTATTACCACAAGAAGAACCTGACATTGGCTTACCATTTTGGTTAGATATTCTTTAAAGTCCACGCCTAGAGGAATAGAATCAACATCTTTAAACAACGACTCTTTATCAAATTCCTTTAGCATAAAATCATATATACGTCCAGTAACATCTGCGCTGTCTTCACGCCTATAAGAAATAAAAATATTCACTTCATAACCTCCATAATTATCTGCACTAAGGAATCTGTGATAAAAATTTTTCTAGTTCATTTGAAGAATATTGAATACCTTTCTCTCTTTCAGAACGTACCAGCGGAGTAGCAAGCTTACAAGCATCTCTAATTTTTAACTTATTATCCATTTCATTAGCAAAAGATGCTATAAAAAGTATTATAATAGCATAATTTGCAGATTCCATCTTGTATTTACTATCTATCTTGCCACCCTATGTTGATCCGTTTTTTTTCTTCTCTATGGCCTCAGTGCATTCTGTGTCTCTGTGGTAATTTTTTTTTAAATTTAACACCAATGAGATTTAGGTTTTATCATTATACATTTTTAATGCCTATCTTTATGCAACAAAATTCTATTTATACGAAAGGCATGTAATGTCAAAAAATTTTTGTCGCTTTGCCACCTGGAACTTAGGGCTTCTCGCAAGCCCTATCTGGATTGTAGCCTGCTATATGGACTTTATAAAGCAAATCTGAATAATAGGTTTGTAAATCTTGCCCTATAAAGCTGTCTTTTTCTATTTCCAGTGTTTCCATATCAACAAGAGCAGATATATGTTGTGGCAGATAGTTCTCTAAAAAGCTCCTTGCGTTCCTCTTATCGCTCATGGCTGTTTTGAAAAACAGATCATGGGGATTTTTTTGTCCAACCTTTCTTCTCTGCTCTCTTCCTCTTTTTTCCCATGAGTTCCCTTTCTTTATTCTATGGTTTACCTTAAAAATACAAAAAAAACGCTGAGATTACAAGAGGAAAAAGGAATTTTTCACGTTGCTTAGCATACCAATTTCAAAAAACAGACAAGCGTGTTTTCATCCAATGCCTTTTGGATGTCATTCTGGTTGGAGGGGATGGTAAATTCACCAAAGGGATTGCATTTCAAATTTAGTAAAAGGTCTTTGATTTCATCGGGGGTTTGGTGCTTTAGGTCTATATACATGGAAGAAAAAAATTGTTTTTTTTGTTCCATGCTGAAATAGTGTTCTTTTTCTGGTGGAGTCACCAGTTCCATTTTGCCCCAGAATCTGTCTGAGGTAAAGGCTTTTCCTGTTAGATAATGGAAAGATATTCTGAATTTAAATTGTAAATTTTTTCGAATGTTGCTATTGCTTTCTTCTGGTATGGGAATTGTGAGCAGGAATTCTTGGTAGGGTGTTCCCATTTTGTACGTCTGGCTACAGGCGGGAATGGGCAATGCTGGAGCTATTCCGTGTTTATATATATCACGAAATGTTTGGATTAAGGAGTTTTCTAAATATTCCATGATGGATTTGCTATTTTTTGTAAAATCAGGACAATATAGCTTCAAATAGTATTCTGCTTTATCTTGGGTATTTTGGTCGTAGTCTTGCAGGAAGCTCATTCTTTGAAGCTTCAGGATAGAGCAATCAAACCAGGCAATGTTGGATCTCAGGTGATGAATTTCGTTTTCTTCCCTGGGCGGCATTTCTAAAGACAGGTATTTTTTTAATGCCTGGGAATTTTGTAAAAAATGGATAGCAGAAAGATTTTCCTCGAAAGCTTTTCCTACTATAGCCTCTAATTCTTTGCCAAAATATTTTTCAAAAGATTCGCTCATAGTTTTTATCTCCTATATAATCCTTGCTTTTCAAAGCATTTTCTTAGAAGCTCTATCCCTATTTTATAGTAGTTATGCTGTGTGCGGATAGGAATTTGGGTGCTTTTCTCTACTTCTTCTGCCTTGAGTTCCTGGATTGACCTTAGAGTAATTATGTTTTCATATTTAGCGGGCAATTGAGATATGCAATGTGTCACTGCTTCAATGATTTCCTTTTTTACCTTAAATTCATCGTACAGAGAAATCTCTTGTTTTATTTCTTGTGATTCCCTGCTTCGCTGTTTTTTTTCTTGCCTTTTTTGTTTTACAAGAAGATGCTGTGCGATGCGATAGACATAGGCTTTGCCATGATTGCCTCTTTCTTGAAAATTTTTGAAACATTGGCAAAGTATCAGCAATAAATCCTGGCATATATCCTTTGCTTCTTCTTGATTGGTGTGCTTTTCGAAATATTTTAGCATAGGTTCCTGGATGTTGTTCAGGCACTCTTCTGAAAATTTTTGGTTTTGTTGTGCAGCCAGAAAGCAAAGAGACCAGTTTTCTCCATGAGAGCATTTTGGCATAACAATCTCCTATTTTACTGTATAGCAATATATAGGAAAATTTATAAAAGAATCGGCAAGAAAAATTATTTTTTATAAAAATTAAGGTCACGGTACACGGCGACCACAATGTGTCCAAGCCCCCTTCAAGGGGGCAAACCAAAACCACGTCCTGTGAGCGTGGTTGTTTATTGTCCAAAAGGGGAGCCGATGGATAGTAAGTCTAAAAGAGGCAGAAAAAAGAATCCCATAGAGAAAGATATAGCGGCTAGAAGGAGAGCAACAAGATTCATAGAAAAAGAGATAGGATTTTTTCTATCTTCCTGGGATTGTTTGGGAGAAAAGCTGTACCTGACAACCCTTAAAATATAAGCATAGGAGAGCAGAGTTCCTGTTACGATAATCGGAATCCACCAGATTTGTCCTGTTTTGCATAGGATAGTGATGATGTTCCATTTTCCTACAAATCCGCCACTGGGTGGTATGCCCATGATGCTTAGGCCTGCAAGTCCAAAGATGAAAAAGCTAAGGTTGAGGCAGGGAGGAAATCCTTCGAGATGGGCTATAGTGTCTTTTTCATAAACGCAAAGAATATTCCCTGCTACTAAGAACAGAGCGGATTTAGAAAAGGCATGGGCAAGAGCGAAGACAATGGCGATTTCCCAAACGCTCCTGTTTCCTGAAGCCAGAGGGAAGAACAGGAAAAGGTATCCAATCTGTGTGACTGTAGAATAGGCAATGAGCATCTTCAGGCGATCTTGTCTTAATGCCTGGAATGCACCCCATAGAATGGCTATAGCCCCCAGAAGTCCAAGACAATAGGAGATCAAAGGGTTTTGTATATCCAGAAAAATGGTATTCCAGAATCGGATCAGGATATAATAAGGCCCCTTGATGACCAAGCCCGAAAGAATGGCACTCACAGGAGATGGAGCTTGAGAATGGGCAGGAGGAAGCCAGAAATAAAAAGGAAACAAAGCAGCCTTTGTCATAAGGCCTACGGTCATAAGCCCTAAAGCTCCCCAACTCAAGGGACAAGGCTTTATGCTCTGGGCTAAAAGACTTATGTCCAGAGTACCCCATCCTATGTATAAGAAGGCTACGCCTAAAAGATAGAACAGAGAGCCGCAAACAGCGACAATCAGATAGCGCAACGATGCCAGCAAGGCTCCTCTTTTATCGGAAAGGGCGACCATAGGCACAGCCGTAAGTGTGAGAACTTCCAGGGTAACATACAGGTTAAAAATATCCGAACTCAGAAATAAAGCATTCATACCCGACCAGAGAATAAACAAAAGCGGATAGAAGGCTTGTTTTATTTTTACTGGATGCTCTTTGCTCTTCCAATAGCTATGAGAGTATAATACAATCAAAAATAAAATGATGGAAGAAGAAAGCATCCAGACGATGCTCAGTCCATCACTATAAAGATCAATTCCCAGGGGTGCGCCCCAACCTGCAATATGGTATTTCATCGTGCCAAAGGTTAGAGTGTTTTTCAGCAACAACAAAGTAGAGCTTAGGGAAGACAGGGAGAAAAACAGCAAGAAAAAAAGATTTATCTTTGCCCCAAGTGCAAACAAGATAAAAGCACTGAGCAAGGGAATGACAACAGGAAAGACTAAACAATGATTCATGTTTTTTTCTCCTTTGCACCAGGCTCCGAAGTCGTAATCTTTTGAAGGAGAGTTAAAGAAAAGGCAGTGACGCTGACCGAAATGACAATGCCTGTCAGCACCAGGGATTGCATAATAGGGTCGCATTCTTTTCCTGCCCTTTTCCCAAAGGCGATAAGAATGAGAAAAACGCCTGTGCCGAATAAATTCAGTCCTAAGATTTTTTTCATCCATCCTGGCCTGATAAGAATGCCTTCCAGACCAATACATACTACAACAATACCTGCTATAACATACAATATGCTTTGATTCATTTTTTCCCTATCCTGGCAATTATTGCTTTTCTGAAAAAGAAAGATTGCTACAACGAGCGAAAACAACGCAAAAGATAGCCCCTGTGGAAATACTTACCATGGCTTCAATGCAAAAAATAAGCTGAGAGTTCATAAACTGGGGGAAGTCCAGGAAAGCATTCCCAAAGAAGATAGACACAAAAGATAGAGTCACAAACGTAAATGGCCCTACAACCAGAAGGATTCTCCACAAAGCAGATTCCCTGTTGCTGGAATGCAGCTTTTGTGCCAGAAGAAGCATGATCCCCATAGACCCTAAAACCGTTCCTGCCTGGAATGCTCCACCAGCTTTTTTGGCACCTGCCCAAAGGTAGTATATACTTACCATGAGCATAATGGGCAGAAGAAGGCGAATCATGGGGTTAGTCAAAAGCGTTTCTTCTTTCTGCGCCAATAAAGCGGGTTGCGATTCGTCTTGGTTTTTTCCTACTGCCATGGCTCCTATAGCCACCAACAGCATAACCGTTACTTCCAGCATAGTATCATAGCCACGAAAGTGTATGAGTACAGCCGTTACAGGGCTTTCTACTCCCGCTTCTTTAACGCGGTAAGTTGCAGCCTGAGATATATAGCTGCTTTCTGAAGGTGCGCTTAGAGCGATTCCTGCTAGCGTGATGGCCATACATAGCATCATGAGTCTTACCAGAATTTTTGTTCTCCAGCTCACTTCATTCTTCATCGGAAATCTCCTCCTGGGCTTTTTCTTTTCCTATTTTCTTGTATGCCTGGAGCAAAAGAGCTCCTGTAATCCCTGCACCAATCGCTGCTTCTGCAAGGGCTACATCTGCTGCCTGCAATCTTGCCCACGCCAAAGAAACGACAAGCCCAAAGATCATGAACAAAACAATAGAATGAAAAAGATTGGACTGGGCGATTGTCTGATAGGCCAGCCATAGCAGGCAAAGAACAATCGCCATATCTAACGACAATTCCCCATATTTCATATTTTTTTCCAGGGCTTTTGCCCCCCTCTCAAAGACAATCTGGCTAAGAGATGGCAGCCTACAGTGCTGCCAGCCATCGCCAGTATCCAGATAAAAAGAATTTTACAGCCCGCAGACACACTTCCCGATTGAAGTGCTATGCTTATAGCAATGAGTCCAAGACCCAGGTTGTCTGCTTTTGTGACAGAATGCAATCTTGTATAGATATCGGGAAAACGCAATAGTCCCAAAGTGCCAATACAGAAAAAAAATGCAGCCACCAAAACAAGAACAGAGCATAGAATGTCTATAAAAATACTCATTTATTTTCCTCCACCGCCGACTCATCCCCTTTTCTTTCCAGGCCATAGCTCATTCTTACAAAAGCCAGCGTAGCCAAAAGGGCTAAAAGGGAAAACGCCAGGGCAACATCCCTTAACGCAGCGTTTTGCATAAGGTATGAAAGAATCAAAAGCAATGCTACTGCTTTTGTGCCAAAAAATTGGGCTGCCAAAAGGCGGTCTATCTCGCCAGGGCCTTGCTTTACACGAAGTAAGCCGACAAAAATGTTCAATACCAGAAGAATACAGGTTCCTGTTAAAATAGCATTCATGCTGCTTTCTCCTTGGAAAATTCTATGCCAAAGATTCTGGCAACGCGATTTTCTAAATCCCGCATTTCATCCTCCTGGCTTTCTGTATAAATAAGACTGTGGATGAGCAAATGGTCTGGACATATCTCCGCACTCAAGGTTCCTGGCATAAGGCTTAGTATTGCTGCCATAAAATATTTAGGCTTGTCAGGCATTTCCCGAAAAGAAAACCGCCAGATTTCTGGCTGAATAGGTAAAGATGGCTTGCATGCCCGCTTCGCTATATCTATACCAGAATATAGCGATTGATATAAGAAATAGGGTATAAAGGATAGAAAAGCGAAAATTTTAATACAGGGCATGGTTTCAGGCAAGTATCTTCTCTTAAGAAGGCTTACCGCTAAAACGCACGGTATACCCACAGTCCAGGAAGACACATCCCCTTCTGTTAAAATCCACCATAGCAAAGCAATCTTTAAAACAAGACAAAAGAAATTATTCATGTTTTTGCTCCCCGCATTCAGGAGTTTTTATGATTCCTAAAAAAAAGAATTGCAATACTAGAATATAAAAAAAATTTCAAAATCGCAAAAAAAAATTCTAAAATTTTCTCATATCTGGCTTCTTAGCATTCGAAAAAATTCCAAAAATAATTTGACAATGTTAAATTCTTCATTCTTAATTTTTTTCTTGCTCTCTTCTACCTTTGTGATAAAATTTGGGATATTCTTGTTTTACATCTTGATTTCGATCAGTTTTTATCCAGAAATTGTCAAAAATCCCTAAATTTGCTCTTGTCTTGTTAAACCTCAAAAAAAGCAAATTCCTATCGACTAAAAGGAGATAAAAAAATGAAAACCTTTGGTATTATTTTACTTGCCACTCTATTTTTTATTCCAACTCTTTGGGGAGCGGAACTGCTATTCATAGATTTCGAAAATACTTCCTTTATCGACAAATCCCAGTATAATCATACTATCACTGCTCTGGGGAGTGTCAGTCTGAGCAATACGGACGCACGATTTGGATCGAAAAGCGGGTATTTCCAAGGCGGTTATTTAACTATCAACAATTCAGGGAACAGACTTAATTTCGATATCAATACTTACACCATCGAATTTTGGATCAAGCCTCTCAATTTATCACAACAATATATCGTCCATAAAGATACTTACTGGTATGATGTAAGTGTTGAAACCATGGGTGACGGAGGTGGAATATACCGTTCTTACAAAAATCCAGCTAACAATTGGACTATCACTGGTGGAGCAGGCAAGCTCCAGCTTAATCAATGGAATCATATGGCGGCTGTTAGAAATGGATCTACCCAATATTTGTTCATCAATGGTGTACTTGTCAACATGGCATTCTATTCTGGAAGTTTTACGAGCGATGCTGGTAACCTATATATTGGAAGAAATTACGTAGAGTCGGGTGACTTACAAGCCTATCTTGATGACATACATATCGTTGATACTGCTCTCTATACAACCAATTTTAATCCCAATCCCAATCCCATTCCCGAGCAGCAAACATTCTTTATGCTTATTTTGACGATAGGAATCGCTCAAATCCTAAGAGCCTGCATCGGTCCAAAATGATGTAGGGTTCGATTGACAATTTAATCATCATAATCGATTCGTTATCTTTATCCTCATTGGTGTTAACCTAAGGCAAACATAGAAATTTAACCACAGAGGCACAGAGAACACAGAGAAACACGAAGAAGAAAGGTGTAAAATTTTAGATCTTTGTATGGCTCAA
>CALKWO010000241.1 GCA_938003875.1 uncultured bacterium
AAGATTACGATAAAGATTACGATTACGACAAAACTATAATTTCCTATACAGCAAGTTACGCACCAAAATTCATCTTTTGCCTATTTTTTTAGACGCACGTTGAGTGTTAATCCAAGAATACAATACAGGAACGAGAATCATAGTGATTAAGGTAGATACGCACAGGCCTCCAATCACGGTGATTCCTAATGGCTTCCAAATTTCGGAACCTTCTCCCTTGCTTAGTGCTAGTGGAATCATGCCAAACACTGTTGTAAGCGTTGTGATAAGAACAGGGCGCAGCCTTTGTGCCCCTGCTTTTTTGATAGCTTCAAAGAGTTCAAAGCCTCTTGCCCTGAGAATATTCGTATAGTCAACAAGAACAATGGCATTGTTGACCACGACGCCGATCAGAAGAATCATACCAATCAGAGAAAGCAGGTTCAGGGTCGTTCCTGTGAGAAACAGAAAAAAGAATACGCCGACAAAGGCAAAAGGTACGGAAAACATGATGACAAAAGGATGGCTCAGGGATTCAAACTGGGAGGCCATTACCATGTAGACAAGCAGTGCTCCTAGTGCCAGAAGTATGCTCATGTCGCGAAACGATTCTCTTTGTATCTTGACGATCCCACCGATTTGTATAGCAATTCCAGCAGGTAGGACGATTTTTTTGATTTTACGCTCAATGTCTGTCATGACCTCGCCTAAAGAACGCTGGTACGTGCTTGCTCCGACAATGACCATTCTTTCCTGATTCTTTCGTTCTATCTTGATGGGGCCGAGGCCTTCTTTTATAGAGGCAAAGCTGTCCAGGCGAACCTGTTCTCCTTGCACCAGGGGGATAGAGCTATCGAGTACATCGACTATTTCCCTTCGCTGGGCATCCTGAAGGCGCAGGAAAATATCATATTCTTTGTCGCCTTTTCTATATCGGCTTACTTCCTTACCATAAAAATACGTTCTTAGTGTTTCTACGATATGCGCCATATTTAAACCTAAGTCCGATGCTTTCTGTCGGTCGACTACGACCTTAAGCTCTGGCTTTCCTATATCTCTGCTGATAATAACGTCCATAGCCCCAGGGGTGTTTTGCATGATTTTTTTGATATTATGGGCAAGAGTGTCTGTCTCCAGGAGGTCATGGCCTATGATTTCTATGGAAATGGGCTTATTGCCTCCAAGAAGTATTTTGTCCATAGGGTTTCCTGTATCCAGAGAAATCTTACGAATGTCTATGTCTTTTTCCAGCTTTTCTACAATTCTTCTACCTATTTCTTTGGAAGAAAGCTTTCTCTGTCTTTGTTTGACGAGCTTCAAGGCAACCAGGCCCACATGAGAGCCTTCTTTTTCTCCAAAGGCTGCTCCAAATCCATCTTCCGATTGTCCCACTCGAAAGAATACATCTTTAATTTCTTTGGGAAACAGGGATAAAAGCATTTTGGAAATATTTTGCGCTTTCTTTTCTGTAACCTCTAGCTTCGTTCCTACAGGCATTTCAAATTCCATGCTCAAATCACCCGTATCTTCTTCAGGGACAAATTCACTTCCAATCATAGGAACCAGAAAAATCGCTGCTAAAAAACAGCAAAAAGACCAGAACAAAACGGTTTTGCGATGGTGCAATACCCAATCCAGAAGATCGCTATATTTGTCTTCCACAGAATGAAAGATTTTTTCACTCCAGATAAAAAATTTCTTTTCTTTAGAAATGTCTCGGTTTTTCAGGATTTTGGAGGCCAGCATAGGGGTAAGCGTCAGGCTTATCAGGAGAGAAGAAAGTAGAACCACTGTGATGATTAATGCCAGTTGTCTGAACATGATACCGCTGATTCCAGAGACAAAGATCAAAGGCAAAAAAATAACCACAGTAGTCAGAGTAGAGGCACTGACAGCCAGGCCTACTTCCGATGCTCCAAAAATGGCAGCTTCCTGGATTCGCTCTCCTCGGTCTTTATGGCTTACGATGTTTTCCAGGATGACAATTGCGTTATCTACAACCATTCCTATAGCAATTGCAAGGCTTGCCAGAGACATGACATTGATCGTATATTCAAAGACATACATAAAAACAAAGGCCAGGATCAAAGAAAAGGGGATTGTCAAGGCAATGATAAAGCTTGTTTTGATTTCCCGCAGAAAGAAAATCGTTGTTAAAAGCACGAACAAAGCTCCCCAGAAAATAGTCTCGCCTAAATTTCGTAGAGAATTTTTGATAAAATCCGCACTATCAAAAAGAATCGAAATTTCAATATCCTGAGGTAAAGTCTTTTTAATATTTTCCAATTCCTGAAAGCAAGAATTCAAGACCTCTACTGTATTTGTGCCAGAACGTTTCTGGATGGCAAGAAGCATTCCAGAACGCTGGTTGATTTCTACCAATCTTTTAGGCTCACGAAATCCATCCTCTACAGTTGCCAGATCTCGCAGATACACAAAAGAATCTTTGTCTTTTTTGATCACGATATCAGGAATTTCCCTTACTTTTTCGTATTCGCCTGGAATTCGTAGTATATAGTCTATGCGACCGATTTTGAGATTACCAGCAGGAAGCGTGAGGTTTTCAGAAGCCAGGGCTGCCTCTACCTGTTCTCTGGTTATGGAATATGCTTGAAGCTTTTGTACATCCAGGTGTATATTGATCTGTCTTCTTTTCCCTGCAATCATCTGCACAGCCCCGACTCCTGGTATTCTCTTTAAAGGAGATGCCATCTGGTCATCCATGATTTCTTCTAGTTTGTCCAGGCTTTCTTGTGCTGTTACACCAAAAAAAGCGATAGGAAACAAAGAGGTACTGAACTTGAAAACAATAGGCACTTCCGCATCGTCGGGAAGCAATCGTTTGCAAAATTCCAGTCTATCTCGGATTTCATTGGAAGCTTCGTCCAGATTCGTTCCCCATCGGAATTTGCATGTGATGAGAGATAAGTCTTCCTGAGATATGGACTGGATTTCATCCAGATTGTTGACGATACTCAGATCGTTTTCAATGATTTTTGTAACCTTATTTTCGATGTCTTCAGCAGCAGAACCTGGCCAGCTTGTAATAACGCTGATAGCAGGGGGTTCTATCTCAGGCATGAGATCAATGGGCAAAAAAAGTAAGGAAACAAGACCCAGAAGAAGAAAAGCCAGAAAAAACATCATCGTGGTAACAGGGTATTTTACGCCAAAGGATGGTAGAATCATTCTTCTGTTTCTCCTACAATTTCGATGCTGCTCTCATCTATAAGATTGGCCTGGCCTCTAACAATCAGAGAATCCCCTTTTTGTATGTTAGCTTCAGACTTGATTTCTACCTGGTTTTCGCTCCAGATTCCTGGGGAAACGGAGACTTTTTTCGCCTTGCTATCTGCTGCAATAAAGGCAAAGTATCGGCCTTCCTGTCTTATCAGGGCATCCGCAGGAACAAGAAGAGCATTTTTGCTTTCTTTTACTATAAAAGGAATTCGGGCAAACATGCCTGGTCTGAGGCGATATTTTGTATTTTCATGAGTGATTTCGATTTCCATGGTTCTTGTGGATGTCTTTACGATAGGGCCAAGGCGTGTGATTGTACCAGAAAAAAACTCCCCTGGATAGGCATCTATAGAAAAAGAAATCTCCGCGCCTTTTTGCAATTTTTTCAAATGGATTTCTGGGACATGCACTAAAATTTTGACTTTTTCTATGTTCATCAGATCCAATACAGGGTCTGACATGGCCTTTGTGTTTCCTACGGTATCCCCTTGATCAGAATACTTCTCAGAAACTATGCCAGAGATAGTGGCTTTTAACGTAGATTCGCTCAGCATAGAAGTGGCTACTTCCAGGGCGGCTTTGGCTGCTTCCTGTTGAGCTTCACACACTTTCTTCTGTGCTTCCGAGGAAGCTATGTCTGCCTGAGCTTGCAAAAGCTGTGCTTGCAAACCCAATTGTTCCATTTCCATGGCCTTGCACTGCGTTTCTATCGTGTCCAGCATTTGTTTGGAAAGAGAGCCTTCTCTGCTCAGAGTTCGATAGCGTTGTCTGTCTTTCTCCAGATTCGCCAGGTTTACCTCAATCGCATTCAGTTGTGTCTTTACCATAGTAAGGCCTGCTCGCGCTCTTTCGATATTTTTCTCTGCACTCAGAATCTGGGCCTCTACAACGTTCAGATTTGCTTTCGCCTGATTTTCCTGTGCCTTGAGAACATCATGGTCTACTACGCCAAGAACCTGCCCTTTTTCGACAAATGTTCCTTTGTCTACAAACAATTTTTCCAGCCGCCCCGATAGTTTGGAATATATCTGGACTCTGGCATAAGGATAGACTGTCCCTGTGAGCAAAATTTTTTCTTGTATATCTCCCACAGGAATCTTTTCTACTTTTACACGCACTGAGCTTTTAGCTTTTTCTTCCTGTGTCTTATTCATGGCCTGAACTTTTTGAAGGCTATAATAACCCAAGGCAATAAGCCCTAAAAAAACAACAAGATTTAAAAAAGGAAGGATAGTTTTTTTCATTCTTTTTTCTTAAAAAAAAATTGACTCATATATAATTTGACAATATCTTAAGATTAAAGGCTTTTCAACTGGTACAACCGTTTGTGCCTTCATTATATAATCGTAGAAATGGATATGCAATATGAAAAACCAAGGCAAAAAGAAATAGCCTCTCTATTGAAAATCGATTTAAGTTTATGATATACTGTGAGCAGTATCCATTCGTAATTTTTCACAAAGAAAGGAATAAAATGTCTGAGCCAAAAAAAGCAAAATGGTATCATATTAGGAAAAATTTTCTTTTTACTCTGTTAGCGATCTTTCTTTGTATTTTTTGCATTGCGTGGTGGTATGATCTCCCTATGGGAGAGGGTTCTACAGGAATTGCAGTTCCTTTAGAGCCTTTTCAGAAAGCCTGGCATTCTGGGAAAGTCCTTATGGTCGGGATGGGCGATAGCATTACGACAGGATTTGGAGCAGGTGGTTCTAACTATGGCTACTTTGAACGGCTCATGAAAAATGCACCCCAAGATGCTGAGGATATAAAGGGCAGAAGCCTTTCTCGTGTTTTTCCTGATCTGACAGTGATGAATCTTGCTTCCAACGCCTCTTCCTCTGGGGAGCATCTCAGGGTACAGTTGACTTATTTAAACAAGCAAGAGCCTGATGTTTTGGGAATAGTAGCTCTGACTACAGGAGGGATTGATCTGATCCACAATTATGGGAAAGAACCGCCTAAAGACGAAGCCTGTTACGGAGCAACACTCCAGGATGGGATACTGTATGGTAAAAAATTCCGAGAACGTCTGAATAAACTGCTGGATAGTATCAAAGAAAGATTCCCTGGCGGTTGCAAAATTTTTCTTGCCAATATCTATGATCCTACGGACGGAGTAGGAGATATCGAGAATGTTCATCCCTTGTTGCGCCTGATACAAAAACTTCCTCCCTGGCCTGATGGAGTAAAAATCCTGCAAATCTTCAACCAGCACATAAAAGAAGCTGCCGAAGCACGAGATTTTGTGTATCTTGTAGACATTCATTCTGTTATGCTAGGTCATGGAATCCACTGCAAAGATAGCAAAAATCCTCACTATTGCGCCAAAGACCCTACCTATTGGTACTATTTTAATCTGGAAGATCCCAACCAGAGAGGTTATGATGCTATCCGCAGAGTATTTTTACTAAAAATGATAAAAGCTTTTGATGTAGAAAAAAAATAGTTGTAATTCTTTTTAAGGGAACAATTTGGACTTTTCTAAAAAAATAATCATCGGGATGATTCATGTCCCTGCTTTACCAGGAAGCCCATTCCATCAGTTGCCTATGGAAAAGATATTGGAAACCTGTTTGAAAGAAGCAAAAATCTATAGAGAATGTGGAGTGGACGCTGTTGCTATCGAGAATATGCATGATATACCATATCTGAATAAACGCATTTCACCAGAAACCATATCCTGCATGTCTGTCATTGCCTGGGAGGTTAAAAAGGAATTTTCAGGACCAGTTGGAATCCAGATTTTAGCAGCAGCCAACAAAGAAGCTCTTGCTGTTGCGCTGGCAGCCAGACTGGATTTTATCAGGGCAGAGGGGTTTGTCTTTGGCCACGTTGCCGATGAAGGCTATATAGAAAGCTGCGCAGGCGAGCTGCTGCGCTACAAAAAAAATATCGGGAACCCTCCTGTTCTCATTTTTACAGACATCAAAAAAAAGCATAGCTCACATAGCATTACGGCGGATCTGGATATTGTAGAAACAGCCAAAGCAGCCGAATTTTTTGCAACAGATGGCGTTATTATCACAGGCCTGCATACAGGAGATGCGCCAGACCCTGAAATCATACAAAAGGTAAAAAAATCTGTGAATGTACCAGTGTTGCTCGGTTCTGGCGTGAATTCTGAAAATTTCTCAGCCTTTTTTCCATACGCAGATGGTTTTATCGTAGGATCTTCTTTCAAAAAAGATGGTTTTTGGAAGAACGAACTTTGCTATGATAGGGTAAAAAGATTTATGGCTGTAGTGGTAGCCAACAGGATTGTTTAAAATATTTTTGGAAGAATATTCATGAAAACCAAACTTTCCGAGATGGGATTTTTTCGAGTGGGGGTGGTTTCACCTGCTCTCAGGCTGGCGGATGTAAAATGGAATGCAGAGCAAATTGCTGAAACAATAACGCAATGCACAGAAAAAGATTGCAACCTTGTCCTATTTCCTGAGCTTTGCCTTACAGGGTATACCTGCGCCGATCTTTTCTATCAGCCTGTATTGCTGGAAAAAGCTTTTTTGGCACTCCATGAGCTTGCTCAATGCACAGAAAATAACGCAATAGCTGTTGTTGTGGGTTGCCCTGTTGCGCTGAAGAATACTATATTAAACTGCGCTGCTTTTCTTGCCAATGGAGAGATTTTAGGGCTTGTTCCCAAGAGCTATCTTCCGAATACCAACGAATTTTATGAAAAAAGATGGTTTGCTTCAGGAAAAGACCAGGAAGAAAAGGAATATGAGTGGAATGGGAAGAAAATCCCTATAGGCACAGACCTTTTGTTCCAGCATCGTTTTTTTAGCGAATGCCTTATTGGAATCGAAATATGCGAAGACCTGTGGGCACCCTGCTCGCCAGGAATAGATATGTGTCTGAGAGGAGCCAGTCTGATTCTGAATCCTTCTGCAAGCAATGAAATTCTGGGAAAAAGCGATTTCCGAAGGCTGCTTGTGCAATCCCAGTCAGGCAGATGCATTTCAGGTTATGCCTATGCTTCTTCTGGAGCAGGAGAATCCAGCACCGATCTCCTTTTTTCAGGACATTGCATTATCGCAGAAAATGCCATGATTCTTGCTCAGACACCCCGTTTTTCTTTTGAAACGCAGATTGCTATAGCAGACATAGATATGCAAAAACTAGCGAGTGAAAGAAGAAAAAGCAGCAATTTCTCTCAATCTATCAATGCTAAAAAATTCCGTATCCTGGAATTTTCTCTTGAAGAAAAACCTGTAGATCGTCTTTATCGTAGCGTGCCAGATATGCCGTTTGTTCCTAAAGAAGAAAGCAGTAAAAACGAGAGATGCAGAGAAATCTTCTCCATACAAAGCACGGCCCTGGCCAGAAGGCTTATGTCATCTGGTTGCCGTAAGGTGGTTCTGGGGATTTCTGGGGGTATGGATTCTACGCTTGCTCTTCTCGTTTGCGTTAAGGCCTTCGATATTCTGAAATGGGACACCAAGGGAATCCATGCGATTACTATGCCAGGGTTTGGAACTACCTCTCGCACAAGGTCCAATGCAGAAATGCTCTCTCAGGCTCTGGGCGTTACCCTGAGTGTTGTGTCTATCCACAAAGCGGTAGAGCAGCATTTTCTGGACATAGGGCATGATCCCCAAATTCACGATATTACATACGAAAATGCCCAGGCAAGAGAGCGTATGCAGATTTTGATGGATGTAGCGAATAAAATACAAGGCCTTGTTGTCGGGACAGGAGATATGTCCGAGCTTGCCCTGGGTTGGTGTACATACAATGGGGATCATATGTCCATGTATGGGGTCAATGCAGGTGTTCCCAAAACTTTGGTTCGTACCTTGATAGACTGGACAGCAGAGCATGAATTTACAGGAACGATTTCTCGTCTTCTGAAAGACATAACCGCTACCCCCATTTCCCCAGAGCTTTTGCCTCCTGATGCAAAGGGAGAGATACAACAAAAGACAGAAGATAAAATCGGGCCCTATATTCTTCACGATTTTTTCCTCTACCATGCGATTCGCTTCCAATATCCTCCTAAAAAGGTATATTTCTTAGCCAGAATAGCTTTTGAAAACCAGTATAATTCTAAAGAGATCCTTCGCTGGTTGAAGGTTTTCTATCAAAAATTCTTTTCTCAGCAATTCAAGCGTTCCTGTATGCCTGATGGCCCGAAGATAGGAACAGTATCTCTTTCCCCAAGGGGAGATTTACGCTTCCCTAGCGATGCTCTTTCGTCATTATGGTTACAGGAATTGGAAAATATAAAAGAATAGGCTTCCCTTTTTTTCTTTTCAATAAGGAGTATTTTATTTATGTCAGATCAGGATATTTTTTTCCCAGAAGCTTCTCAGCATCAGCCTCCTCCAGTCGAAGCGACAACACCATCGCATCAAAAATCCTATGCAATAGCCTATCTTTTGTGGCTCTGCTTAGGGTTTATAGGGGGGCATCGCTTTTATTTAGGAAAATGGTTTACAGGCTTGCTGTATGCAACTTCGTTTGGATTTTTCGGTGTAGGTTGGGCCTTGGATTTCTTCCTGATCATTCCTATGGTGAAAAAGGCAAGAGAGAAAGCAGCTTTACATGCTTTGTCAGTACCTGTAGTAGAAGAAGAAGTTCCCCTCCCTGCCTGGACGGAAGAAAGAAGCTTTATGGGATGCCTGGAATTGCCCATCCAGATCCTTTTTTTTCTGTTTCTGCCTGCCTTGTTGGTTCTCATCGCTGTGCTATTACACCAGATCGAATTTGCTGTGATGATTGTTGTTCTACTCGCTCTTATCGGGCTTTTAGGCTCTTTCCAAAAGACCCTAAGGCACTATCCATTTTTGGATAAAATGCCCGCTTTTGGCGATGCTATCTCCATTGTCACGGATTTAAACAAATACTACTATGAAAATAAGCCCAAATTTTTCCTATACTATCTGTTTTATCCTATTTTGGGCTTTTTAAGCCTTCCTTTTTCTGAAAAAAGCAGAACAGAATTCAAACTTTACTTAAAAATTCTGGGGTCGCTTCTGTTGCTACTTATCATTGATACAATTTTTTCCTATTCTTCCCTGTATCCACCTCATTTAGACTATACAGATGCTATATTTATTATTTTTCTTCAGCTAATCATGATGTTTTTTGTACTGATTGCCTTTATGATTCCTATGGTAAGCACCTCTTTTAAGTGGAATCTACAGGGGAGAAAGAAAACATCGCAATTTCTGACATTTCTTGGACTAAGCCTTGCTGTTATTGTCGGAGTCTATGGATACATGAAAGAAAAAGAAGAAGTCTCCATTATTTCGGATACCTTGCTTCAGGAACGATTCAAAAAAGAAAGCTTCAGACAAGAGCTAGCACAGGCCAGCGAAATGTTCTTGTTATACCATGCAAAACAAGAAATTCCCGAAAATAGCGAAGATGTTTTTTATCATAAAGCTTGGACAGAAAAATACCGTAGATTGATTGGAACTATAGCTGTAGATGATGAAGTAAATGCTTTTGAAGTGATTGTGATGAAAGGAATCTCTCCTGGAGAGGATGGCTGGATAGGACTCCGATTGAACTTAAGAAAGAAAAGCCTTCAATTTCTATGCTTCATAGATTCTCAAGGTAACTTTTATGACACATGGCAATCTTTGCCAGAAAAAATCACAAGTAAACTCAAAGAAAAAAAAGATGAAGATAGTTTGGTTATACACCCCTGGGAAATTACAGACAAGATTCTCTTGAAAGATCGTAAATAAGAAGACTTTTCGTATTTCTTTCAGATACTTGTCAACGAACCTCTTCCTTCTTATCCTAATCCCAGGCTGAAGAGGCTTTATAAATATGAGCTGACAATACATTCTCTTGAAAAGGAGTAATTTTTTTTCAAACTATCCGAAAGTTGTCCCAAAGGCGATTATAATCAGGCTATAAAACATAGTCAAAATTAGGAGCAAAATATGCATCCGCCAAGAATCGCCTTTGTAGGTGCTTTGTATCACATTACTGTCAGATGCAATAATCGAGAATTCTATTTTCAGGAAGAAAAAGACTTTGAAACATACCTCGACATATTGTTCAGAGCGAAAAAAATATACAAGGTCAAAGTTCATGCCTATTGCATTACCAGCAACCATGTCCATTTGATGCTGGCCACTCCAGAAGAAAACACCCTTTCCCCGTTTATGCAATATCTGAATGGAAACTACTCCAAAGCTTACAACAAGCTACACAATAAAACAGGACGCTTTTGGGGTGGGAGATTTTATTCCACTATCATCGAATCTGAAACCCAGTTTTTCAACACGTTGACTTATATTGAGCTAAACATGGCACGCGCCAAAGCTGTAGAAGACCCAAAAGACTGGAAATGGAGCAGCTACCATGCTCATGCTTTTGGCAAAGAAGATCGTGTCCTGGATTTTCACCCTCTTTACAACGAAATAGGCAGAGATTCCCTGGAACGACAACAAAACTATCGCAATATGGTTTACGGACAAATGGAAGAAAAAGGCCTTCTGTCTGATCCCGCTCTTACACGAGGAATTATCATGGGTTCAGAGTCTTTTGTTACTTCCATTCTCCACCTGTTTCAAAACAAATATCCCTTTTATTCCCATCGTAAACTCATTGCCTGCAAGCAGGATATCTTTTGCATAAATCGTCCTCATCGCAATCTCCCACTGCTATCTTAAAAGTGATATTTTTTGTTTTATTAGCTTACTTTTGCCATAGAGATACCCTGCCTTCAACCTACTATTTTTTGCCTATTTGGATTATTTCCACGATATTTTTCATCTATTGCCTATCATCTTGTTATCCTTTTAGGATTTTTCTCTAACTCTTTCAATACTTTTCTCTAAAACCCCATCTCAATAGTTCTATTATTTTTTTTATGGAGGCTTTAGAAACTGGTTTTCTAGCTATAAAAAAATATTAAATCATTAGAGAAAAACAACTTGAGATAGCGTCTGGCCATTTTCTTCATCTGGCCATTTTCTTCATCTGGCATTCCATTTTCTTCATCTGGCATTTTCTTCACATTTTAATTCGGATGAACCAAAAAAAATTTTCGCAAAGTGAATTAAAAGAAGATTGATGTATTGTACTTGTGAATCTACCCAATCGCATCTCTATTGGAGGACGCAAGGTGATTTTTTTATAAAAAAATAAATTTTGATCGCTGAAAAGTCAAAATTCCATACACATTAAAAAAAATTGGTTTTGTGAGGACAAGAAATTCAAGCCTTTGCGAAGCAGTTTTTCTATTAAAAATCAGGAGGATAGTATGGAAAATCTAAAACGAAGCATCATGTTCTTTTTCATTTTATTTATTGCTGTGGGATGTAGTGGCGGAGGTGGCGGATCATCTTCAAACAACAACGTTCCTACAGTTGCTTTTAGCTTTGAGCCGACTGCACCTGTTACAGGGCAGGCAGTGACATTTACGGACACATCTACAGGAAATCCTAGTTCATGGCGTTGGGATTTTGGTGACGGTACAACTAGCGAACTTCAGAATCCAATTCATGCCTATTCAACAACTGGAACCTTCGTGGCAACTCTCCAGGTAGACAGCGGCATTAAAACAAGATATGTTACAGTAAATGTAAACAAGCCAGTATATACTATAGAACAGACTATTTCCGATGGTGCTCAAAGGACGACTTTGGCTTTTGCCGGTCTTGGAATTATTGCAGGAAACCTGCAAGCGCAGTCTTTCTTCCCTCCAGGGAAAGTAGCCGATTACACTGGTTTTCAATATTTACGAGACAACGATCCAGACGGAATGGGACACAACACAAGCTTCTTGACTCGTGTTGCCAACAATGTCATCTTCATTTTGGACATGTCTCAATTTGAAAAATTGAAAACTCTTGCAGTTAACCAACTTTCTCAAATCGATCTATATGGTTATAAACGATATGCTTTGATGAAGGCATTCCGCCGAGTCATAGATGGAGATATTCCTTCTGCTTCCAGTGGACTGAACCTGAATTCAGTAAAAAAAACATCTCGAGAGCTTTATCTTTTAGACGGACAGATTAGCTTCGACCGAGCTGTACTTTATGTCAATATCTTGAATTCCATGGATTTCAGTCAGAAGGAATACATGGATGCAATGAAGGGTAAAGGATGGAAGTCTTGGCCCAATATTACGAATGATCAGATCAAGGATAAGATGGCTGGTTTACCTCAAGGAACAGCCGTAGCCGTAATGACCTATGCTAGCGATTTGTTTAGCTGGTATGCAGGTTCACTTGATGCAGATGTTTATTTCTGCCCTGAACGTCATGGCACCTATTATGGGTCTTTCTATATGAAGGATGCTCCTGCCATAGGACATGAAGGATACACAATTGACGAGCAACTTACTGCTACTGCCGGTGCAGCTCTTTGCGATAGATCAAAAGGATACGTCACACAGGATCAGGCTACCGTGATGTCGAGCCTGGTGGAAATACAGAAGAACAATCTCTATGCATCGTCTACTTCCAACATCGTCAAGATGCGTACAGAAATTGCTACTCTGCTACGTAGCCTTCTTACATCGCTAGATTCGCTCGATATTGTCAACGACCAAGTTCTTACGCTATCGGGCACCTATGGTGAACTGGATGGTGAAAACAATTACAATTACATCACAATTTTTGCTCAGGTATACAATTCTTTGACGGACACACAGAAGAGTAAACTTTTAGCATTGAGAAAATCCATCCTAACAGGAAAGTATCAAGATGGAACACCGTTCGATTATTCATTATGCACGACGTATTTCCTCTATTCAAGCGTTATCAAGGACGAAAGTGCTCTTGATCCTTATATGGGCAATACTGACTATTTGTTCCAGGAACCTTAGTATTCATAGCATAAATACTTGTTAGGGTTAATTTTATAAAAAATATTCAAACTCAAGTTTAATTTTAGTTTTAAGAACTCTATAGAGTTATAATTTAAATTAACATAGATGAGTTACCCTACATGTATTTATGCCATGAATCACTTAGTTAGTTCAAATCGAAAAGTTTTTGCCATTTAAAGAAGATTCGGCTTTTACAGTCGAAAGGAAGATTATGCCAGGCAATTTATACAAACCTTGCTCTACAATGACGGTAGAATTGATTGAATACATCCAGAAGAATCCCAATACTATTTGCCATATGAATCAATTCTTATATTGCTACCAAAACCCGATTTTCAATTTCATTCGATTAACGATAGGGGATTATAATAATGCTATGGATTTAACTAATCGAGTACTTTTAACCCTCTCCCAAAAAGTAAAGGAAATAAAAATAAAAAAAGCGTTTAACTGTATGGTTATTAAGGTAATCAAAGGAGAAATCAGCAATTATTGGAAAGGACTAAAGACAGAAAAGTCCAGGATGCTGAAACAAAATAAAATATGGCATAAGTACGAAGAAATTTCCCTTATTGAGGCCATAGAAAGCAAAGAGTCTAAAGCCACAGAAATTTTTGAACTTCTTCTAATACGAGATTTTATTGAAAATTGGGAAGACCAAAATCTAAAAGAAGTATTCTTGATGAAATACAGAGATGAGGAAAGCATAGAAAGTATATCGTCCAAACTGAATCTTTCCGAATATCAGGTAAAAAAATACATAAACGAAATCACTCTTAAGGTCAAAAAATATCTGGAGGACGCATAATTATGGAAGTCAATGATCAGAAATTGAACGAAATTTTGAAAGATTGTGCGAACCTGTTTTATGAAAAGAATTCTGGGAAAAATAAAGGTTCTTCCCCTCAGTCCATAGACATTATCGAACAGCGACTTGAAACAGAAAATAAGTTAAAGACGAAACAGATAGGCCGTTACACAATCGAGGCCGAGATAGGGGAGGGAGGCACGGGAAAAGTGCTGAAAGCCTATGATACAACGCTGGAGAGAACGGTCGCTTTGAAAATGTTGTCGCCAGAAATTGCAGCTCAAGCAGAAATTATAAAACGGTTCGAGAAAGAAGCTAAATATAACGCACGACTGCAGCATCCAAGGATCGTATCGCTTTATGATTTTTTCAACATAGACAATAAATATTTTCTGGTAATGCAGTTTATCGAAGGCTACTCTCTCCAGAAGAGAATGGAACAAAAGTTACCTCTCGCTAAAATTTGCAAGTGGATGATACAAATTCTTGATGCGATAGAATATTCTCATCGAAACAAGATTATTCATCGGGACATGAAGCCTTCCAATATCCTAGTAGATAAAGAAGACAATATCTTCATCACAGACTTTGGCATTGCCAAATTGCTTGATGAAAAAAATGATAAATCAACCACTGTGGGAATAATTTTAGGTACTCCAGTCTACATGTCTCCTGAGCAAGCTCAAGGAATGAGCGGCAATCTATTGGATGGAAGAACCGATATTTATTCTATCGGCGTTATTTTTTATGAGATGCTTACAGGCAGGCATCCATTTAAAGAAGATAACGTTTACAACATCTTATGTAAAATCGTAAATGAAGAAATACCTTCGCCGAAAAGTTTAAATCCTTCCATTCCTGATGAACTAAAACAGATTTGCATGAAAGCTCTTCAGAAAGATAGAGAAACAAGGTATTCCACTGCACAGGAGATGTCTTCCGATATTCGGGCATACCTGAATTATTCTTGGTCAGAGCTTCCAACCAAAGAGATATGCCTGAAAGATATTACCCAGAAAAAATATTCCACAAGATTCTTTCTTGCAATGAGTTTGATCATTCTATTTGTTTTGACTGCTCTATCCTTTCTATTTTTCAAAGTATTGAGGAAGCCAAAGTCAATTGAGGCCTTCGATCTTGATATTGTGAAAAAACACGACAACATTAAAAAAAAGGCTCTCGATTCTGCCATTAGGGAAAAATACGACAATGTTAAATATATTGGTGTTTCTTTCGCTCAGGAAGACAATGAAGACAGACATCCGCCTCTAAGAGAGGATGAAAGAAGAAACCAGGCTTTAACTGCAGAACAGAAAGCCAAAGTAAAGAAGATTCTCGCAAAATACAATGCAGCAACATTGACAGCTAAAGATACCAGAGCCATCCATGAAGAATTCAGCAAGGCTGGACTTAGAGGCGGTCCTGCTATGAGAGAAATCGTTGAAGAAGCTGGGTTTGATTTTGATAAATTGCGTGATCTTGCTCCTGATCCTAGGAGGCATCAAGATAGGCAGGACGAGGAATGGCAACAGCCACTACATGAGATGCGAGACGATAAAGAAAAGCAACAGCTACCACGTGAGATGAGAGACAATAAAGAAAAGACTTTTGATCCTGCGACTGAAAAAAAATATGACAATGTTAAAAAAGAAGACAAAAAAATTCCTGTGATTACCCAGCAGACAATGTTACAAGGAAATAAGCAAGATAACCGGCAGCGAGATGGTAAAAAAGGAAAACATGAACAGGATAAACAAAAAGGAAAAGGAGTTGAGCGATGTTTGCCGTCATCGCTTGCAAATAAGGAGTATGTTTACGGAAAAATCATACTTGGTCGTCCTACGGACAAGACAATTACGTTGAGTGTGCTCATGGATCAAGATTTGGAAGGCCATTTTGAATATGGAACTAAATCCGGCAATTATACGGATAAAACGAATACGATAAAATTCGAGGCTGGCAAGCCTACAGAAGTTTTTCTTTCCAAACTGAATCCATCTACAAAATATTTTTATAGGATACTATACCGCAAATCAGAAACATCTGATTTTAGCAAGAGTGGCGAATATAGCTTTCAAACGCAACGAAAATCTGATGAAGCTTTTACGTTTATAGTGCAGGCCGATTCTCATGGCAGAGACCCGAATGTAAATTTTGAACTTTATGAGCAGACACTACAAAATGAAATTTTAGACAAACCCGATTTTCTCATTGATCTTGGGGATACATTTATGGGCGATAAATTCGCTAACGATTATACTGCCGTTCTAAAACTTTATGCCGAACAACGCCCATATTTAGGACTTGTATGCCACTCAGCCCCACTATATCTTGTTTCTGGAAATCATGAAGGAGAAACCTGCTGGTTGCTGGACGATACAAAGGACAATCTAGCTATTTGGGCATTAAAAGCAAGAAAAATATATTACCCCAACCCTATGCCTGACAATTTCTATACAGGAGATAAAAAATTTACAGGGCTTACAGGCAACTATTATGCCTGGAAATGGGGCGATGCTCTGTTTGTCGTCCTTGACCCTTACGGCTCTACTGTCCAAAAACCGAAACGGAATAAAGACGACAACTGGAAATGGACATTGGGAAAGAATCAATATCAATGGTTTAAAAATACCTTGGAAGGCAGTCATGAAAAATTCAAATTTGTTTTTTCTCATCAGTTGGTAGGAGGTATGGATTCAACCGGACGAGGAGGAGCCGAATGTGCTGGCTATTATGAATGGGGAGGAAAGAACAAGGATGGTAGTTGGGGTTTCGATGAAAAAAGGCAGGGATGGGGAAAACCGATACATCGCCTCATGGTCGAGAATAGAGTTACGGTATTTTTTCATGGGCATGACCATCTGTTTGCCAAGCAGGATTTGGATAGTATAGTCTACCAGGAAGTCCCACAGCCAAGCCATCCAGTACGTGGTAAGACAGATAGTGCCATAGAATATGGCTATGTCAATGGAGTCATTTTAAGCAGTTCAGGACATTTGAAAGTAACGGTTTCCGAAAATAAAGTTACCGTGGATTATGTCAAGTCTTACATTCCCAAAGACGAACGTTGGGACAATAGAAATAGGGAAATAGCACACTCTTATACAGTTACAACAAAGTAGCATCCGAAGTTTTTGGGAGCTTCTTTGATGATTAATCAAATTCGATATTTTTATAAAAATTTTAAAAAATATCGCTGAAGACACATACGATCCTACACTTGATAGATTTATATCAGTGAAAGCACATTCAATAATTGATCAAAAGAAAAAAGGAGGATCATCTATGAAATGTTTATTGATAATTTTGATTGCTTTAACAGGTTATTGTGGTGTTTCTTTTTCTCAAGATGGAGAGGACAGACAGCCACGCAGAGAAGATAAAAGAGGGAATCAAACTTTAACTACCGAACAGAAAGCCAAAGTAAAGGCGATTCTCTCGAAATATGACCCGGCAACATTGACAGCGAAAGATGCCAGAGCCATCCATGAAGAATTTCGCAAGGCTGGACTTAGAGGCGGTCCAGATATGCGAGAAGTCGTTGAAGAAGCTGGGTTTGATTTTGATCAATTGCGTGATCTTGCTCCTGATCCTAGAAGATGTCAAGATAGGCAGGATGAAAAAGGACAGGAACCACATGAGATGCAAGAAGATGAAGAAGAACAACATCCACAACATGAGATTCGAGACGACAGGGAAGAGCAGAAGCCACAATGTGATACAAGAAATGAAAGGCCGAAAAAAGATAAATCTGAGGGCCGCAATCAGGACAGAAGAGGGAATTCGCAAAAGTATTCACTGGAACAGGCCATTTCAGACAGGGCCCAGTTACACACAATCGCATTCAGTGGGCTTGCTTTTATAACGGGCGACTTTGGAGCTTCTACATTCATTCCGCCGGGAAAAGTTTGTGATTTCTTCGGTTTTCAATATATGAGAGACATCGATGCTGCAGGTAAAGGTCATAATCCGATGTTCCTCAATCGTGTGGCTGGCAATGTTTTGCATATACTCAACAGCAATCAGAAACAGCTTTTTTTGAACCTGGCTTCCGAACAAGCGCAAGAGCTGGAAGTGCTTGCTCGCATGCGATTGCCTCTTATCAAGGCTTTTTGCATGCAATTGGAGAATAAACTCCCTAGTGGAAGCACGGGATTGAATAAAGAAGCCGTCATACAGTACGTCGGCAACATCTTCGCTAAAGACGCAGAACTCAGCCTGAAAAGAGCCGAAATCATGGCCAAAGTCTGGAATTCGCTCTCATCTGAGCAAAAAACTTATCTTGGCAAGATGAAGTTTGGCGATTTTAATACCTGGCCTGCTATGGATGAACGCGATAAAATGAAACGAGAAGGAAAAGGCAAGTCGAAACTATACAACGTGGCTTACATGACTTATGCCAGCGAATTTTTCAGTTGGACAGCTGGCTCATTAGAAGCAGACACCTATTTTTGCCCTGAAAGGCATGGAACATACTTCGGGGGTTTCTATATGAAAGACATGCCAGCTATGGGAAAAAGAGATTACGATATCAGTACTTCAATCACGGGAAATAGCGGTGAATCATTCATAAATAATGTCTTGACAGAAAGTCAGCGATATTGTTTGACAGAAATCCCTGATAAACAAAGAAGAGCGATGAGAGAAATAGTAGATGTGCGACGGGAGATTTCAAAAGAATTGCGCAAGCTCCTGAAAGGTGAAACGCCATCCAAGGAAAAAGTTCTCAGTTTAGGCCGCCGCTACGGGGAACTCGATGGCGAAGTTTCCTGGTACTACACCATGTCATTTGGCAAGGTTAATCAGACACTTTCGTCTCAACAACGTATGGCAGCAAAAAAACTGCGCAATCTCGAAGGATACAAGAGTGCTCCCTATTATATCTATTCCCAAGAAATGAGAGATGAGCCTAACTTACAAGGCATCAACAATTTCTTCTTTGTACCGAAATATCCACGATGAGCGATGAATGCAGAGAGAGTTATAAATAAAATTCCCTCTGCTTGCCGCTCTGGTTATTTTATCCCAACTTGTGAGATATAATTTTATAAGGAGGACAGACATGAGACAATTTTTTGTAATTTTTTTTATTCTGATCGGTTATATCAGCATTTCCGTTGGGGATCAAACTTCACCTCTAGTCTTTGAGAAACGTTCTTTTATCGGTACCGAACTACTTGGCAGGCCTACACATAAATCTGTCAATATCAATGTAATACCAGCACAAAATATGGAGTTATACTACGAATATGGCACAGAACCTGGAAGCTATACAAAAAAGACGAAAACGATAACCGTAAAGTCAAACGACTCCGTCAACACTATAATCGCCAACCTTTTGCCAGATACCATGTACTATTACCGTATGAGGTACCGTATAGCCAATACAGCCGAATTCGTCAAAAGAAATGAATACCATTTCCATACTCAAAGAAAACAGGGAAGCTCATTTACATTCACGGTGCAGGCAGATTCGCACTTGGAAACATGGAAACATTGCAATCCACAGCTTTACAGACAAATGATCCTGAATGCATATGAGTGTAAGTCCGATTTTCATATAGATTTAGGCGATACATTCCGATCAAGCAAATTAGTCAGAAAAAATTTCAATCCCAAAAAGCAGAATAGAAAAGAAGGCTTAAATTTTGATTCGGTAAAACAGCTTTACTTCAACCAGAGGCCATATTTCGGCTTGTTATGCCATTCCGCTCCTTTGTTCCTTGTTTTGGGGAATCACGAAATGGAGGTTGGCTGGGACATGAATGGCACTGCTGAATGCCTTCCTGTCTGGTCAACGCGAGCAAGGAAAATGTATTACCCCAATCCTGTGGCAGACGGATTCTATACCGGCGATTCAAAAGAGGAAAAATTTGTTGGGCTGCGTGAAAACTATTATGCATGGGAATGGGGAGATGCCCTTTTTGTAACACTTGATCCCTGGTGGTATACGAAAGGAGAGGAAAGCGAAAATGCCGAGCATGGACCGAGAAACTTGTGGGATTTCACGATCGGTGATGAACAATACCAATGGCTAAAGAAAACCTTGGAACAGAGCAAGGCAAAGTACAAATTTGTTTTTTCGCACCATCTCATAGGCTCCTGCCGTGGTGCCATAGAAATGGCGGCATATTATGAATGGGGCGGAAAAGATAGAAATGGCGTATGGAAATTCGATGAAATGCGTCCTAATTGGGAAATGCCTATCCATCAACTCATGGTAAAAAATAAGGTAACGATATTCTTCCAGGGGCACGATCACCTGTTTGCCAGACAAACGCTGGATGGCATAGTGTATCAGGAATGCCCTATGCCTGCAAATTCCGGCTATTATGGACAAGGAGGATACCAATCCGGCGATATATTACCAAGTGCAGGCCACATAAGCGTAAAAGTCTCGAAAGAAAGTATTACTGTAGATTATATCCGAGCCTATCTACCTGAACAAGAAAAAGATGGAAAAAAAAATGGGATGATAGATTACTCCTATACTATAAGCAACAAAGGTGAAATGAAAGTAAATTATTCCTCGCCAGAGGTTACACATGAAACATATAACAATAGAAGAAAAGATAAGAACAAACATGAAGGCAGAAAAAATAAACAAGATAATGAGGAATATTGATGAGAACCTTGAGAAGTTGCGAATTAGGAAAACCTGAAAGAGAAACTATGCGTAGCGTCTCACCATGTATTTTATTTCTTCTTAATTAAGATTGATGCATCCTTATCCTCTTGACCATGAGTGTCTTCCCCAATAACGGCGTGTCAATCTTTCATAAATGTTGAATAATTTTATTGCTAGCTTTCCCTTCAAATATCCTATAAAGCTTGCTACTCCATATTTCGGGGGAATCCATACTACTATGTGTACATGATCTTCCTGTACATTTAATTCCAATACTTCTATATCCTCTTTTTGCTTACATAAATAATATATTTCCTGCTTTACTGTTTCTGCCTTTTCTCCTTTATGACACATGGCAATCTTTGCCAGAAAAAATTACAAGTAAACTCAAAGAAAAAAAAGATGAAGATAGGTTGGTTATACACCCCTGGGAAATTACAGACAAGATTCTTTTGAAGGATCGGAAATAAAAAGATTTTTTAGACTATCGAGCTTTTTTAAAAAAGCTCGATAGGACTTTTCAGTTTTTTGATGTATAAAATTTTGTACAGACAAAAATGAATCCTAAAAAAAACAAGAACAAGCTTGATGCTTCTGGTATAGCAGTATAAAAATTGTACAACTGAACCACTTCTGATGAGCTTAGCTCTCTGTTGTAAAGGCTGACATCGTCCAACAAGCCTTTATAAATCCAGCTTTGTCCCAGGCTCCATGTTCCCATATAAAAATAGTCAGGTGCTGTAGAATAAATCGGTGTAGTGCCTTGTCTCTGGGTAATTGTCTGAAGCACTCCATTGATATAGAGTTTATGATTACCAGCCGCAGGACTGCTATTGTTAAAAACGGCTGTTACATAGACCCAGGTATTTGCCAGACCTGCATTGGAGATACCAGTGATGTCGCTTTGTCCTGTATTAAAACCAAAGTTACTGCTGTATATCCAAAGATCATGCCCAGAAAAACCAACAGGCATATCTCCGCTGGATTTATTATAGCCAGCCCATTTCATCCAGAAGCTTACAGTATTGGAGGCACCATCTGCCTGAGCAAGAGGAACTCCACTAACATAAACATAGTCGTTGATTCCATCAAAAAGCAAGCCATTGCTTCCGTTATAACCAGTACCTGCCGAAGTAGAAATATCTCCATAAAGTGTAGTAGAACGGTTATTTCCTGAAACATCTACGATTCCAGTGTTAAAATCATAATAGGCCAGAAGCCCTTCGTTTACTGGAAGAGCATAGATTGCCCAGGGAAAGAAAAAACAAGCCAATAAAAAGAAAATTTTTATCCTGAGCATATTTTTTCTCCATGCAAAAGAAAATAAAAAAATAGCAAACAAGACCAATCCAGAAGGCTCAGGGATATTGCCTGCCATCGCAGATAGAATTTCCTGCTGCGAAATAGCCCTATCAAAAAGTAGAATTTCATCCATCTGCCCACTGGTAAAATCATAACCACAGTTGTTGGTATGGGCACCAATGTATAAATTTCCTGTAATGGGATTGTCCATAGTCAATCCAGTAACATCTTTCGACATAACCAAAATACCATTGATATAGAAATATGTTCTATTCATGGCTTTATTGTAAACAGCAGAAATATGATGCCATTGGTTTGTCTGGTAGGTTGTAGTATCATAAAGATCGAAATAATATCTTTGCCCTGTGCTGTTTACTGTATAGCACATGGAATAGTTGAAATAACCTTTAGTATCGTCTGTCAGAGAATAGGGAGTAGATTGTATCTGCAATCCATAATAGCCAATCTCTTTTGCCATCAGAATCGATCTTTTATTCCCTGCATTGCTTCTCATATCGCCAAAACGATTCAGATAGACCCAAAACGAAATGCTGTGGCTTTCCGAAAAATTCAGCTCAGGCACAGTGCCTGCACTTACATAATCGTCAACACCATCAAATGAGAAGGCCTGACCATACTTTCCAGCAGAAAAAGTAGCTCCGCCATAAAGATTTGCTGGATTATTATTGATAGAGCTATCCAGACCACTTCCTTCTGCCTGATAATAGAGCACAGGTACCAAAGGCTCACTCCAGGCAATTATCCCTGACAGCAATAAAACAAGTATAATCACCCATTTTTTTGACTGCATCTGGCTCCTCCTGTTATAAAATTTTATGCTATTCTTACAAGAAAAATCCTTATTGTCTTTAAAATCATAGCAAATGCTTAAAAAAAATCAAGCAGATTGCAAAAATATTTCTTCTATACTCTTATCTCTGAGCATGGTAGAAAAGGTGTCAGGACTTTCCCTAAAGCTTCGCTGACAATTTCTGAGCGAATAAATTCAGCATGTTTTCCTGGTATTTCCAAAATTTCTACTCCTCCTAATGCTATCTTATTCCAATTGAAATTTTTGGAATTTTTTATTTTTTTTAAGCTTCCTTCTTTTGATAGAATCAGCAGAATCTTTCCTGGATATGGCTGCTTTACCCTGTAGTCTTTATATAGATATTTATTATGATTTCTTACCAGATTGCTAGCAAAAAGCATCTTTTGTCTATAGAGCAGAGCAGGAAAATCCTGAAATTTCTTATAAAAATAGAGAAATATTTCTTTCCAGGTAATAGTCTTCCAGGCATGAGATATTCGTCTGGTATAACCTTGGATCATATTTTTTAAAGCAAATAAACAAACAAAAAAGTTGCGATATCTTTTTTTTTCCTGGGGAATAGCATCTTTTTCTGCTTTTAAAAACGCAAAAGTATTTTCTTTGATGTCTATATCCAGGATAAAGAGAAGCTTGACTTCTTTGCCCATTTCATAAAGAAGCCTGGCTGTTTCAAAGGCAAAAATTCCTCCTAAACAATTTCCTCCTATATAATAAGGCCCTTCTGGTTGTTTAGAAAGAATATTCTTTGCGAAGTTTTCACAAACTAACGTCATGCTCAATTGATGGAAATTTTGCCAGAGACATTCAAACATAAGTCCATAAACTGTTTGATTTTTAGGGATAAATTTGACCATATGCTGGTAGCTTGCTACATTCCCTGTAACGTGAGGTGTACAAAATAAAGGAACTGTCGTCCCTTTTTGTAATTCTACGACATGAAAGGTGACAAAAGTATTATTGGAGGCTTCTTTTCTGCGTTTTCTATCTTTCTCATTAAGAATGTATTCGCACAATTGAGAAATGGTAGGATGAGTAAAAAAGACAGGAAGGGGAATTTCCACCTGAAATTGTGCCTTCAGATGGCTGATGATTCTGGTTGCAGCCAGAGAGTCTCCGCCTAAATCAAAAAAACTATCCTCCATTCCTATCTTTTTATCAGGAAAAGAGTTAGACCAGATCAATAGCATCTCTTGTTCTTGCTGATTACGAGGTGCGATGTATGGCTTTTGATCCTGGTCTTTAAAATGCTTCCATAAATTCTGGCGTTGGATTTTTCCGTTTTCCATCGCAGGTATAGAGGAAGTTATCCAGATTCTACGCGGAAGTTTTGTAGGACTAAGATGCAAGAGGAGAAATTCTAAAATTTCTTTAGAGCCAGCCTTTGCGCCAGAATATAAAACAACCGCCGCTGCTACCTGTTCTCCCAAATCAGAATGAGGGGTGGCAAATACCACCGCCTGGGCAATAGAAGGATGTTTCTGGAGAGCTTCTTCGATTTCATAAGGAGAAATTTTTTCGCCTCCACAGTTGATGGTTTCTTTGCTGCGGCCATTAAGATACAAATAGTTTTCTTCATCAACATACCCTAAATCGCCTGTATAAAACCAACCCTGAAAAATTTTGCCTGTATCTAGTCCTTGTTCTCCTTCGTAGCCATCCATCAAACGCTCTCCGCGAAGCACAATCTCTCCGTTTTGCCCTTTGGGGAGCAATTGCCTATCGGCATCCATAGCCTGCACTTCAATACCTTTCAGTACTCGTCCAACAGAGCCAGACTTTCGAATAAGAGGAGGAAGTGGGTCACTGGCAATAGACATTATGACCTCTGTCATACCATAGGTATTGAGCACAGGAACTTGAAATACCCTCTCTAGTTCTTTACGTAGAGTATCCGATAAGGGAGCTGATGCACTGCGAATATAACGTAAACAATGCCCAGGAAGAATATTGGGACTTTCTTTTATTTTTTCCACTATTTTTTGATGCATGGCTGGTACGGCAGAATACCATGTTGGCTTAAATTCTTTAAGCCACAGGAAAAAATCATCTATAGAAAAACCTGGCGTTGAAATAACAGTAATCCCGCTCAACAAGGCCCATAGTGTCTGTGCCATCCCGTACAGATGAAAAGACGGGAGAACATGCAGATACCTGTCGCCTGGAACTATATCTAATTCCTTGCTAGCGTAGTTTGCTGCTGCGCAAAGGCTTCTCTGAGAAAGGCGCACGATTTTTGTTTTTTGAGTGGTTCCAGAGGTATGCAGCAAGAAAGCAATATCATCAGGCTCAGGAAAAGAATAGTATGCTGGTAAAGGAAAAGAAGAATCCACCTGGAGCATATTCCTGGAATTTTTATCCCATGGACTAATTTCCAATACCTTTATATTGAGCCTGGCAGCCGCTTCCTTTATTTTCTCACAAGGCATACATACAATAGCTTTGGCTTTTAGTTCCTGCAGAGAGGAAACCATCTCTTCTATGGCAAGACGAGGATTGAGTGGTGCGCAAACAGCACAAGATACAACAGCCAGCGTCATGATTTGCATCTCTGGTGAATCAGGCAAAGCGATTGCAATCCTCTCTGTATGAAGGAAACCAAGTCTGTGCAAGGAATCTATTGTCTCATCTATGGATAAAAGGAGTTCGCTGTAGCTCATTGATTTGTTGCCTGGTGCAAGGAGAGCAGTAAAATCAGCGAACTTCGTAAAACGTTCTTTCAGAATTTGATAGATATTATTCATTGGGAAAGTTCTGTCTTATTTGTTCTTCTAAGTTACTGGAAATCACAATAGAGGCACCATAGAATCTTTTCATGAATTGCAGACAATCCTGCATAGGATAGAAGAGTGTTTTCGTGCAGTCTTCCAGAGCCGAGACATAATAGCCTTTCTGAAAAGCAGTACGCATGGTGGAATCAACACAAACATCCAGATAGAATCCAGAAAAAATCAGATGTTGGATTTCTTTCTTTTGCAAATAGTCCTGAAATTCTGGATTTAAAAAGGCATCGAAGCAGGCATGCTTAGGAAATACCTTCTCTCCCTCTAAGGGAACAATCTCAAAAAAATCTGATCCCCATGTGTCTTCCAGGCATTTTGTTTTTCTCTTCTGGATTGTATTTCGATACTTGAGGCTCTCTTTCTGGTATTTTTCATCGCCAAAGTATTGAATGAAGATAACTTCCCAGGCCTTTTGACGAAAGGTAGCCACAGCATTGCGAAGATTGGCGATAATCGTGGCCAGAGAATTTTCCTTGCAGTCTTTTAATCCCTCAGGACAAAAGTCGTTCTGAACATCAATGACTAGCAAGGCATGTTTCATTATGCTTTTCTTTCATTTCTTGGATAACGAAATCCAGGACTTCTTCTGTGCTAAATCTGCCGCCTAAATCAGGAGTAATGTGATGACTATGTTCTGCTTTTGTTATGGCTTGCAGGCATATAGGATAGATGCCTGCAAGACCTGCTCTTGTTTCCAGGATATGAGCGGCGGCCTTGATTGTGGCAAAAGGATTTAAAATATGTTTTCCAGCAATGCTGTCGGCTGAACCATGTATGGTCTGATAGACAGCCTGTCCTGCTGTTTGGGAATCCAGGGATAAATTCCAGGCAAACATATCTGCCTTATGCCCTATTCCATAATGGTTAGGCAGTGCTTCTGTAAAAATATCTCCAATTTCATTAGCAACGATGAGCAGGAGTTTTTTATTTTTTTCAGAATTTTTAGGAATTCTTGTGACAACAAAATCATACCCTGTATCAGGCTGAACCAACTCTATATCACGATCTTTATAATTTCTTTTAGAAACATATTCTTTAAACCAACCATCAAAAAGATCGAAGAGATGGTATTTATAAACAATTCTGATAGAATAGGTAGAATCTTTCCAGGATTTCTCTGCATACTGTATGGATTCATCCCAGGTTCGATAGAGCTTTTCTTTGCTATAGGAACAGGTGAATTGAATCTGGGAGTCTGTTTCTTTCTTATGGTCAATGCCATAAAAACCTTGAGATTGCTCTCTTGTAAGAATAATCTGGCTTGATCCAATATGCAAATGCATCAACTTCATCAATTCCAGATGCAGGCGTTGCTGATACAAAGTTCCAGCGTTTGTTGCTGTTTGAAAAATAGTCTTGCATCCTTTTTGGTAAGAATCACGACAAAAAGCAACTAGCTGTTGTGTCTCTCTTTCTTCGATCTCGGCTTTTTCATGCGCTCTATCTTGCAATTCCCAAAATGTTTTAGGCTTGCCAACAAATTTTTCCCATTGGGGCATGAGAGCGTATTCAGAGGAAACGTGATTTATGACGGTTTGGAGTATATCGCTGACTTCACTTCCTGTTCCGCCAGCAGTGATGATTCCAATAGAAAAGTTATGATTTCTGTTTTCCATATTTTTAAAAATTCCTTTCCATGATGCCTGATTTCTCTTTGTATTTCGTTTTGATAGTTAGTGATGATATATAGTAAAATTTTTACCAGAGAGGTATCTTTCTCTTGCTGGAATACTATAGCTATTGATAGAATAAGGGATTCCAATACAAGGCCATTGGGGTAAATTCCAGAAACAGGGGCGTTCTGCCAAATAGTAAGAATTGTCGGATAGCGTGCTGACTGCATTGGGCTGTATGTTTCCCAGAATATTGTTTGCATAGGCAAAATGGCCTATTCCTGTCAGAACGTATTTCCCATACAAGATTCCCTTTTTGGTGACTTCATTTCCTACAAAGTTCTGATGGCTTGTCTGGTCGGAAGTCATAATAATACCATATAGTTCAGCACGGTTTCGAAAAATAGTATTATACGGACCTGATGGCCCCCATGTCTGGTCTATAAAAATAGTCTGTACAATATTTCCTTCAAATAGATTGCCATAAGAAAAATGTCCGTGTAAAGAAATATCTCCAGGAAAATCCTGAGGGAATTCCCAATCGCCATTGCGATAAGGCTCTATGGAATAGTTATAAGAAAATACATTCCCATTGGCACCATGCTTTGTCATCATAGCATGACGAAGATAGCGAAAGATATTGTTTTCTATCAGGCATTGGCCTGCATGATTGTTGAGAGTGACACCATATCCTCGTGTTCCTCCTCCATCGTATTTGTAGGCATGATGAAAATAGCATCCTGTGATTTCTACTTGGGAACTTTGGCCAATCATACAATGGCTTCCCTGACTTTTATTGCTTTCTATTGCTTTAACCCAACATTTTACTGCAAGATTAAAAGAGATGTTATGACCAGTCCCAGTAGTAGATGTATCCGTACGCTCCAGATACAACATCTCAATTCCAGCATTTTCAGCAGGAAGAATTTTGCGTATTTCAGGAGATAGAGAAGCTGCATAGCTTATGCGTAAAGGAGTCTCCAGATACAATATATTCTGCTCAATTTTTTCTATTCTGACTATCTGGCCTACAGAAAAAGTAGCCCACGACGCTGGCTTGGTGTCCCATTCTCCATTTTTCTGACGAATTTCAGCATAGTCCCCTGGCTGAAAGAGAGAGGCATCATCCAGGACAATAGACTGGGAGTCCTTTTCATACCCGCTTAAAACAGAAACAAAATTACTGCCGAATTTTCCTGATATGCTGAGCCCTGTGCTGCTATGTGCAAAATGGAGGCGGCTTGTATTTCCTTGCCCACGAAGGACAATATGAGATGGGACAGTGATAGGAGATTGTAAGAGATAGATTCCAGCAGGGAAATAAACAACACCTGGATTTCCCTGAAAAGAGGCAATTGCCTTGGAAATGGCTGGCTGATCGTTTACCATACCATTTCCAGCAGCCATAAAATCCATTATATTGACTATTTTTTCAGGTTGAGGCACATTGCCTGGGTATCCTGCATGACTCCAGTCTACTCTTTGCTGCAAAGGAATCACTTGAGCTTGCAGCCCATAAGCAAGAAAGAATAAAAAAATAATATATCGTAGCATTTTTGGCTTTCCTTTAAATAAATGATGATCGACCAAGTTTATCGTCATACGTTTTAGGCAATAATTACTTATATTGCAATGATTTGTAGCCGCAGGGTTGCGCCAAAAATGACCATCTATTCGGAAAAGACGACCTTCAGCGCAATCCCTGCGTCTTTTGCCAATAGAGACTATCCGTTCTTGCCTTCTTCTATTGCATGGAAAATAGAGTGATAGCCTGTGCATCGGCATAGGTGACCGCCCATGGATTCCCATATTTCCTCTTCTGTTGGGGATGGGTTTCTCTGGTAGAGATCATAAGCAGCCATGAGAAAGCCTGGGATACAATATCCACATTGCACTGCATCATTGGCAATGAAGCTTTTCTGCAAAGGGTGGAGTTCATTTCCTGAGGCAAGGCCTTCTACTGTCATGATCTCCGCGCCTTCCGCTTCAAATGCCAGGATAAGGCAGGATCTTACTGCTTTTCCATTCATGAGAACAGTGCATGCTCCACATTCTCCCACTCCACAGGATTCTTTTGCTCCTGTAAGAGATAGCTTATCTCGAAGGAGATCCAGCAGGGTTGTATGAGACTGTACGATACATTGCACGGGTTGTTTACAGATTTTTCCACCTTGTATTTTCAATAAAGTAAAAGAAATTTTGCGTTCTTTTGTTGTGTCTAGCTGATTGTTCATCTATTTCCTGCCTTTCTACGCTATTGCTGAATGCGAATTTGCCCTGTTTCCATAACAAAAATCGTGGATTCCTGGGTTGTTTCCCATTTCCCTAAAACGAGAACAACGCCTCCTGAATGTAGCAAAGGGTCAGGAACACCCTGGCTATTAAACAGAATAAACTGCGGGCTTTTTCGTATTTCCAATTCGGCTGGTAAAGTCCATTCCAAATGAATCGCTCTTCTTAAAAGTTTTATTTCGTCTATTTTCCCGTGGAAAAAATTTCCTATATTCAGAAGAGCAGTGGGAGGGATTCTATTTTTCTGGTTATCATAAGATTTCTGGAATCGGATTATGTTATCCACGGAGAGAGAAATTTCTGATAGCTCTTGCGTGATTTCTATCAACGACCACTGGTATATAGGCAATCGTATTTCTTGAGGGGATAGGTTGGTTTTGCCTCTTTTCAGGAAAAGCGTATAGTCCTGCGAAATCCCTAAAATATAGTGCCCTGGAATTTCCCAAAGAATTTGTTCCTGTCCTTCTTTTATCCTTTCAGGATAGACCCAGAAAGAAAGAATAAAACCATCTTCGAGAGAAAAAAGCCCCCAATTTCCTAACGTGATTTTACTTGTTCCAGGCTGAAAATACATGCTTTTTCCGACTTTTCCTTCTTTGGGAAGACAGTTTTGTATTTTGGCTTGAATGCTAAAAGCACCTGTTCCAGAAATATCTTCTAAATGCCAGCAGCCAGCGAGCTTGCCAGTCCATACCTGGAAAGTGTTTTCTTTAGAAAAAATATTGACTTTACTAGAGGTATTTTCCTGAATGGATACTGCTTTAGCAGATTGCAGAACAGAAGACGCATGTAAAGTCCCCATTTTAAGGGCAAGTTGCCTTTCTGAATTGCTCAGAAAAGCACTGCCTATGCCTAACAGGATAGAGACTAAAGCAGTAACAACCATAAGCTCTATTAATGTAAAGCCTTTGCTTGGGGGAAAATTAGTCAAAGAACACCTCTTCTTTATCTTTTACCAGGCTTTTAAGGTTAGGAATATTTTGCTTGCCTTGCTCCAATTTTTTTTGCATAAAGCGGATTTGCTCTTTATAGAAGCACTCCATGAAATACGATGTGAGCTTGATTCTTAAACCCGCTCCTTCTGTTTCAGAATATTTGCTTACTTTTGGGTTTTCTAATATGTAGTCTGCCACAGCATCTGTTACTTTTTCAATTATATTTCTTGCCGTTTTTTCATTTTTATCCCGACAGAATGGTTCAATATTGAATTCCCCTTCCTGACCAGGACGACCAGGGTCAAAACGAGCCCTCTGCAATTTTGCATAGATTTTCATAGCACGCTCGGCTGCAATCTCTTCTGCAAGATTCATAGGAACAGGCTCGTCGGAGTAATCTTCTGGCAACATGACATTGCTGGTGGATTTTTTTTTCGCTTGCAAATACTCTTTGATAGAATCTTGTACATAAAGACTAAGGCTTTGAGGAAAATTGCTATATTGTATGCACAGGTCGCGAAGGTTCCCCAAAAACCATTCATGGCCTGTTTCTATAGAGTAGTGCTGAAAATATTCTAAGTCTGGAGGAATCGTTATGGTAATATCCTGTACCCATGTCTTAAATTCAGGATTCTCCTGCCTCTGGCATTCTTTAAAGGTATTATATCCAATAAGATCAAAGGCAACATGCAATGGAATACGGAAATAGTTTTTTATTTCGCCATTTTTTTGCACAATCCGAACATAACCATGTGGCTTGCCCTTTGTATCAAGCCTGAGCATACCCATTTTTATAGTATCTAGCATAAATCTTGCCTATAAGGATTGGCCTATATTCCACAGTTTATGATTTTCCTTCGATGTTCTCATCTACTGCATGAGAATATCGAAGGATGTAACCTACTGTTTACACTTTTCTTTTTTCGAGCTGCTCCAGATAACGCTGGAGAAGATCAAATTTACTCTGGGCAATTTTTTTCATATTGATAGCCTCTGTGTCTCCAGGCTCTAACTCCAAGATTTTAGAGCATATATAGTCAATTTCTCCATAGTTTCCTCTGTTGAAATTTCGAATACCATATTGCTTATAATAAAAGATGGCTTTTTTATTTTCCTGGATTTGTTCATAGAGCCTGGCGACTTCCAGAAAGCTCCAGAGTTCTTTGTCTCCCGACAGTTCTACGACCTGGGCAAAGGCTTGTGCTGCTTCAGGCAACATCCCTACAGCTTTAGCGAGATACCCGACTAATTTATATTCTTCTACTGCCTTTGCCTGCAAATTTAGCATATTCAAAATATCCGATTTCCTTTGGCGGGCTGTCAGGTTAAAAGGGTCAATGTTCAGAACAGAGTCAAATGCCTCTTTCGCTCTTCGTATATCATTTTTTTCAAAACTTTTTACGCCTAATTGCATATATTCGTTGATGGCTGCATTTCGTTTTTTTTGCTTAAGCAAAGTATCTGCTAAAACTTTCCTGGAATGAAAATCTTCGCTATCCATGGAAACAATTCTTTTTAATATTAATACAAATTTATCAAAATTGGATTCTTTTTGCAACAAGAACTTAATTTCTCGCAAAATATTCAAAGCGGTTTTGGAATCATCCAGGGCAATATACGTATCTACCTGCCATTCTCTGGCATCGATATTATTTATATCATAGCATATAATACATTCACATACATTTAAAAGAATATCAATTAAGTCTTGTACATCTTTTGCCTTTTTCCCGACAATTTTTGAATGTAGCAGGTTACCTAGTTGTTTATATTGCTCAATGCCTTCTGGTATTTTGCTTATTTCAATATAGCCTTTGGCAAGTTCTAGGTGTGCTTTTATGTTGACAGGGTCCAGAGTCAGGATTTTGCTATACGCATCCAGACATTTTTCCAATTTTTCCTGCTTTCTCATGAGATTGGCAAGAATTGTATAGGTCAGTATAGCATTTTCCTTAACACCCATATCAAGGTAAAGCATTGCCATAAGCTCCAGGTTACTAGGGCTGGATGGATAGTTTTTGTTTGCTTCGTCCAGTACCATAATAGCCTTACGTTTATCGAATACAGCTACTTTACGAGCGTAGATAGCAGATACTTCAGCCGCTTTCTCTTTTTGTCCATTCTTATTATATACATTGATGAGTTTTTCGTATACTTCTAAATCTTCAGGTGCAAAGGCAATGACCTGCTTATAAGAACGAATTGCTTCTTCATAAAGATTGTTTGTAAGGCTGATTTCTCCTAATTCTCGATATTTTTCTAAAGATTTGTTGGTAAGCTCACACTTCTCATAAGCCCTTGCCAACTTTCTTACAGTGTCTATACTTTTATATCCCAGTTCTTCTACTCTTTCATAGAGTTTAATGCATTTAAAAGTATCTTCCCTGATTAAATCCCATGTAGTCATCAGCAGAAGTTCTTCAGCAAGCTTCATCTGGATTTTTTTCTCTATAATTAGGGATGCACATATTTTTAATGCTTCAAAAGAGGACATCCTGACCTGTTCCAGAATTTCATCGAAATCTCGTATTCCATTGATGAATTCGAGAATGCTCAGAACTTTGCGAACATCTTCATTCGTGATGGAAATTTTTTCTTTATTTTCTAGCTCTATTAAAATTTTTATTATTTTAAAATAATTTAATCTTAGTTTAACTAAAATATCTTCATTGTTTGGAATGGAAACCAATAATAATAGTAATTCTAATACTTTCCGAAATTCTTTAGCTTTTTTCCCAGAGATGGATCCTGTCTGTATAAGTGATGTAAAAAGATCTATGCATTCTTCCTTTTGCCAGGATGCCTGTCCTATCATTTCTTCAAAATTTGGAATTTCTTCAAGCAATTTCAATATGCTGTCTTTATACGCACTCTCGCCTTCCCAAGATGGATTCTTTTCTTGAACCAGATACGGGATATCTTTGTTGGAAGAAATGGTGTTGTGTATAATTTCCCATTCATCTTTTCTCTTGGCAGATTCCATAACGATGGCCTGAGGATTAAGGGCAATAGGCAAATCAAAAAGCTCTTGATCGAAAATATTTTCTGGAATCGTATCTTCCATAAATTCACAGCTTATATCTTGCCATTGAAAGAGTTCATAGATTTCTTCCTGGATTTGGTTGCTACAAATCTTAAGAATGAATGCGTGATCGCTAAGTGTCTTGTCTGTCATTCCTTTCAAAGTCGAAAACAAAGACTTTTTAGTCTCTCTTTGTTTTGCAAAAATAGAATCCAGAGTTTCTTTGTCTATTTCATAGCAACGAATCAAGCCTTCAGCGAGAACGCTTCGCTTATGGGGAGAAGTAGCCATTTTGACCATGCCCTGAAGAAAGCAAATGTTCACTTCCTTTTCGTCTTTTTGTACTCTTAAAGTACCAGTCTTTTCACCATCGGAAATAGATTGAAAAATACCTGGCAAGCCAAAAGGGTCAAAATCTTTCATCCTTGTACTCCCAATTAGTTATAATAGGTACGAATTGTACCACTTGAAAAGCCTTTAATTTTTGGCCTGAAAGGCCTTTATATACTAGCCCAGGGCAACGCCCTGGGAAATAGTTTATCGAATGATCTTTCGGGTGTATGTACCGACAAAGAGGGTCATGATGAAAAGCCCCAGGAATGCTTCTATGCTGACGATATAGGTCATGAAGCTATTCAAGAGAGGCTGAATATCGCCTACGCCCATCGTTGTGAATGTAGCAAAGCTATAATAAACAGCCTGAGCGAATCCAAAATCTGATTTTTGCTGTATTAAAAATTCTTCGGCGAAAGTGCTATAAATATAAGCAAAAAGCAAAATCACACTGAAGGCCACAAGGGTAATGTGCAAAGGCTTTGTCCCATATCCACTTCCTCTATCGATGGAGATTCTTTCAAAAAGATTCCAAAAAAGCTTAAAGAACGCGCCCAAATAGGTTCCTTCTTTATTTTTTCCAGCGAGCCTGGCGAATGCTCTTTGAGAAGAGGCTTTTCTCTTCATCTGGCGGAATTTCCAATAGGCCCAATCTTCTTCTTCGGAAAGACCTCTCTTCTGGAAGCTTTCCTTGAGAATCAAGTATTCTTCTTTTACACGATTGTATTGGAGATGGTTGGGATGTTCATTCAAGAGCCTTCGCTTTACCTGGTAGCTTTCGATGACAATCAGATCCAGGGCTGCTTTGTAAAAGGAAATAGAATTTATCTGAGCTTCGCTTAAATCCAGGCGACGGTTAATATTGGCGTAATCGAAAGTAACCTCGCTGAAAGAGGCATGAACCGCACTGAGTTCCTGGTTACAATAGACGCTGTTGAAAGAAACAGGCCCCTGAAAACGTGTATCTATAAAATCCGCCTGTTCTCCAAAATAGGCATTGGCAAAGGTCGTTGACTGATGAAAAGTAACTTCCTCAAATACAGCTCGTTTATGGAAGCGAACATTGGTAAAATCCGTGCATCCCTGAAAGTCGGCAGCAGCCCCTGCTTCATTCATGCTGGCACGAGTATTGCGATCATAGTTCATGAGCATTTCGTCATGAAATTGCGAATTGAGAAAAGTTGCATCCTGAAATTTGGTTCCCAGAAAAGAGGCAAGACCTTCAAAAACAGTATGAAAAAAAACCACCTTTTTTTCAAAAACAGCATTGCGGAAGGAAGTTTTTTTTAGGAACCGTGCATCGCTAAAGTCTGCTTCCTGCAAACATCGGATACCTTTGAAATCACATTCTCCATCTATGATAGCCTTGCGAAATGCAAGATAGCCTTCGAAAGTAGCACCTATAAACTGGATGTTTTCATAGGCATGGATGCTATTGAAAGAGCCTTCCTTTTGCAAAAATTTAGCATTTTCGAAAGAAGCATTGCGAAAAAATTCGCATTCATCAAAATGTCCTTCTATGCCAAAACTACAATTCTGAAAGCTGACTGTATCCTGAAAGCAGGCTTTCCAGAAATATACTTGCTCTGCAAAAGAGCTGTTCGTAAAAAAGGCACTTTTATGAAAAACTGCATTTTGGAATGCTGCCAGAGATTGAAATTTTGTCCCTCCAAACACCACCTTGCACTGAAAATCGCATTCTTTAAAGGAGATACTTTCCTGAAAAACAGCAACACCTGTTTTATGGAAAGTGCTTTCCCAACCTCCTAAAACTTCCTCTGTGAATACTGTTTTTGCAAAAACGACAGGTGCTTTGAAGAGGCTATCTCTAAGTTTCAGAGAACCAATAGAGCATTCTTCCAAAGTTATGGGTAAAGAAAATTCTTTGCCACTTAAATCCAGTTCCTCCAGAATACAACCTCGGATACTTTCTCCTGCCATGATTTTCTGGAGAGCATCCGATTGTGCCAAAACAGAATATTTTTGATGCATATTTTTCCTTTTTAAAAAATTTCGCTAACGCTACTCAGCTTTTCTTTCAGCATAAGACGAGCGCGATGAATACGAGATCGTACTGTTCCCAGGGGACAACCGAGTATCTCCTGAATCTCTTCATAGCTAAGTGCTTCCATATCTCTTAGAATGAGTGCTTCTCTAAATTCTAAAGGCAAAGAAGATATGGCTTTTTGTATTTCTGATTGCATTTCTTGTTGAATAAGATAGGCTTCAGGCGAAGGCTCTCTTGTTACGTCTTGGAAAGACTCCATAGAAGAGTCAGGTTCTTGTGATAGAAAAATTTTTTGAGAAGACCTTGCTAGCTGACGCTTTCTGCTGGTTGCCATATTGAGCGCAATACGAAAAAGCCAGGTAAAAAACGTAGATTCTCTTTTAAATTTTTTTAAACCTTGATAGGCATGAGTAAAGGTTTCCTGACTTAAATCCAGTGCCGTCTCATAATCGCCTAGCATACGAAGCAACATATTGAAAATACGGTCTTGGTATTTGATCACTAGCTTTTCAAAAGCACCCTTATCGCCTTTCTGGCTAGCGCAAACCAGGAGCTGATCAGGACAGGGACAGATGTTCGCCATACCTTTTTACCTCAGTTTTTTAAAATTGTGGACTTTCGATGTTTTTTTAAAAACCCTTAGCTATATTTTATAAGGCTTAGAAAATTTTTTCATGGTCTTAATTTTAGATAGAGTATGTTAAAATTCATCGTTATCGTTATCCTTATCCTTATCGTTATCCTGTTAGCATAAAAAAAATAGCCTTCGATAACGATAAAGAGAAAGATAATGATAACGACAAAAATATCGAAAGTTCACTTAAATTCATACAAGGCGATGAACCTGTTGTGTACACCTTTTAAAATCAGGCTTTTGGAAATTTCTATACCGTTAAAAGATCAGACGGCTAGACTCTTCGCATATATGTTTTCTTGCATCCTGGGATAGTTCGATCAAGGTTCTAGGGCTATAGATCAGGCTATTCTTTTTTCTTTCGATATAGCCTGATTGTTCCAGATTTTTTAAAATGCGATCAAACTGGTATTCACTGAAATACTTACCACCTACCAATTTCTTCTTGACAGTGCCTATTGGTGTCTCCTTCTTACTCTCTGCACAGCTTTCTATATGGGCGACGATGACTGCAAGAACGGCTTCTTCTTCGCTTTTAAGATCCGTTGGTGCGACATAGGTAGAACGGATTGCATACCAGGTTTCACCATCATAAATATATTCTAACAATTCCAGGCCAAGATTCACTATATTTTCTTTGAGTTTTTTCAGTAAATCATCTAAAACCGCACCTTCAATGCTACCAGCCTTCAGGAGTTGTTTGCGTGAAACTCCGATAGCCAAAACACCATTTTCTTTTCTCCATCGAGTAGTAAGAGCGACAAAAAGTTCTTGTAATGCTTCCTGGATTATGTCTGACACAAATTCTCCTTAAGAATAATTGAAGTGTTTATCCCGCTCAGCTCTTTCTTTTTGGTTGGGAAAACGATTTCCATTTCTCCGTTCGCTATCATTTGCGAAAGCAATTCTGCCTGATGCAAGTCCATTTTTTTTTGCCACCTGGGGAATGCTTTATATTGCTCTACAAGTCTTTTGATTCCTTCTGTAAGCTTTGTCATTTCCTCAACACCAAAGCCCGCTGTCTGACATTGCTGATCTTCTTCCAGCTCTTTAGCTTGCCTTTCCAAGGGGAGGACTTCTATCGAGGGCACATCGCCTTTTTCTTTCAATCCAGAAGATAACAGAGAAGTTTTTCCATGCACGAACAAAACTGGATGTATTAAAGAACGCAAAATATAGGCCAGCATATCGATTCTTTGCTGTGGATGTATATCGTCAGCCAAAAAACGATTTGTCTGCTCTTGCTGTATTTTCCCTAGCTCCAGATAGCATTTGGAATCCAAAATTTTTTGATGCATTGTCTGTAAGGTATCATAAAGCTCATTGAGCTTTTTTCTGTCTTTCTCCCTTTCATCAATGCCCAGGTATTCTCTTTTCTGGCAGGCATCCCGAAATTTAAAAAAAAGCTCCACCAAAATTTCTTCTATACTATTTATTTTTATATCCATAGTTTTACTCTGGAAGGCCAATCTGCTTCCATGCACTTTTACACTTAAAATAGATAATTTTTACCCAAAAGGCTATTTTAAAATTCCCTCTCGTATTTTTCAAGGAATTTCTTTACTTGCTCAAGATAAAACAAAAAATTTCTTTCTTGATTTTCCTGGCACTTGAAGCGATAATGGTTGCCTATATTTCAGGCATTCAAAGACCAGGAAGTCATTTTTATATGAGCCTAACTTATGAAAGGAGAAAGCTTATGATTAGAAAAATGTTTGTTTTCTTTATTTTCCTGGCATTGCTAAAGCTAAATGCAGGAACAGTAACGCTTATCAATCTGAGCAATTTTATTTCTCCTGTGAGTCAGACATTCGGCTCCAGGGTAGATGGTAATGTTTCTGGCACAGATGCTATTTTCCAGAATATCGGAATTAGCTCTATTTCTGCCTCTAGCTCTGCTGCAATCAATGATCTTTATGATAGCTATTATGATGGCCGAGCTTTGTTTTATGATGGACAGCTTTTTTTCAACAGTCCTGGTGGTGGACGAAAGCACTATTTAGGGCCTACTGTATTTACCTTCAATCTTTCTGGATATTATAGCAAAATAGCTTTTAAAATTCCTGATTACAACACTGCCATGACGGCAACCTTTTATGACAATTCTACAAACGTTGGTTCCTATACAACAGCAAATCTGAATGCCTCTGGAATTGATTTTGTTGGTTTCCAGAATACCAGCCTTTTTAATAAAGTCGTTTTGACAGGCAGTACAGATGGTTACGGTATCAGCCAGATTACCATGGAAGCTCAGCCAGTACCTGAACTTTCCAGTTGGATACTGGTTGCTCTGTTTGCTATTGTCGGATATTTTTTTAAAAGATAATTGTCTTTTTCCTGGATTGATAGCCTGAATTATATTATGGAAATCAGATGATCCGAATCTTGCATATCATTACTAGTTTAGATACAGGTGGAGCCGAAAACATTCTTTACAGGCTTGTTTCTGGCATGGATTGCAGAAATTTTACGAATGCTGTCGTCTGCTTGGGGAATCAAGGAAAAATAGGGGAAAAAATATTGAAAAGTGGTATACAGACCAATGTGTTAGGTATACACCCTGCCAGACCCAATCCTCTTGCCCTGAAAAAATTGTACCATCTGCTGGATGAATTTAAGCCTGATATAATTCAAGGATGGATGTACCATGGAAATCTTGTGGCACAACTAGCTGCCAGGAGAGCAAGAACTCCATTCGTCTGGAACATCCGTCAATCTCTCCCTTCTCTATCTGAAGAAAAATTTGTCACTTCGATTATGATTCGGTTAGGTGCTTTTTTTTCCTATGCGCCGTCCAGGATTATTTATAATGCTTTTACCAGTGCCTTGCATCATGAAGCCATCGGATATAGAAGAGAGAAAAGACTTCTTATCCCCAATGGTTTTGATACTGAAGCGTTTTCCCCTTCCTTTCAGGCAAGAGAAAGCGTAAGAAAAGAGCTGGATATACCAATAGAATCCTTTCTCATCGGCCTCATAGCACGCTACCATCCTGTAAAAGACCATAAGACTTTTTTTAAGGCATGGAAAATTTTCAACCAAAAATTTCCTGAGGTTCATTTTGTTCTTGCAGGAAAGGGAATCAGCATAGAAAATCAAGAACTAGATGCTTTTTTAAGACAAAATAGCAAAAAAAATTTTATACATCTTTTAGGAGAAAGAGAAGATATTCCCAGAATTACAGCATCTCTGGACATCGCTACTTGCTGTTCTAAGGCAGAAGCCCTCTCTAATTCCATAGGAGAAGCGATGAGCTGTGCAGTCCCTTGTGTGGCAACGAATGTAGGCGATCTTTCTGATCTGGTATCACAAACAGGTTTGATAATAGATAAGCAAGACCATGAAGCTCTGGCAAAAGCATGGGAGCATATTTACTCCATGCCATTAGAGCAACGCCAACAATTAGGAAAGAATGCAAGGGAACGAATTTTGTCTCATTACAGCCTTTCTCAAAGCATCCATCAATATTCTTCTCTGTACACAAAACTTTTCACTGAGGTATAATAAATGAAAGAATTTAAACATATACAAAAAAGAGACCGTATAGTCGCTACTTTAAGCCAGGACAATAGATTTCGATTTGTCTTTGTCAAGAACACCAATATGGCACAAAAGGCAAAGGAACAACATAAACTTTGCCAGACAGGTGCTTTCTTTCTCGCTAAAACCATGGCAGGAGCTTGCTTGTTATCCTCTTTGTTAAAAGGAGAAGAGAGAATCATCGTAAGCATCCATCCAGAAAGATATATAAAATTGCTTTATGCTGAAGCATTGCAGGTAGGTGAGGTGAGAGGCTTCGTAAAATTCCAGGAAAATATGCCTGATGATCCCTCTTTTATACCTGACTCTCTAGGAAAAGGGATATTTCAGATAGAAAAGATTTTATATGAAAATTTCAAACCTGTCTATGGTTCCATAGAGCACGTTCAAGGGGATATAACTTCAGAATTCAATGAATATCTTGCCTGCTCTGAACAAATTCCTTCTATCATGACACTGCAAGTAGAAATGCATAAAGACGGAAATGTGAAAGATTCCTGGGGAACTATGCTCCAGGCACTTCCAGGAACATCTATGGCAGAAATTCAGGAACTGCATCAAAAAATTCAGCCCCAAAAATACATTCCTGATCTTTTGGAAACAGATGCCTGGGAAAACATACTAAAAAAAATTTTACCCTATAGCTTTAGCATTACCAACAATACGCCTAGCGATTTCTATTGCCGCTGCTCTATAGAAAAATTCAAAGAAAAGCTTTTGACATTGCCTCTGGAAGATCTCTACGATATGAAACAAAATCAACACAATGAACTGGTCTGCCACTATTGCAACCAGCAGTATGTATTAAAAGAAGAAGATTTCGATTCTTTGATCCAAAAAAGGAAAGAGAAAAATTGATTAATAGAGCGACAAAAGTTTTTTGACATTACATGACTTTAGGATAAAACCTGAGGCTACAATCTATTGCAAGAATATCGTGAGTGTGAGCGTCATACGTGTTAAGCAATAATCACCTACATTGCAATGATTTGTAGCCGCAGGGTTGCGCCGAAAATGACGATCTATTCGGAAAAGACGACGTTCAGCGCAATCCCTGCGTCTTTTGCCAATAGAGACTAACTGAATTGGATTAAAGGGTATTGACCAAAGACGCAGGGATTGCGCTGGCGTTAGACTTTTGAGAAGACACGACTTTTTCGGCGCAACCCTGCGGCTACAATCTGTTGCAAGAATGGGGAAATTATTTAATTCTCATCGCTAAGTAAAGATAGAAGGAATTTGGTCCGCTTTGACTTTTTTTGTCTTGGCAGGAACATCTTTAGGCTTTTCTTCAGGTAAGATATGCTTTTCTGGATTAAGCCAGGGGAATGTAATCATCTTTTTCTGTTGCTCCTGTGGATTTTGGCAAAGAATCGAAGGATTTTCTTTTTCACTTTCCTGAAGAAAGAGAGAGTATAACCTGAGGCTATCATGGATGGTATTCGTGGTGACGCAAGGTTGAGCTTCTTGCTTTAGAGGACTGGTGTTTCCAAACAGAGAAGCATTGGGAAGCACATGAAATTTATGTTTGTGGGGCAAAGCAGAAGCTTGCTTAGATAGATCAGCAGCAAGGGGTTCTGGCGTGGATACAGATTTTTCTTTTTCGTCTTCCTTTTCTTGTTTATCAGGCAACACCAAGACTTCTTGCTTTGCTTTGCAAGGAATTTTTTCCTCTTTTTCCACTTTACCAGAAAGAATCAAATCATAGATTGTCTTTAACCTTTCTTCCATCATACAGAAATTGCTTTGCATTTGCACTTCAAGCCGTTCCAGGATTTCATAGGTCTGGATGGTTTTTTCATAAATATCATCTAATTTTTTGCCGATAGCTCCCATTTTTTCTTCATAGGCAGTAAAGTGCGAAAGAAAATTTTCCAATCTTTTGACCCTGCCTTGCAATTTAGGATTTCTAGTGGCATTTTGATTCATATTCCCCAATTTTTTTCTAATCTGGGATAGTTCCATATAATTTAGATAATTGCTGAAATTCGGATCTGCCTGAATAAAATTGTGAAAATGAAAGACAATCCCTGCCAACAGAACATTTTCTTTCTCTAAAAGAGGTATCATGTAATTGCATTGGATTGTCTTTTTCATTTCTTTCAGCATCTCTTCCGAAATTTGTGGAGAAAATCTTTCCGTATCCTGGAGCATATTCTGGATTTCTTCTTTAGGAATAGAGTGAACTTTCAGAATAGCAGGAGCTTTTTTCTTGATTTTTTCACATTCGTCAATGCATTGAATTCGTAGCTCTTCTTCGCTTCGGATAATTCCCTTTCTCATTGCTTCTTTAGAGAAGGGAGAAAAAATTTGTTTTTCAAAATGGGAAAAATGCTTTTGATAGAATTCTTTCTCTCTTGTAGGATAATAGGCTCTAGGCCCTTTTAGCGCAATTTCCAGCGACAGAATCGAACGGTCTACAGAAAGGTCATAGTATTTTTTCAGGGAGTCTGTACTTCGGAAATACTCCTGGACTTGCTTTATTGCGCCACCAATCAGTCCATCTCCGCCGCTTACACTGATTTCTGTGAGAACAGTAGTGGCCAGTTGGAATAGATCTTTGGCAAAAAATAGCATAGATCCCCCTTAGCCTTTTGGCATTTGTACTGTTTGTCGGATCTTGCTCTCTCCTACGATGAGATCAAAAAATGTAGAGCAAGCAGGCATTTCAAAACTCACTTTAGAGGGCATCCCATCAGAAAATCTCTTGACTAGATTGCCTTTATCATCGTATATCATCGCGGTAGGTGCAACGATTTTGTTTTCATCTACTACCTCTGCAAAGATTTCTAGTAGCGAACGCATTTCTTTGGCGATCTTATGGTCCCAGATGTCAACCTCTGTCCCTGTATCGAGATCGTCTAGTTCTTCCATTTGCTCATGAGATACAGCTTCTCCTACGCCAATGAGTACGCATTTCATAAAGCTGTGCTCTTCTTTTTCTACTGCCTTTGCCATTTCTATAGAAAATTGCTTTACCTCTTCAAAATCTTCGATATGCCCATCGGTAAGAAAAATAGCCATGGCTCTCTTGGATTTTTCAAAGCGGTTCCAATAGTATTGCAAAACAGGAAGAAGCTTTGTCCCTTTTCCAAAATTATGCTTTGTCGGACCTTCTAACTTGAGGCTAGCACACTTGTCAGATTCAATATCTCCTACGACTTCATAAGCACTTCCATCATCGCAGGCCCAGTAAGCGACTGTGGTTTTTCCATGAGAATCCAGATGAGAAGAAAGATATTCGATAAAATTTCTGCCCAGAGATTCCATGATATTCTCGCTTGTTTTCAAATATCCTCTTGCGATAGCATCTTGTTTGGCTTCTCTGTTTACGGATTTCATGGAAAGTCCATCTGCATTTTGCGATTCAATCCACCCTTTGGAAGAATATTCCTGCATAAGATCAGGAGGTATTTTCCCTTCTAGTTTTTTACCATAAGCCCACTTCATAGAAATACTGGCATCCAGAGCCACTCCTGTTTCCCATCCTTCAGCTTCTTCTCCGCTAGGCTCCATCAGAACAGTAAAAAGAATCTCCGCCATATCTTCTTTTATATGAACATTTACTTCCCCAAGTTCTTGCGCGACCATAGAGCTTGGAAGCTGGTGGCTCTTACTTTGGTTCATAAAAAATTCCTTAAATAATTATAAAATAGGAAATTTGCAAAGGCTTACATATTCTATTTTAATGACTCAAACTTTTTTTGTCAAATTGATTTCCTACGTTCCGCAGCTTCTAAGGAAAAAATTTTGATTTTTTTAGGTTGTTTTT
>CALKWO010000242.1 GCA_938003875.1 uncultured bacterium
TTTAGAGGGGATGAAAAAGCCTTGTATGGGAATCTCTACAATAGGCTGTAGCTCATGGGATGTTTGTATCTTGAGGGTTCCTCGGAATTCGCCCTGTTTTATTTCTGTTGGGATTTGGCTTCTTAAGATAATAGAATATTGCGAATCTTTTGTGGATTTTGTTTCTATAGAAAGAAAAGGAATATCGCAAGAAACAGAAACCAAAGCAAAGGGCTTTTGATTCTCTGAAGTTACGTCCAGAGAAATTGATATGTCTTTTCTCTTGTTGCTGATCGTTCCCAGGCTGATATAGTTGCGGGATACGACAATCGGGCCTTTTACATAAGCAAAGATAGGAATTTGATGCTTTTCTTTGGAATTTGTGCTGATTTCCAGAAAGCCCTGATGTCTGCCAAAAGGAATATTCTCTTTGGGGCTTATGGTGACTTCCCAACCTTTTTGCTTTGCAGGATAAAAGCCTTCTACCATAGCTTTTTTTGTAGTCAGATCAAAGTAGGGCAGAGTGCTTTGGACTTCGAGGTTTTTGCTCTCCCTTGCTGCTATTTTCAGGGTTCTCTGGACTTTTGTCCCCTGGCGGAATTCTCCCAGGTTGATTTGTTTTTCGGATATAGTCCCACTTAGCAGAATCGAGCCTTCGATCAGGAGTACAAGCAATTTGTTTTTTTCATGGTCTGTGAGAATCCTGAGTTCCTGCCTCTGGTAGCCTCGCCTTCCCTTCGGATTAAAGGATACATCCAGAGTTATGTTTTGCCCAGGAGCTAAAGAATTGCTTTGGGGCTTGCTTACTACACATCCACAGGCAGAGCGTATTTCCAGGAGATGAACTTCTTTTGGTGTCTGGTTTTTTATGGTGACCTTTGTATGAAGAATGTTCTCTTCGGGAATGTTGCCCATATTCCAATGCGAAGGCTCTATCAGCACAGTCCCCTGATCTTGCTGCAAAGTTGTGGCAGATTGAGGTAAAATGGACTTGGGAGCAGAATTCTTTTCTACAGATGCTTCTGTTTTTACAGGCATGCCTTGCTCTGCAAGAGTCATGGTTTTCGATACGATTTCCCTTTTGCCTAAATCCATCGCTACTCTTGCCCCAATATAGCTGATCCTGGTCGTTTCCAGAGCTTCTCTGGGATATTGGGGATTGCAATAGAGAGAAGCTTGCTTGTACGCGCCTCCCCGAAAGATTCTGGTATTAGGAACACTACCATTTTCTTCACACCATTCACATACATTCCCTAGCATGTCGTGTAGTCCAAAGGAATTGGGCAATTTCCCCCCTACTTTCTGCAAATTTTCCTGAGAATTCTTGTCAAACCAGGCATACTCTGAAAGCCGTTCTTTGTCATTGCCCCAGGGAAATTTATCTTTAGAATGACCCAGGCAGGCATGTTCCCATTCCAGGGAGGAAGGGATGCGAAAGCCTGCCTTTTGACAAAATTCTTGCAGGTCTTTCCAGGAAATAGACTCCACAGGAAAGTCCACATTAGCCTGATTTTGTGAAGGATTTTTGCCCAGGATTTTTTGCCATTGCCCCTGGGTTATCTCGTATTTGCTCATCCAAAAAGCATTTGTCATTCCATGCGCTTTAGGAATAAGGACAAATATAATCCCTTCTGGATGCAAATATTCCAGGAAACCCTGGGCATTGATGGAATAGGATTTAGAATCCACATCAAGATTTTCCAGAGTTTCTTTAGCATATCGCTTTTCACAGAGCATGACTGCTTCGGATTTTGTTTTTGTAAAGCCTTTAAAGGATTCGTCCATAAGCGATTTTTGGGGTGCTGCTTCTTTGGGCTTTCCCAAAGAAGGCATTTTTTTGCTTTCTTTGGTTTTTGACAAAGCATTTCTAGCCGTTTTTTGGGGCCAGAACAAAACAATTCCCAGGGAAATCAGCAATAGCAAAATGACAAAAATTTTAGCGATTTTCATGCTATTTAATCTCGACTTTGTATTCTATTCTTCCTGTCTGACCAGGCAAAATCTGCAAACCACCCATACGAAGGAACAAGACATTGCTTTCTACGCTCCCCTGGTCAGAGTCCACGTTTGCTGTAAGATAGAATGTGTTGCCATTGGGCTGTACCCATAAGATTTCTTTGTACTGGCTGTCTCCTGGATCCAGGAAAGATTTTTGTATCTCCACAACATAGCTGATGGGATCAGACAGAATCACATCTTTAACCACAGTAGTTCCCATATTTTTATATTCGATTATGTAATGCAATAGATCGCCAGGTTTTGCAGAGGATTTATCTACTGTCTTGGTTAGACGGAGAAGCCCTGAAGCATTGCTTGCCGTCACTGTGACAATATCCACTCTGGTAATCTTTATATTCGCATCCAGCGTGGAAACTGCCGTAAGCGTATAGGCATCCATGATGCCCAAAGAAATTCCCTGGGGAACAAATCCTTTGACAATGATTTCCGAAGTCGTGGAAGCATCTACAGGAATCTCCACAATCGGGGCAGAAACAATATTACCATTTCCATCGCCTTCATAGATCAGATAAGTCCAATCTTGCTGGCTTGTAGGAGGATCTATATTAAAACGCACATTATCCTGTTCAGCGGCAAGATTTCTTAGAATATGGCGATAGTAAACCGTCTGTCCTGGCAATGCTGTTGTAACATTATCAGGAGTAAAGAGAATGCCTGGTTTTGTGGCTATGACTTCATTAGACAGAACTTGCAGTCGGGAAGGGAGCTTGATAGCAGGCCACAAGGAAACGCCATGGTTGTCCCAATACAAAGCAGAAATATTCTTCATGACATGCCCCATAGGAACAACGCTACCATTTTCGAAAGTGCTGCTCACAAGAGCCGTGATGACGATCTGCCTTTGTTCGTTGGGAAGTATATCGCCTAATGCAGCTTTATTCGCCGTAAATTTTCGTCCTGTCCAGGTTCCATGAGAGACGCTTTGGATCACCAGTCCATCGGGAACAGTATCTTCTACAAGAGGGTCGAACAAGGTAGCATTGATAGTCGTTTTAGGAACCAAAATCGTGTATTCGATGGTGTCTCCATTCTTCGCTGTTACAGCAGCAGCATTGCCATTGATCTTCTGCGATTTTTGCAATTCGGGCATGGGCGTTGTCAGGGTGATGGTCTGGTCTAATGGCCCATACATTCGGCGATCAGGATTGTTTGCAGAATCAGGAAGGCTAAAGTATTCTACCAATGTTGCAGGCACTAAAAGACTGGAAGCCTGTATGCGCCCTGCTCCAATCGTAGCATCAGCCTGAAGGCGATAGTCTATATTTATACTAGTTTCCGAAGCGATTTGAGCAATATCCCATGTGATGGTTCCTGTTGGTGCATCATAACTATAGGCATGAGAAGAGGAAACAACACCAGCAGCACGCATTCCAATGGGAATCACGGCTGTTACTTTGGTTTCATAGCCAATGGAATTGTTTGTGCCGCTGTTTTGTAATGTAATTTTCAAGTCTACAGGGACACTCGCTCCTACAACTGCAGAAACAGGAGAAACCAGCGTGTGAGTCAAAGCAAGATTCGGCTCATAAATAAAGAGATGAGAATCGTTCGTTGTTACGGTGATGCTGGTGGCAGGGTTTCCATCGGTCGTATTGTATATGTATTCTGCCTTATTGACAATGGCGTCGCCTGCTAATACCTGGCTTCCATTGGCATATTGCCCCAACACCCTCACTTCGATTTCAAATCGCAAGGTCGTTCCGCCTGACATATCTCCCACATCGTTTATTTCCAGAGTAGTTTCGCCTGTTATAGGATCAGGATCAGGCAAAGGAGCGGGTACAGTTCCATGAGAAGCGATGACATTGGTGATTCTCAGCCCATTGGGTACAATATCTTTAAAGATCATATCATAAGCATAAGTCCCCGATGGGATAGAAAATTCCACGATGTATGTTCCCTTTTCGCCAATGGTGGCATTCTTATCGTAGTCAGGAGGATTGCTTCCCTGCGTGTATTCTACAAAGATGGTCTTTGTAGTGCTAGGAAGATTCTCTGTGTACAAGGTAGTAGTAGCATTGGATGTTGTGTAGCTTTTTTCTTCATCCGAAGAAGCGTCTTTCCAGCTCCTGTATGTGGCATTGGCTGTGTTTGTCAGAGTAAGACCAGCACCGATTCCCGCATCTACCTGTGCCTGGTATGTTATGACCATTTTTTTGCCAGGAGCCGTAGTGCTGGCAGGTATGGAAACATTGTCGGAATTGAAGGTTATCGTAAAAAGCCCTGTTCCTGAGTTGTACGCTGGCGTATAGTTTCCAGAACCAACGGCAACACTATCCACCGTTACGCCTGTAATGGTAGGCGTTGTGTTTCTCATGCCCATAGGCAAGGTATCTCTGAGGACAATGTCATAGGCAGGGCTTAAGTAGGTTGATCTATAGTTTGTCAGTTCCACGGTGTAAGTAACAATCTGATTTTCCACAACATAGTTATTTGGATCGGCAACATTTTCTGCTTTTGTGATGCTCAATGCTGGTTCAAAGATGCGGATGTTAGAATCTATACGCAATCGGGAATTATTATTGGAAAAAACAATCTGTGTTGCATCGCTAAACGTAATAGTGAAATCAATTCGAGTACGATGCGTTCTGAAATTGGAAAAAACATTGTTGTTTCTGGCACGAATCGGGAAGTCCACCTGAAACTTTTTGGAAGTGCCAGCAATGGTAAAAGGATTGGTGAAATTCCATCTTGCCGTCTGCGTGCCTATGGTAACGCCAGGGCCAGGCAAAGGAGTAAATGTGGCATCATTGTCTGGGCCTGCGGATGCTGCTGCTGGATATTTCAACTGAGATGGAATAGTATCGCCGCTTGTAGAGCCATTTACCATAGAAACAGAACTATAGTCTCCATCGCCAAAGAATGTGACAGTAGCACGGTAGGTAACATCCTGTCCTGGGGCAAGCTCAGCAAGTTCATCAGGAACGGTTGTACCTGTAGGAGTGCCTGGCGTTCTGACAATATCCACTCCAGCAATGTTCACTTTGGCCTGGTCTAAGCTATAGTTGCAGGTATCGAATCCCCCCTGGTCTTTGCACTTTCCTGTTACGACAACAGTGCTGCTCAACGAACCACCAGCAAAAGAATTGTCAGGATTGGTCTTTACTGTTACCTGGATGTTGTTTTTGGTAAAGCTTTGCCCTGCGTTCAACGTTGCGGGAACGCCTGTGGAAAAGCCGCTTGTCCATGTAATAGTCTGGGCGGCGATAGTTCCATCATGAGCATTGGTGATATTAAACCCCGTGCCTACGGTCAGAACAACATTATAGTTGCTGGCAGGAGCATCCCCATTGTTGGTGACTGTCATTGTCCAGGTGGATGTCTTGTTGGCAACCAGGCCTACTACATTTTGTGTTCCTGCTGTTATGGTAATGTCCAGATCAGGGCTGATAGGGTCTATGCTAGTGTTGTTTGTTAGTTGATCTAGTGTATCACCGCAAAGATTTTTATAGTCCACTGCAATGGAATTAGTCACAAGAGGAACATTGGGTGGATCAGATGCTGGATTAGTATCGCAATGCGTACCATCTGTCTTTACATAGAATACAATCGTAAGCGTTTCATTGGTGGCAGCGTAAAAATTAGCAGTATGAGGCTCTCCACCCCAGGTAAGTTCTCTTTGATCTCCGCTTATTTCAGGCTCTTCCTGGACTTCTGTAAAGGTATGAGATACTACACTGGAGGTAATTTCTGCTCCGCCCGCGCTGGCATCATAAATATAGCCTGCTGGTAAAGTGTCTTTGACCAGAATATCTACTGCTTTAGCTCCTGTATTGGCGATGGTAATCGTAATCTTTCCCTGGCATGTGTTAAAATTTTCCAGCGTCTGGTTGATAGCCAGGTTTGTGTGAGCATTCACTACGATAGAAGCCGATGCCTCAGAGGCAGGAATAGAACAGGGATCACCTGAATCATTGCTCTGGTTGCATCCATAGCTGATTTTGGAAGTCGTATTTTCTGGCCCATCACAAGCATTCACTGTGCTTTGGTATACATAAACATAAGTTGACCCTATGGGAATATCCTCTAAGCTAATATTAGGAAAATTTACTGCTATTGGATCAGGGGTGTTCACGTCTCCTGCTATAAAGCTTCCTGGAACAAAGGCAAGCCACTCTATGACTGACTCTTGGAGATTTACATTCTGAGCGTCCGCATCCCCTGTATTCTTGATGGTGATCTGCCATTCTATAGGCAATGTGTTGTCATTGTAATACACAGGATCGCCAAAGGTGCCTGTCCCTTGTCTTCCTTTTTTCGTAATGGTAAGGTTAGGCTTGGCCAGGGTGATTCTCAATACCAGCTTGGAGGTCTGGTTTACTGGTGGTTTATCCAGTTCACAGGGTTTGTTGTATTTACCGTAAACATCAATGGACTGCTTTGCATAAAAATCGCAGTCGGACTGTGCCTGAAAGCGAATCGTCAGTGTAGATTTAGCAGCCAGTTCATAGAAAAGCGTATCTTTAAGCGGATCGCCAGGCGCAGGCCAATAAAGAATATTTCCATCTATAACAGGATCTTGCAAGGCAACCCACGCTCCATTATCCAATTTTACCTCGGAAGTTCCTGAAACATAGGCCAGGCCAGTATCTTTAAGATCAAAATGCGTCTGGTTGTTGTAGCTGGCTACTGTGCTGGTATTCTTGAAGGAAGCTATGACTTCTCCCGCACCGCATAGTAAAATAGCCTCTGTCGTCAGATTTTGCGTTTGCATGGAGCTGGTAGGCATGGTGAAAATGGGTTTATCCAGAACATTGCTATCGCAGTTTTCCCCTTCACAACCAAACAAAGCCGTTACCTTACTGGCATTGGCTGTATCGCAGGTAGTACCACTCAATTCTACATGAATTTCTACTGTTTTGGTTTCATTCGGTGCCATGATGCCTAAATCCCACACAAGCCCATCTACTGTAGTCTCATCGGGTGGGTGATCTACTCCATTTACCGTAGAGCTTTTCCAATCGAACAGGCTGCTGATTTTGTTGATGAGCTTTGTGTTGTAGGTAGCACCAGCACCACGGTTAGTAACGATCATACGCCATACAACATCTTTGGACAGAATGGCGATTTCCTCTGGTGTAACGATCAGTTCGAGACGGCCTTTGTTGATGAGAATAGGCGTTGAGCTTGCGGTTGTATTTCTTGCTATGGCAAGACCATCTTTGTAATCTACCCTTGCATTGAAGGAATTTCCAGCAGGAGAGCATTTGCGAACCACATGCAGCTTGAGCGTTCCGCCTTCTGTGATTTGTCCTGTAAAGGTAAAGGTCTTTGCTCCACCAGAATTTCCCACTGTAGGTGTCTTACCATCGAACCCTGTAGTGCTGACGAGGTTCAGATAAGCATAGTTGTCCTGATAGTATGTGACAACCACATCTTCTCCACTGGCTGTAGGCCAATGAGTATTCTGTCCAACCACAAGATCAATGTCGAAATCCTCACAGGCATCCAGAACGCTAGGGTTTGTTATGGAAAGGCTAAGAGAGGTGCGGGATACAGTCACGGTAACGCCCTGGTAGTATGTACCTGGCAGAGTTGCACAACTCCCAGCATTGCCCTGGATGAACAAAACACTGGGATCAATGAAAGTCGTACTGCTTCCTGATGTAATAGATGCATCGTTAAGCCTGGTTGTATAACGGATATAGAATGTCTTGCCCTTTACATTATCATCGCCAAAGACAGCCTGGAGAAAATCCAGCTTGATTCTAAGCTTAGGGGAAGTGCTGATGATGTTGGCAGGATCAATGGTGAAAAAATTGGTTCCATTGATGCTGTATTCCAGATCGCCTATGTAGGTCTGGCTGTTTTGCAAATCTTCCGTAAAGGTGGAACCCGTAAAAGTGCCAGGAACATCTGCCCCTAAAGTATAGGTGTTCAGATAGGTGATATTTGTGCCTGCTTCGTATCCATCCGCAGGATGGGCCGCAGGGCTGGTTATAGTTTTGTTCTGGGTTACTGTGGTATCGTAGAGGTTTTCGATATATAGACTTACGCTACTAGAGGCACTCAAAGGGCAGGATGCTGTGCTGCTGGCACTCGCATTGGCTGTGTTTGTAAAAGATTGTCCTGCATAGCAGTGGTCTGTGGTAACACTCCCCACTATAGTCATTTTTTTCCCGTTAGCACCAGTGCTGCTGAGTGTCCAGGTGATGTTCTGACCATTTTGGTTTACCGTGCCTGCATCTGCCGAAACTGAATCTATCACGAACGCTGCGGGGACATTGTCTGTTATGCTGATGTTTCCTGTAAGCTTGTCCTCGTTTGTTGTGGAAACCACTACTTCATATGTAAGAGGCTCGCCTATTTCTACAAAGGTAGAAGAACTGGCGGATTTTGTCACAGAAAGCGTTGGCCCTGCTGCAATAGAATAGCCCTGGAATTTATGAGGTGGAGCGAATTCATTGTCGCATTCGTTTTTGTACACAGGGGCAAAGATGATGGTACCTGATGCCCCAGAGCAAAAATTTTGTGCTGTGAGGTCGAACGAGAGTATGACCTCATCTCCTGGCTGTAGAATCCCACCGTTGCTGCTGTAAGTAAATTCCCCTGTGCCTGTGTTATAAAGAAAATTGGCAGAAACATTGGATAGAGTCACAGGTTGCTCATTGAACGTGGTATCCAACACAAACTCCTTCGCAGAACCTTGCCCTGCGTTGGTTATTGTGATTGTTACAGTGACGCTTCCAGCATAAGGAATTGTCATGTCGCTGATGGTATAGTTGATATTGGGCTGCCTGATGATGTACTTTACGGAGGCCTCTGCTGTTACGTATGTTGCATTGCAGCTATGGTTGGCTTTTCCTGTGTTGGAAAGATTGAAGCAACTGTTGATTTTCGTAGTCACCAGAATATTCGATGTAGTGTCCGCAGCAATTTCTGGTATGGTTTTAGTCAGTTCGCCGCTAACATAGCTCATCCCTGCTCCGATGGTATCCTCGAAGTATACATTGTACAGGCTTCCCAGACCATTGTTGATAAGGCTGATTTGCCATTCGATATTTTCATTGTATGTTGCCAGGGGCGTTGCTGTAGGAGGATCGTAGACCGTCCAATTTCCATTGGAATCTTGTTTTCTCAAAGCCTTCTTCTGCACGGACAACACACCACCCATCACGACAAAGGTATGGATTTTGTTGGTGGTGTAATTCTGTGTGCCATCCAGGCTTTTGTATTTCGCATTGATTTCATGGTTGTTCGTACCCTCGATAGCATTGCATGTTGCGGCGAGCTTATATTGGACTTCTATGTAATCATTCTGGTTCAGATCATTTTCCGCGTCCAGGAATGTCCATGTCAAAGGATTCAAAGCACTACCATCTCCTGACACAGTAACAGAAATATTCGATCCATTCTTAGTGGCACTGATATTACTCAAGTATACAAAACCAGGATTTGCCAGGAGCTTTTCTATTGTCAAATCCCTGGCCTGGTCTGCACTCGTGTTGGTGACTCTGACAGTATACGTATGGCCATTTACGAACTGGTCATTGACAGAAACATTGGCTGGGGCTGTTACCTGAATATTCGCAGAAGGCTGAGCCATAACCAATGTACAAAAAACGAAAAAGAAAAAAACATATTTCATAAAACACTCCTGGCGTGGATTTTTTCCAATCGAGCTTAAAACTTATATTCCTTTTGTTTCTCTTGATTCTCTTACAAAAGATACTATTTCGCTACGGGATAATCCAATATCCATTTTAGGTAAATTGTATAATGAATTTGAAGAAATCATTTGAATAGAAAATAATTCTCCACTGCTTCCCTGCACGATTACATCTTTATTTTCTTTGGCTTGCTCTAAAATTTTTAATAAGTTTTGGCTTAACTCTGCTAAAGTATAAATTGCCATTTTAAACCTCTATAACAGGTATTTTTATTTTTTGAGCTATTTCTTTCATTTTATTATCTAATGTTATCAAACTTATGTTTAAATGTTTTGCAGCTTCTAAAACATAAGCATCATAAGCATAGATATTATATTGATGGCTGATTTCAATAGAACGAAATAAATCTATAGGAACAATATGTATCTTTATTTTTTGAAATGCTTGAAGTATATCCAATCCTTGCTGCAATGTAATCCGCCTTTTTTTAAACATAGCAGAAAGAGCATTTCCCATTTCTAATTTTATACTTTCAACACATACTAATTCACTACCATCTATTTTCTGAATAATTTTATTTCGTTCTTCTTCACTAGCTAGTAATGCAATCAAAATAGATGTATCCACTAACAACTTCACAATTTTTTTCCTTATAAAACTACCACGCTGGCAGGAGTTCTTCCGCCGTAGTTTCATCGAATTTGAAGCGTAAGGTAATGTAAACGCCATCTTTCAGGAAATCATTGCCTGTCATCTTGTTGTCTTTAAAGCCTTTGATGTTGTAGCCAATGGAAAGCCAGAGATTTTTGACGACTTTCATTCCAGCTTCTATTCCATAGGCATATTCGAACTTTTTGGCTTCATAGTCGTGGAAAATTCCTGTATGAAGGCCAATGTCGAAGCGTTCATGGAATTCATAGATGGTGCGGGCTGCGATTAAGTCCATGAAGCTGTCTCCTTTGCTTTTGCCCAATTTGCTCCAGGTGTATTTGTTGGCATAGCGAAGCATGAAATCCCAGGAGGTAAAGGGTCTTAGATGCAAATCCCATGAAGAAGCAATGGAAAATTCTTCCCAGGGTAGCTCTCTGTAAAGATCTCTGTCCCAATCGAACTGCCCCTTGAAGAAAAGATTGGTTGTGTCCGAGCAATCAGGGCGATAGGACAAACCCAGCAAGGTCGAATGCTGGAAGTTGTTGATCTTGCCATTTTGGAAATGGCGGGTACGCCAGAAAAAAGTAATGTCGTCTGTGGTTTTCCAGGTAAGGGCAGGGTTGCCCAGGAATTGAGTACCTGTGTCCGTATGGCGGAATTCTATGCGCAAAGAGCCTTGCTCATGGATGCGGTTCATTTTCAGGCTGAATCCGTAAGCGGTAAAATCCTCTGGATTGTCGCCTCGATAGGTCTGCACCTGCTCTACAAAGACGTTTCCACTCAGCCATTGCGTCAGGGGAATGTTGGTCTTTATACCAATCAAGGCCTGGTTGCGGTCTTGTTCGATTCCACTTTCCATTCCATAGGAGCTATATAAATCTATATGCTGCGTGAGTTGCAGGTTCATTCCAAACAAGGTGCGGGAAGCAGCAAATTCAAAATCATCCTCGAATTCCTGGTTCACCCAGACTTTGAGCCAATCCACAGGCTGGTATTCCGCTCCTAGCAGGGTGCGGGAAACAATCTTGTCGCCTATGCTGTCAATATGGAAGCCGTTTCGGTTGTTCAGAAAATCTTCTTTCATATTAGAAGACGTTTTCGTGAATGTTCCTGTTGGGGCAGCCTGGCTGTTGATGACTCTGCTTCCAGGAAGCACCTGCTGTCTCTCGACCTTGAAAGACCATTCTTCATTCATGTCCCATTTGACACCAGATGTCAGGATATGGGCGTTTGTGGATTTGGTATCCAGAAGCGGGTCATTTCTTTTTTCCTGGATGAACTCATAGCCAAACAATAGGGTAAAATCGCCTGATTTAATAGAGCTGCGCACGCCTGCTCCCTGGATCATCCTGGTTTCTGTTTCAGAGCGATTGGCCTTGATCTGTCCTTTGATGTTTTCATTTATCTTGATATCCGCTTCAGCATAGTATTTCTCGCTGCCTTCTTCTGTTCCCGATATGGAAGGGTTGCGGAAGTCTTTGGAAATTTTCTGATAGCCTGCCCGTCCTTTGACGGAATCCAGCTCAGCCGTAGCCTCTAGTGCGTATCCATCGCCTTTTTTGGTAGCTTTGTCTTCTATATCGTAGGTACTTGTGTTGGCAATTTCGCCACGTACCTTGACTTTTTCTATAGGCTCGACTTCAGCATGAACTCCCTGTATGGTTGTATGACCTTTGTTCTGCCCTTCATAGATATAGGTACCGCCGAGCTTGACCTTTTCATCCAGAAGCTTGATGCTGGCCTGAACACCGCCCATATATTCTTTGGAAGCAGCGTCTTTGGTTTCATAGGTCACTACAATATAAACAGGATTCCCATTTTCATCCTGGCTTACGATGGGCGTGTCGAACAGAATCCAGCCACGAGTATAGTTTACCTGGTAGTCTGCGTTCAAGGTTTTGTTGATTCTTTTCAGAACCCTCTGTGTCTGGAAGCGATCCCTGGTTTCGATCACGACCTGCGTTGTATTTTCGATGATGTTTTTCTGAGACAAGAAGTAGTATCCAGAGATTCCCTGGCCTCGGATTTCATCTTTGACCATAGTCTGCTCAGAGCGAGTTCCAAATGCCTTGACTTCCAGATATTTTGTCTGGATTTCGCCTTTGAAGCCTCGGAAAGTTCGGTTGTAGGCTGTCAGAAGGCCATTTATCTCGGTCTGGTAATCACCATACATGATGTAGTTTCTGTCTTGCTCCAGCTTGACATACAACCGCCCTGTTGTCTGGACTTCCGTGCCTTTTTGAGAACTATCGCCATAGACAGGATAGTATTTGTCAGGGTCTACTTTCTTGAAGAGAATGTTTTCGTCATCTCTAGGCAAAGAGCTATCATAGTGCGCTGTGAGCAAAAGCTTTCCTAGAATCTGGCCTTTGGCGAAAAAGGCTGCTCGTCCATTGACGTAAAGACCCTCGTCTTTATCCTGTCCCTGCCAGTTTTCATAGCCTGCTGTTACCTCGCCTAAACCTACTATGATCCAGTCTCTCAGATAGGGAGTATAGCTGACCTTGAATTCCTGTTTCAATCCAGCGATCTCTACTGTAAGCTTGCAGTCTTTTACTTCATTCGATGCTCCCAGGAGGCATTCTGCCTTGCCTTCTTTTACATAGAGCTGATGACCAGCTTGAGAAGGTTGAGAATCGGGCGTAATGACATTGCCATTTTCCAGCTTGATATTCAAAAACAGACCAGATGTGGCTGGTTTTCCTTCTTCATCCTGAAGTTCGATGACAACGACAGGCTCTGTTGTGCCATCCGCAGGAATTTGATGAGGCAAAGTTTTAGCAACGATTTTCTTGGGAGGCTTTGACTTGTAAACCGTGATCGCCTCTCGGATTTCCTGTCCCTGGGCAGGCTTGAGAACGAGTTCCACGGTATTTTTACCCAATTGGATAGGAACGCCCACATACTCTACGGTAGTCTCCGCTGTCTTTACATGGAAGCTGCGGCTTCCTATCTGGCTTACAGGGATTTCCTTGCCATTGGAATACAGAAAAATTTTATTTTGCAACAGGGACGTGATTTTTACTTTGATGCTGTTTTCGTCCATAAAGACAGCCCCATCCAGAGGGCTGATAATCCCTGTGGTCTTTTCTGTTATTTTAGGCTGGGCCATGGTAGTTCTGGTTATGAGAGTCCCATCTTCCCATTTCAGAGAAAGACGATCCTCTCCCAAAGCAAATCTTTGCTTGAGAGTATCCCCTATAGCATATATCTTTGCCAATAGCTTTGCCTGGATTTCCTTTGCCTGCAAAGATTCGCCTTGTGGAATGTCCTTTGCTAAAGGTGTATACAGGGTGACGGCTAGCCCTAGTTTTCCTTGCTTTGTGATTTCATCGAAAGCGTATTGGAAAACCATTTTATCTACTTTGGAAACCTGGTCGGTTTCCCAGGGGAGAAGCAAAACTCTGTGGAATTGTTTTTCCAGGGGTTTTGAATCGAATAGGGCTGTATTTTCATTCTGAGACATGGTTGCCTGAAATAAGGCCTTGCAAGGAACGTATTTGTCCTTTTCAAATTCCAAAAGGAAATCCGAACGCCATGCACCAGGAAGCTTAAAATCAATGAACTGTGTCTTACCGTTTCTGGCAGTGTGCCTGCCCACATCCTTTACCTTTACATAAGGAGGCAGGCTGGAGGAATCTATTCCTATGACATGATTCCCTAGTCGCAGGTCTTCTATCGTGTATTGTCCATCTCTGTCCGTGATGGCATATTGACCATTTTCCATGAAAACCTTTGTGCCTGGCAAAGCAATGTCTTCTTCGCAATCATAGCTTTCGTTGTTGTTTCTGTCAATATAAACTCGCCCAAAGACAAAAGCTCTGTCTGCAAAGACTCCTTCCTTGACTTCCACGTTTGCCGAAGTTTGCAATGAATATTTGGGTGTACCCAGAGGCATTTTGCCTCCTGCCCAGGCTACGTTGGCATTTTTGCCGAGCTTTGTTCCAGGCCCAATCCTGGCCATATACTGGATTTGTATCGTCTGTCCGTTCTTGATGATCCCCAGGGGAAAAGACATGATGCGTCCATTCGAAGAAAAAGACGGATCGGGTGCTTTTTTGCCATCAATGACGCTTGTTCCCTTGATATAGGTAAAGCCCAAAGGCAGATTGTCATAAAAGTGCAGGTCAGAAATATCCCCTGATGAGGTAAAAGCCCCTGTGACCTTGAGATTGTAGACTAAAATATCGCCAACAGTTGCTTCATTTTTGTTGACATTTTTCTCGACGTTCAAATCCATCTTTACAACATGATGTTCTATGATGTTGGAAACAACGGCTTCGGTATTATGAGAAGACACCAGGGAAAACTGGTTTGTAAAAACGCTATCTTCTGCTGCATCATCCCGAACACGAGTCGAGAAGCTCACGCGTCCCCTGAATCTTCCGTTGATGGAAGGGATTGTCCATGTCAAAATGCGATTTATGGAATCATAGGCAGCCGTAGCTGTTACAACCTTTCCTGATCCATTCTCGTCCACGATATTTACAACAGGAGAGAATACAGGCGTAGTGAGATAAGTCGAAATGACATCGTGGATACGCACATTCGTAACTTCGATTCCATCCTGAAGATGCTCAAAAGCCAGGGTATAGGTATTGGCATCCCCTGCTTCGACTTCAATAGGCAGAACACTGCTCTTTCTGACGCTCCATATATCGGCAACAGGTACAACCGCCTGTACGCGCAGGTTGGTTCTGTTATGCGCCCTGACACCAGTATCGCCACTCAGTGCAACATAAACTTCGATATTGTAAGGCCCTTTATGTGTCCAGGATGCTGGAACCGTAATTTCCAGAGCAAGATCATGCACACGTTTTTTCGGAACAAGGCCAACGTCCACCCAGTTGTTGTTGTCGTTGTCAATCAATGGGCTGTAGCCATCTATAAACAAAAAACGATGTCCCCATCCTTCGGGGAGTGACTTCACATAGAAATTCAAGGTTTGAGGAACTTTGCTGCCATTCCAGGCAGTGAAGGTATAAACACCTTTGTTCCCTGCTATGATTTTCTCGATGACCTGGAAGTCTTCGTTGTTATCGCCATCTACATCATCATCATGTTTTCCTAAGGGGCCAATCAAAGTATCGTAAGCAGGAGCGATTTCGACTTTGACCTTCACCACATTGGATTCTGTCGTATACTGTGTGCCAGAAATATCCTGAAAGGCTACTTTGGCCTGGTTATCGAAGTATCCAGGCTCATAGTCCTCATCTACATTGACCTTGAATTCAAAGCCAAATGCCTGGTCTGGTGCTACAGGAGTTTCCAAAAGCAATCCTATGCTATTGATGGTCTGCCCTACTGGTGGATTGGAAAACCAGGTAAGACCACTGTCTATAGAATAGACGATCTTTCCAAACGCGCTGCTGGCACTGTCAGGGACAAAAACGGTTCCCTGAGTATCCCACTCTGGAATGGGAGCCTGGACGAGAATGCCTGAAGCCTGAGCATTGTCCAGCGTTACAGGAACAGGACGCGCCAGGTCTTTTCCTATATTACTTCCCTTAACGGTATATGTCACTTCGCTATCAGGAACGATTACAGAAACGTCACGAGAGATTCTTACATCCAGGACAGGCCCAGACACTACCTCTACTCGTGCCACATTGTTCGTGTCCTTTACATTTATATCATGGGAAGAAAGAGCTTGAATATTAATAAAAGCATAATTCCCTATCTCTGCATTCACAGGAATGGTCAGTAGTACCAGAAGATCCCGATATTCTTCAGCAGGAACATTGCTGATTTTCTGAAGGATAGCTTCATTCGTATCCCATTGCCCATTTCCATTTTGATCCCAGGCAATCTTGAGATTTCCTGGAATAAAAGTAGAACCGTTCTCTACAGAAACCAGAAGATGGAAATCGTCCACATCATTGCCATTGTTCTGTAAACGATAGGGCAAAAGTATATTAGAACCAGACACTCCTCTTGCTATCTGTCCTGGGGTATCCGTAGTCCCATCGGGTGACACAGTAACGCCGTATACAGGAAGTACCTGTGTAATCACGAGATTGCTTTCCGTGGTGTATTCCTGCCCCTGGAATTTATAGACAGCAGTTGCCTGGTTATAAATCTTCGTGTTGGCCTTTGTGATCTGAGCCTGTAGAGACACCAGCAAAGCCAGGCATAAAAATAATACAAGATTTCTCAAGTTTTTCATAGTTCTATGACAACTTAAAAAAATGCCATTTCTGGCATCGGCCAAGTGCCAAATTTTTATTGATTAAATAACCTACGATAACTAACTAAACGTGTGCAGACTAAGCAGTGCTATGATAATAGCATCTGCTTTAGCCTGCGGGAAAAGATAAAATTTTGGATTGTTTCCAACTATTTTATTGTTACACGGAAAGTCAGAGTTTTAGAGGTACTTGAAGAATCGAAACCTGCTGGTATATCATAGTATTTCTTCTCGTCATCAGGCTCACTACTATCATAGAATCTCCAACGAACAAATTTTACTGTGGCTGGATCACCAGGAGGTGTTGTCTCATAGTCGGTATAGTTCAGACCATTGGTAGACCATTCAAACACGATAGGTTTGTTGCCTGGGCCTGTCATTGTGGTTGCCATGCTTACAAATGTTGTATACTGAGGCACAGCATCTATTACGATAAGCTCTTTCACACTGACTGTAGAAAGGTTTCTGTAATCAATGCTATATTCCATAGTGTTGCCTGGCTGTCCTTCCGTATAGGTATCGGCACTGCCACCTTGGGTGACGTTTCTGGCTTTTTTATTCAGTTGAATATACCCTGCCACTACAACTGTATTGTCCGTGACAATGTCAAAAACATTGGTATTGGCTTTTTTGGCTGTTCCTATAAAAGTATCCACTGTATTGACAGGAGCATTGGTAGGAATGAATCCCTTCACAATAACCACTTTGCTTTCCCCTGCAGCAAGAGCGATGTTTGTAATCTGGTTTCCACTTTCATCATAGAAAACGTAGTTCCAACTGCCAGAGGAAGTGTATGTGAGATCAAATACATCCGCAGCATTTCCTGTGTTGGTAATAAAGTGGGTATAGGTGACTGTACCGCCAGGAATGCCTGTTCCATTGCGATCAGGCTCAAAGGTAACGCCTACAACCGTAGGAACCTCGATTTCGTTGATGATCGTATCTGATACAGTAGGGTCTAGGGAAGAAGTGGCTACAAATCCTACATTGGTTGTCAGAGGCGGTGCATCCTCAGGAATCGTTACACGAGCGATCACTTTGACCTCTGGTCTTGGGCCTGTTCCGCTCCATGCTGGCAGGCTGACATTAGAAATCGGGATCAATTCATCAGCGTCTAGCACGCCATTGTTATTTTTGTCCAGGTAGTATGTTACCACATAGTCTGCTGGCAGATTGCTCGTAGACAGGGTAAAGGTATCGGGATACTGACCACCTGTGGGATCGGTCTTTTCATTACCGTTTAGAATATCCAGAGGGATGTCTGTATAACTTCCAGGAGGAATCTCAAAGCTTTTGCTTTCGTCGTCTACCTCACCAGAATCAGGATCTGGGTTACCAATATCCACAGCAGGCCTTGTGATTATCGTCAACTGGTTTGTTACTGGATCCGATTCGGCAGGATCAGCACTAGAAGTTGCAGTAACGATCAGGTTATGGGGAGCACCATCATCTTCGTCATTTTTAGCTTTTCCAGACAAAATGACCTTGACGATAAACTGGCGTGTTGCGCCAGGGTCTACAAGCCCTGTATCAGGGATAGTATCATTATCGCTATCGCCTAAACGGGTGACACCATCCACATCATAGAAAAGAACGATAGAATTTGCTGGAAAATCGGCTGGATTGTATGTCAAATCGAATGTATCCTGAACATTTCCTGTATTGCGTACAGCATTATAGAAAGTCACTGTGCTTCCAGCAGCAGCTTTAGCTATCAGGTTTTCATCTGGAATAAAGCCTATACTTGTAGGATCGCTTTTCGGCCCCAATACAACATCAGGGTCTATTGTAGGAACAACCTCTACCTGGACTTCATTGCTTGTTACTGTTTTATTTACTTCTCCATCATTGTAGCGGATAGTAGCATCATCGGGAATGATCTTGGCAGGCGTTCCAGGTTTGACGGTTACATCGTATTTTAGCTCATAGGCCTGGCCTACAGGAATTACATTCGGAATATATAGACCAACATACTTGACTTCGGTAGCATCCGCAGGCTCTGTTGTAAGCCAGTCTACACCATTCTCTGACCATACTACCTGGCTGTCAAAAGGACTACCGCTATAGTTGCCTTTTTTGTAGACAACATCATCGGGCAACTGGTTGGAGATAATGATACCATCTTTGGTTTCGCCTCCAATGCTCAGGCCTGAAACTTTTAGTGCTTCCGCAGTTCCTGTGTTGCTTCCACTAACGGTGTAGCTAACTGTGTCTGTAGGTTTTACTGTAGTAGGTGTTGCTGTGATGTTTAAAGTTAGCACAGGGCCAGCAACAACGGTGGTTTTATTCATATTGTCAGCATCTGTGGGAAGCGTAGTCCCATGAACAGATTTGACCTCTGGACTGACATAGGCTACTTTATCGGCTGCTGTTCCACTGGGTACATCGTAGGCTACGATAAAATAGGAATAAGTATCTGGGGCTACAGGGCCAAAAATGGCATTTTCTGCAATTTCCGTGTCGCCTGCATCCACAATACCATTTCCATTGATATCTCGATAGACTTTTCTGTTGCTAGGAGTAAATGTAGTTCCTGGATCAGCACCCACATTGACGATCAGAGGCAACATCTGGAAGGTTTCGTCTATATTGCTGGAGTTGAGAAGCTTGTAAGGATAATAGACCGTATTTCCTACGGTTGCATTCTGGCTTTGCCCTGGAACGGCAATAGAACCGTTGGGCGTTACGGTAAACTCATATTTAGGCTGGACGGTTGTGATGACTTCGTTGGAGGTAGAACTAAGAGAGTTGTTGCTGGCATCTTTATACGTTGCCGATGCCTGGTTTTTGATGACTGTGCCTGCCAGAGTTCCCTCGGCAGAGGCACAAGTAATTATAAACAATAAGCACATCAAGAAAAAAAGATACTTAGAGAACATATCTATCCTTTCATTTTATTTCACAATAACCCAGTAACGGACTCTGGCATCTTCACCAGGCATCAACCTGGGAACAAGACACTGGATGTGTGTCCATTCTTTTTCGGAAATTTCTATAAAAACAATCTGTCCCTCTTTTTCCACTTTCTTTTGAAGTGGAGGTTTGGAGAAATGTTTGCCACCATCTATGCTGGCAAGCATTTCTGTTGTATTTTTGGTTTTCAGAGTACCTGTATAAAAAAAGGTATTCTGAGGGATAGGCCCAAGGATTTGTATTTCACTAAGCGGGTGTTTGGAAACATTGACATAGGCAATGTCATATTCCAGAATATCCCCAGGTTTTGCTTCTTCTATATTTCTGTAGCGATAGAAGCGATACTTGCCATCCTGCTCTTTTACACGGACGATTCTTGCTACAGAAATAGAGCCTTGCAAAGGCGATACATTTTGGGCATGGGAGAAAAATCCCATTCCTGAGAGCAAAAAAACAAGGAAATAAAACGCTTTCAGCATGTTTTTTTCCATAAAAAACGTTAACATCTTTCTAATTTTAAATTTTATGATAGAATCATATAAGAGAATTTTAAAAAATTCAAGGAAATAATGGCTGAATTTTAAAAATTTTATACTACTAATTTTTTTTATTTTTATGAATAATAATAATAGCAAAAATATCTTTTTGAAATCATTCTATAGATTTTTTCTGTTAAATTTAACAGAATCAGGCAGAACAATCGTTTTTTGTACTTTGATTGCTATGGCTTTGGGGAATAGCAATAGCTATGCCGATACTTTCTTTCTTACTGTATTCTTATTTTGCTTTGGGTTGATTAGTCTTGTCCCTGCCTTTTTTCATCTTCCCTATGGAATTATCAGGCACAATCTTCCCAGGAGAGTAGTGGCTGGTGAAAGCATTCCTTTTACCGTGACTTTTGAAAATCTATCCCGATTCAATACAAAGGATATGGTAGTGCAGGCAGGCGATATTCTAGCTTTTTATAAATTAGACCCACCAGAACAAATAGCACAGGAGATTGGATCAGGAGAAAAGATATCTTTTCGGTTTCAGATACAGTTTTTTCAGAGAGGGAGCTTTTTATTTCCAGGCTTTCGAGCAGATACACTGTATCCTTTTGGTTTGATGAAATTAGGCAGAAAAAGACAGGCACAAAGTGCCTTTCTGGTATGTCCATCCTATATTCCCTTGCAGGAATTCTCTATTCCTACAGGAAGAAGGTATCAGCCTGGCGGAATCCCTCTTGCCAGCCAGATAGGCGATTCTGCGGAATATATAGGAAACAAGGAATACCAGGAAGGGGACAAGCTTCGGGATATTGACTGGAGATCCTGGGCACGCACAGGCGTTCCCATTGTACGAGAATACCAGCAAGAATATTTTTGCAGAGTGGCTCTGGTTCTGGATACCCATCTGGGAGAGAAAAAAACACCACAGAAGAAAGCTGATTTTGAAGCAGCCCTGAGCCTGTCTGCTTCCATTGCAGACTATCTCTCCAGACAAGAGTATCTGGTGGATCTTTTTGCTGCTGGCCCGCAGATATATATCATGGAAGCAGGACGCTCTCTTGCTCATTTTGAGCAAATCATGGAAGTCCTGGCCTGTCTTGAGCCATGCGAGGAAAATCCCTTTGCCATCATAGAGCCTATTATTGCGGATCGTATTTCGAGGCTGACGACAGTGATTGTTGTGCTTCTGGATTTGGATGAAGCCAGGCAGAAATTTTTGGACTTTCTGAGCAGGGAAAAAATCGGGAAAAAAGTTTTTATCTGCAATTCTTCTATGCAAAGCAATTCTGCGAAATCTTCTATGCAGATACTCTCTGCTCAGGATATAAAACGAGGAATAGAATCCCTATGAAACGCTTTTATCCATTCGCTTTCTCCGTACTTTCGCTTTTTTTCTTTTGTATGATTGCAAGAGCCAATATATTTGGAGCCAGGACAGAAATCATGATCTTGGCAATGGCTCTTGGTACAGCAATTGCGATTGCAGTATTTTTAGGGCAAATCTGGGCATATACAGACAAACAGAATTTTATAGTTGGCTGTATTCTTATTGCCTTAGCGGTTGCAAAGCATTTTTTACTTCCTTATAGGGCGAGAATCCCTTCCTTTCATTACTTTGCGATTGTGCCATTTATATTTTGCATAGGAGAAGCTTTTCTGCTTCTTTCTGTTTGGGATCTATACCAAAAGAATTCCACAAAATTTCGGGTTATTTTTTACAACGGCATGGTTCTTGTTTCTGCCACCTATTTCAGCCAGACAGTTTTTTGGGTCTATTTTTTCATTTTTTTTATGATTTTATGTGTTTTGTATGCAAGATCACAATTCCCTTCTTACCCTATAGTGGCGAAACAGGCCTTTGCCATAGCACGAAAGATTTTGGTTCTTCTGGCGATTCTTTTGGTTTGCTTTATTCCTGCTTTTTTCATTGCAAAGAATCGGGATTCTTTAAGATTTTTTCATCCTCTACGTTTTTTTACCTTTCAGAATATGGGTTTTTCCTCTCTGAGTACCCTCGTTTCTCAAAAATTGAAAGCTTCCCAGGAAGCTATCTTTTATTATTATGCAGATCCAGGAGTACACTATCTGAGAGGCAAAGCATTCGATCATTATGAAAAAAGGCAATGGAGTCTTTCCCAAAACAATACGACTTTTCTTCCAGAAAAGAAAACAGCTTCTTCGTATCAATATTTTTTAGATGCAGACAAGTGCCAAAGTAATGGTAGCATCCAAAAGCTTGTCTTTTTGCAGCAATCCAAATCGCTTTTTATCCCGATTTCTACAGACATGGTGTCTTTTATAACACGTGTTGAATTGAAGAAAGACCAGGAAAGCATACTGGAAAGCGAAAATCTTTTGCCTATGGTAGCCATGGTACATATTCAGAAAACCCCTTTTGCCTCTTTTCCAAAAGAGGATTTCGGCAGATATCTCCAAATACCAGAAGAAAATAAGTCCTATTTTTTGAAAAAAGCAAAGGAAATCATCGCTCAGACAACAGAGCCTTTGCAGCAGGCAAGAAAGCTGGCAAACTATCTGAAAAATCACTATCCCTATAGTCTGGAAACAAACATCGAGGACCATCTTGATCCTTTAGTCTATTTTTTAGAGAAAAAGCCTCCTGTCCATTGCGAAATCTTCGCTTCTGCCTTTATCATGATGGCAAGATCTCTGGGAATCCCAGCACGCTATCTGAAAGGCTATTGTGTTCACGAATGGAATGAAGAGAAAAAATGCCTTATAGTAAGAAATTGTGATGCTCATGCCTGGGCTGAGGTATATATTGCAGAAAAAGGCTGGATAACGATAGAAGCAACCCCTGTTTCAACCTGGCAGGCAGAAATCAAAAAACGACAGAACATCCTTTTTCTTCTATGGAACAGCTTTTTGGAATGGTGGGAAACATGGGAAAATGTATCCTGGAACGATATTCTGCAAAAAATAGCCATGCTTCTTGCTTTTCCTTTGGTATTGTGGCTATTTTTTTATGCCAAAAAACGCTTTAGCCTGATACGAAAGAAAAATAGACAAAAGCGTTTTCTTCTTCGCAACCCCCATCTCCAAAATCTGTTAAAAGAATTTTTGACTTCCCAAACTACGGATAAACCCATACGAGGAAAATATCCTCACGAAACTATCCGAGAATACCTTCTCGCTGTTTGCGCCTCCTTTCCTCAGGAAGCCCAAAATTTTTCTCTGAAACTAACCGAGCTGATCGAAAAAGATCTTTATGCAGAAGAAAAGATGAATGAAGTAAGAACGCAACAGGGATAATGTATAAATTTTTTCCTTGCTATATTTTTTTTATGAAGTACAATTTTTTTTAGGCTATTTTATTAGGAAAAAAAATCGGGCAATAGAAGAAAAAATTTGCTTGACATATGTTACTATAGCAGGCTATAATTAAATTAAAATACAATTTTACAGTCTACTCATTTCGCTAGTGGAGTAGGGACATAGCACAGTGGTTTAAGTTTGCCCAGAATCCCGTGCAATTCCTGCACCTTTTGGATGGAAAAAATCGGTTTTCTCTTTTTTGGGGGAAACTTATCCTGTTCCCAGGCAAGCAGAGTAGAAATATATTTTAGGAATAGAATTTACAAGACACCCCCTATTATGAGGGGAATTTTTTTTATTTAGGCGATTTTAATTGCGCTATGATTTTATTTGCTCATTTCATAAGGATAAACCCTGAAAATAGTAGCCTAGAAAGACAATAGGAACCAATATGCAATCGGAAATACTTAGAATTGTAGAGGCTCTTCATAGAGAAAAAGAGATAGATAAGGAAGTTATATTTCAAGGTATTGAGTCAGCTATACTCTTAGCTTCACGTAAAAAATATAGAAATATTGCTGAAATTGTTGTTTCTATTGATCGTACAACAGGAGAAATACATCTGACGACCCAGGAAGGTGAGAAATTAACTCCTCCTGATCTTGGACGTGTTGCTGCTCAAGCAGGAAAACAAGTAATAACTCAAAAGATACGTAAAGCAGAACAAGACACAATATACAATGAATTTTTAAGCAAAAAAAAGACAATAGTTACAGGGACAGTACATCATTACGAAAATAATGCTATTATAGTAAATATAGGCAAAGCAGAAGGCGTTCTTAGTACTCAAGAACAAATATATGGGGAACAATATCAGCCTGGCGATCGTATACGATCTTATCTTTTGGACATAAAAAAAATAGGTTCCAGAGTCAAAATCATGCTATCGAGAACGCATCCTAATTTTATAAGAAAGCTTTTTGAGCTAGAAGTACCTGAAATCGAACAAGGGTTTATCCAAATCAACCAGATAGTAAGAGAACCTGGCTATAGAACCAAAATTGCGGTTTCTAGTAAAGATCCAAAAATAGATTGTGTGGGTGCCTGTATTGGTGTTAGAGGAGCAAGAATTCGTAATATTATTGAAGAATTAGGAAATGAGCGCATTGATATAATTCGCTGGGACGATTCTCCAGAAATTTTGATAAAAAATTCTTTAAAACCAGCAGAAATTTCCTCAATTATCTTAGATCAAACTACAAAGAAAGCACAAGTTTTTGTAACAGAAAGCCAACAAGCATTAGCTATTGGGAAAGAAGGACAAAATGTGCGATTAGCAGCGAAACTTTGCAAATGGGATATTGATATTATCACACAGAAGCAAAATAATAGTAGCGAAGAGAAATAATGCATAGGAAAAATTTTTAAGAACCTAATTTCTAACTCTAAATTCTTTGTGGCTATATAAAACTTAAATGGGAAAAAATAGTCACAGAGACATAGTGTTACAGAGCACTAAAATTCAGTCTCTATTGAAAATAGAGCTTTTTTATCACTGTGTTCTCTATGGCAAAAACTCTAAAAAAATACTTTCTTTTAGACCATAAAAAACGTTAGAATAAACCTAATTTTTCCAATTGTCTTGTAGGTTGATCATTCTTATGCAAGGGGAATACCATGAGTCCTTAGTTTTTTTTTAAGGCTAAAAATAGCCAGGAGGTAAGAATTTTGAAAAAAAGAATTTGGGAAGTAGCAAATCAACTAGGCATGAAAAGCAAAAAGCTTCTAAAAATTGCCCAAATGCAAGGGATGAAAGTGGCAAATGTTTTGAATATCTTGGAGGATGATGAAATACAAAAACTTATAGATTATGTTTCCCATACTCCTGTTCTAAAAAACGGGCTGCCAGAAGAAAATGATAATGAAGTGGTGGGAGAAGAAAAGTTACTTGATGATGGTTCTTTGGGTGAAAATCCAGCAACAAATTTGCCTCAGACAGAAAAGCAAGCCAAAAAAGAAGAACAAAAAAATTCTGGCAAACACACTTTTAATGAATCCCAGCAGGTTGTTTTTCCTGAAGTAAAGGATGCAAAAGAAAAATCAGCTATCCATTCAATAGACGAAAAACCTTTATTACAGGAAAAAAATTTGGAAGTCAGGCTAAACGAAGAAATAAAAATAGTCGAAACAGCTTTACCGCAGGCAAAAGAAGAAATAAAAAATACCCCTGTTCCTGATACAAAAGGAGCTTCTGTTATTTCTAGTGATAAAGTTCCTGTCTCACAATATGCAGCAGGGAATATACAGGATCAAAAAGAAAAAGACAGAAGAGAGCAATTTAAAGAAGATTCTGATCGTATTCATACAGCAAGCTATCATGCTAGTGTACAAGATAGAATCAATATAATTACACAGAATCGGAACCCTCAGAGCCAAAATCGAAATCTTCAGAACCAAAATCGAAATCTTCAGAATCAGAATCGAAATCCCCAAAACCAAAACAGGAATCCTCAGAACCAAAACCAAAACAGGAATCCTCAGAACCAGAACCAGGGTCAGAACAGGAATCCTCAGAACCAGAACCAGGGTCAGAACAGGAATCCTCAGAACCAGAACCAGGGGCAAAACAGGAATCCTCAGAACCAGGGGCAAAATAGGAATCCTCAGAACCAGGGGCAAAATAGGAATCCTCAGAACCAGGGGCAAAACAGGAATCCTCAGAACCAGGGGCAAAACAGGAATCCTCAGAACCAGGGGCAGAACAGGAATCCTCAGAACCAGGGGCAGAACAGGAATCCTCAGAACCAGGGGCAAAACAGGAATCTGCAAATTGCTGACTATGCAAGAAACATACAAAACACTTCTAAAGAAAATCAACAAGATCAGAATAAGAAAGAAGGAAGAGAACAGAAAAACTTTCAGAGTAAAAACAATTGGGTTATTAGAGACAATCGTTTAGAAAAAAATTTGAAAGATTTTGCAGAAGAAACTATTTCCGTTTCTAAGGAAACAAAAGAAATTTTTCCGCAAAAAGAAGTTAAAGATCATAAAATACCAGTATCTGCTTCTTCTAACAAGCCAAGAACTATAGAAATAACAGTTCCTATTTCGCTCAAAGATTTTTCCCAGTTGGTTGGAGTAAGAGCTAGTGTTATTTTGCAAAAACTTTTCGATAGCAATAAAAATACACCATTCCATTTAAATCTCAATTCTATTCTCAATGAATCTATGGTAGAAACATTAGCATTAGAATTAGATAAAGATGTAAAAATTAAAAAAGAGGAAAATCAAGAAGAAATGCTTTTGAAAGAATTAGCCAAGGAAGATGCTCCGGAAGATTTGATTTCTCGTGCACCTGTAGTGACTTTTATGGGGCATGTTGATCATGGTAAGACATCTCTATTAGACTGTATTAGAAAAACCAATGTTGCTGCTGGAGAAGCAGGCGGTATTACACAATACATAGGAGCATCAAAAATTGAATACGCCAACCAAAACATTGTTTTTCTAGATACTCCTGGCCACGAAGCTTTTACAGCAATGAGAGCAAGAGGTGCCAATATTACCGATATCGTTGTTTTAGTCGTTGCAGGAGATGATGGTGTGATGCCTCAAACTATTGAAGCTATCAACCATGCTAAAGCAGCCGAGGTACCTATCATTGTAGCCATCAATAAAATGGATAAGCCCAATGCCCGTCCTGATGTCGTCAGGCAGCAACTTTCAAAACATGGCCTTATTTGTGAGCAATGGCATGGGGATGTAATATGCGTAGAGGTGTCTGCCACTACTAAAAAAGGGATTAATACACTCCTAGATTACATACTTTTAGTCGCTGAAATGCAAGAGCTAAAAGCCAATCCTAAAAGAAAAGCATCAGGTACAGTTTTAGATGCCCGCATTGTAGAAGGCAAAGGAGAAGTCGCTTCATTGCTTATACAGAATGGAACACTAAGACAAGGTGATACAATACTTTGTGGCAAACATTACGGTCGTGTTCGTGAAATTACCATGAGAGACACTAATTCTTCCGAATATAAAAAAGTAAAACAAGCCGGGCCGTCCATGCCAGTAGAAATTTGCGGTCTTTCTGGCCTTCCTGAAGCAGGAGATAAATTTTCCGTTCTGGATAGTCTGAGCGTTGCGAGAAATATGGCAGAAACGCGTCAGAAGAATATTCGTGAGCAATCTCTTGCTAGTACAACAAGAAAATTTACTTTGGAAGAAATTTTAAAAGAATTGCAAGAAGGTACAAGTAAAGAACTTCGTATTATCTTAAAAACTGATGTTCAGGGAAGTTTGGAAGCCTTGAGTGCTAAACTTCAGGAAATAAAGCACGAAGAAATCAAGGTCAAGTTGCTCCATGCTGCTGTTGGCGGTATCAATGAAAGAGATATTCAATTGGCAGATGCAAGTCGGGCCTTGATCCTTGGTTTTAATGTCTCTGCCAATAAAGCTGCAAGAGATATGGCTGACGAAAAAAAGATAGAGATCAGAAAGTATAATGTGATCTATCATGTCTTGGAAGACATCAAAAAAATTATGAGTGGAATGCTTGCACCAAAAATCTCAGAAGAGGTTACAGGACATATAACAGTTCGCAAGATCATTCATATCTCCAAAGTAGGCAATGTTGCAGGATGCTATGTTACAGATGGCATTATAGAAAGAAATTCCAAGATCAGGCTTTATAGAAATGGCATTATGCTCAATAAGGAAAAACCTTTGGAGCTTCTTAGTTTAAAGCACTTCAAGGAAGATGTAGGCAAAGTTAAGGCTGGCTTCGAGTGTGGTGTCAAACTAGATGGCTTTGATGATATTAAAGAAGGCGATGAACTAGAAGCATTCAAGCTCATCAAAAGCGAAAGGTATCTGGAATAACAGACACTAACAAAACCCAGGGCACTGCCAAGCACTGCTCTGGGAAATCTTTTTTTCTACAAATTAACATACTATAGGTAATGATTATAAAAGAATCATTATAATAAATTATGAGAGAAGCACTTTTAATTGTCAAAGGGAAAAAACAAGGAGAAATCCATTTCCTGAGTGAAAAGGGCCAGACTATTGTTGGCCGTGGTGAAAAATGTGAAATACAAATCCATGACCCTAGTATTTCCAGGCGTCATTTCTGTATTACCAAGCAGGATGATAAATATTTTCTTCAAGATATGGGCAGTTCTAATGGCACCCTGGTCAATGGTAAGAGAACGCTTTGGCAAGAGTTACAGGAAGGAGATTATATTGTATGCGGCTCCTCTCAATTAAAATATATTATCGTGGCAGATGAACCTTCTGTTCATGAAGAAAAAAAAGAAACAGTTCATATAGAAGCCCTTACAATGCCCTCTAACAATAAGGCTACACAACAAATTAAAAAAATCCCTTCTACTCTTCATGTTGAAGAGATATCTGGATTGTTTGTTTTTGGTCAAGATAAGCAACAACCATCTATTGACGACAGTCCTGCTGATATTTTAATACAAAAAAGCACCTCTGAGCCTTCTTTTGCAACGCACCAGGACATTGAAAAACTCAGCAAGGCACTTTCTACGCTTTATAAGATTTCTGAGTTGCTCCATAGCCAGATAGAACTTAAAAAACTTTTAGAATCCCTTTTGGAAATGATTTTGTCTATTAGCAATGCAGAAAGAGGTTGCTTACTGCTGAAAAACAAAGACAATACTCTGGAAATTGCTGCATATCAAACAATCGACAAGACGAAGATTTCTATGCTGTCCATCAGCAGAACCATTGTGGATATGGCAATTGAAAAAGGACTGGCTACCGTTAGTTCAGATGCCATGACAGACCAAAGATTCATTAGGAATGAGAAGGCGAGTGTTATTCTGCACCATATACGCTCTGTTCTTTGTGTACCACTACAAGGAAAGACAGGAACGCTAGGTGCGATTTATGTAGATAGCTTAAAAACTTGCTGTGCTTTTCATAATGAAGATCTGGAGCTATTGATCGCTATTGGAAGGCAGGCAGGGCTTGCAGTAGAAAGAACCTTACTCCAAGAAACCATTACTCGCTCCGAACAAAAATATCGTACTATTTTCCAAAAATCTCCTTTTTCTATTGTTGTACTGAATAAAGAAGGCTACTTTGTCGATATCAATCCTGTTGGTGTACAAGATTTAGCTATTCAGGAAGACAAAGAATATAACATAATGGAAGTTTTTCCCGATGCCAAAGAGCATTTTCAAAAACTTCTTTCTCAAGGTGCTTCGTTTGATGTAAAAGAGCTTCATTCTCAAGACTTTCAATCCAACAATGTCATTGTGAATATCAAAGGGATTCCCTTGTTCGATGAGTCAGGCCAGGTAGAAGGTGCTGTCATTATCTCCGAAGATATAACAGAAGCGAAAAAGCTTCAGTCACAATTGATTCAGCAAGATAAAATGGCGACCGTTGGCCTTCTTGCCGCAGGCGTAGCTCATGAATTCAATAACATTGTCGCAGGCATGATGGGCTTTGCACAGCTCATGCAGTTAGGCAAGAAAACTCCTGAAAAACTGGCAGAAGTCATTGTGGAGCAATGCCGACGAGCGAGAGAACTCATAGAAAGACTGCTCAATTTTTCAAGACGCAAAGATATACCAAGAGAACCCGTGCAGATTGCTTATCTGTTGGAAGATGTCTTGCAGCTTGTAGAAAGAGAGCTGACCAAAAATAATATCCAGGTAATCAAAAATTATAACAAAGTGCCTTCTATTATTGCTCATGCTGGAGAGCTACAGCAGGTATTCCTGAATCTCGTTATCAATGCTGTCCATGCCATGGGAAAAGACGGTATCTTGACAGTCACTTTAGAGCAGGAAAAAAAATCTATCAAAATTGGTTTTAAAGATACAGGAACAGGGATTTCTTCCAAAAATCTGCCTCATATTTTTGAGCCATTTTTTACTACCAAGAAGCAAAAAGGTACAGGTTTAGGCCTTTCTGTAAGCTACAACATCATAAAATCCTATGATGGAGAAATCACCCTGCAAAGCGAAGAAGGCAAAGGCACGACCTTTACTATTGAGCTGCCTCTGACAGAAGAGATATTGAAACAACAAGAAAAAGAGTCTGTAGAAAAAAAAGAGCCTGATTCTTTGCAAAATTTTGAAGAAACAGCACGCATACAGGGAAAAGAATTCCGAGAACGCTTTCGCCCAAAAACAGATGAAGTCAATAAACTCAATCTGATAGAAAATTTTTTGAAGCCAAAAGAAGAGTAACTCTGAAGTAATAAAGAGGCGAAATAGGTGATGAGAAAAAAGTCTTTTGACAAAATAAAAAAAGAACCACAGATGAACACAAATAGACACGGATAATTTTTATAAATTTTGAAATTTTATAAGTATCCATTTTTCTTAGCTAAAATTAACGATAATGCTATGAAAAAAAATTATTTTATTTGTGTTTATCTGTGTCTATCTGTGGTTCTTTGAGAAGAGTGTAAAGAATTGTCCACGAAAAACACGAAAGGCACGAAAAGGAATGTTTGTGTTTTTCGTGTTTTTTGTGGAAAAAAACTTGAATTTTTTTTAGAGGAAGTAGGATCATGGGTATTAAAGTTAAATGCGAACATTGCTGGAAGATGTTTGAAGTCCCAGACGATGCGATCAACAAACAAAGACAATGCCATTTTTGTCAGAGAAGCACTCTTGTCAGGCCTATCGAAGAGGAAAAAATAGAAAAAAAGGTACATTGGCAATTGTATCCTTTTATGAATGGTACAGTTTTTTTGCTTTTTCTTTTAAGTTTAGTGAACTTTTTTCTTTTATTTCGCGGTGGACTCCAGGAAGAACGAATGAAAGAAATTTTTCAGGAAACAACGGAATGGCAAACAAAACTGAAAAATAGTATTTCTGATATGGAGCAAAAAGTAAAGGCCTATGATCAGCTTCTTCTTCAGAATAAAGTACAGCATTTTACTCCAGAGAGCATGGCAAATGAGCTTGTTCGTATTTTAGAATCCAGCATAAAATTGATCCATGAAAGAATTCTCCGCCAGCAAAATATGTTAAAAGAAGTAGAAGAAAATCTTAATAAAATACAAGAAGCGACTAAAAAAATTACCCAGAGCCTTGGAGAAAAAGATGAAAAAAGATAAATCCATGCTAAATTTAACTTTTGTTCTTAGTATGCTTTTAGCCAATGCTGTGATTTTGATCATCCATCTTTTTACAGCATTGTCTAGAGCAGACAGCTACGAAGCAATCAAAGAAATTTATCTGAAAGGCGATAGCCCCACATGGGCCAGGGAGAGCTTATCAAAAATAGAATGGATGGAGCAATCTTTGTCCAGTCTGAATGAAAAAACGCTAGAGATCCTGAAAAAACAGGTCAATAAAGAACAGATTAAAATTAAATTTGAACAAGAAATGTCATCTGTAATCCAATTGCTCGTTTCACAGCTAGAAGAAATGAATAAAAAATTAGAAGAAAATAAACTGAAATATAAAATTTTAGAATCGAACTTACAAAAAATAGAAAAAAAAATCAAACCATAATCATTTTTTCTTTGTGACCTCTATATCAATTCCTTTTTTTTAAGGCGGGGATATGTCTAAAATAGAAGTCCAAATACCTAAAATAGCGGAATCCATACGTGAAGCATACCTTGCACAATGGTATAAAAAAAATGGTACTCTGGTTCAAAAAAATACCCCTATCCTGTCTCTGGAGACAGACAAGATTTCCCTGGAAATCCAGGCACAGGCAGATGGAGTATTGAGTATACTGGTTGCGCAAGGCGAAACTGTTCCTATAGGCACGGTAGTGGGAACAATCGAAACCACCTCAACACAAGTCGAAACGGTAATTCCTAAAGATACAAAAGAATCCAAGCCGACTGTCATTTCTGAAACCATTCCAAATCAAGAAAACAAAACCATCAGTAGCGCATTGCCTTCTTTCGATAAAAAGCCTAAGGCATTGCTCGCCCCCAAAGTCCAAAAGCTTATTGATGACTATCATATAGATCCTACTGCTATTATTCCCAGCGGGCCAGGAGGACGCATTACCAAAAACGATGTCCTATTCTTTATGGAAGAAAAAGGCATCCCTACAAACCTTCCAGAGCCAAAGGATTCTTCGCCAATAAAGAGTTTGGCTGCATTAGAAGAAATTTCCAGAAAGCCCATGACTCCTCTTAGAAAGAGAATAGCAGAAAGAATGCTGGAAGGCAAAAACAATACTGCTATGCTCACGACCTTCAATGAAGTCGATATGACCAGAGTCATGCAAATACGAAAAGAATATAAAGAAGAATTCCAGAAAAAATACAATATTTCTTTGGGAATTATGTCCTTTTTTATCAAAGCATCCATCGAAGCCTTGAAAGAGTATCCTCAAGTAAATGCTTTTATAGAAGGCAATGATATTGTTTATCATAATTATTACCATATAGGAGTGGCGGTTGGCTCGGAAAAAGGCCTTGTTGTTCCTGTCATTCGCCATGCCGATCTTTTGAGCTTTGCTGAAATCGAAAAAGCCATCAAAGGCTACATTCAGAAAATCGAAGAAAAAAAACTAGAACTAAGCGACCTCGAAGGCGGAACATTTACTGTCAGCAATGGAGGCATCTATGGTTCGCTTTTAAGCACACCTATTTTGAATACACCTCAAAGTGGAATTCTTGGTATGCATAGTATACAGGATCGCCCTGTAGCAATCGCTGGTCAAGTTGTCATTCGGCCCATGATGTATATTGCTTTGAGCTATGACCATCGAATCATAGATGGTCGGGAATCCGTCCAATTTTTAAAACGGATTAAGCAATGCATTGAAAATCCGGAAAGAATTCTTATGGAGATATAACCTATGGGAGAATATGATCTCATTATCATTGGCTCTGGGCCTGGAGGCTATGTGGCTGCTGTTCGTGCCAGCCAGTTGGGAATGAAAGTGGCCTGTATTGAGCAAAATGCTCGCCTTGGAGGAGTATGTCTGAACGTTGGCTGCATTCCTAGCAAAGCACTTCTGGACTCTAGCGAATACTATCATCTGGCTAAAGAAAAATTTGTAGATCATGGAATCTACATAGAAGGATTAAAGCTGGATTTAGCCAAAATGATGCAAAGAAAAGAAAAAATAATAGAAGAACTGGCAGAAAATGTAAAAAATCTTTTGATAAGCCATCATGTAGAAATCATTTTGGGAAGAGCCAGGCTTATTTCTTCTAAAGAAGTCGAAGTCTCTCTTCAGGATGGCAAAACAAGGACACTGCAAACCAGGAATATACTGCTTGCTACAGGAAGCAAGGCAATTCATCCCTCTCTTTTTCCTTATGATGATGAACTTATCGTGGACTCCACAAAAGCACTTTCTTTTGAATCCATTCCAGAGCATCTTGTTGTTGTAGGAGGAGGATATATTGGACTGGAGTTAGGCTCTGTATGGAAGCGTTTAGGCAGCCAGGTGACTGTCGTGGAAATGCTTCCCCAGATAGCTATCACGATGGATAAACAAATCGCTCGTATTCTGGAGAGGAGTTTACGCAATCAAGGGTTAGAGTTTAAGCTCAATACCAAAGTAACCAAGGCGCAAAAACAAGAAAATAAAGTCATTGTTACAGTAGAAGAAAACAACAACACATCCGAAATCCTTTGTGATCGACTTTTGCTTGCTGTTGGTAGAAAGCCTTCTACAGAAAATTTGGGACTGGAAGCTATCGGTGTTTCTATGGAAAAAGGCCAGGTTATGGTAGATGCATGCTATCAGAGCAATATTCCTGGTATTTATGCCATTGGCGATATTATTCCAGGCCCAATGCTCGCTCATAAGGCTTCTGCGGAAGGAATTGCAGCAGTGGAATGTATGGCTGGCTTGCCTGGCGAGGTAAATTACGATTGCCTGCCTTGTGTAATATACACATGGCCAGAGGTTGCCAGTGTAGGCCTTACAGAAGAACAAATACAGGAAAGAAAGCTTCCTTATAGAAGTGCCAGTTATCCTTTTTCAGGCACAGGCAGAGCAAGATGTCTGGGAGAGAAAGAAGGCCTGGTGAAAATGTGTGTTCATAAAAAAACGAATAAAATCCTCGGCGTGCATATCATAGGAGCAAGAGCTTCTGAGCTGATTGGCGAATGCGTTATAGGAATGGAGCAGGAAGCTACCTGTGAACGGATAGCACGCTGCATCCATGGTCATCCAAGCTATTCTGAGGCTATCCAGGAAGTTGCCATGCAACTGACCTTTGGAAAATCTGAAAAATAGAAATTCGAGGGAAACTGGTTCTAATAAAAATAAGGCTGAATACCGCCTGCTGGAGCAGATGCTATTATCATAGCACTGCT